>NZ_JBFANZ010000026.1:0-77918 GCF_040659735.1 Micromonospora sp. NPDC049679
GAAGCTAAGCCCTCCAGCGCCGATGGTACTGCACCCGGGAGGGTGTGGGAGAGTAGGACACCGCCGGACAAACATTCCAGCAAGGCCCACCCCTCCGGGGGTGGGCCTTGCTGCATTCCCACACCAAACAAAAAAGGGGGGGCGGCCCGTTCACGGGACCGGCCCCCCCTTTCTTTTTCGAGTATCCGGGCCGGAGCATCCCACACGCACACAGGCGCCGATCAAGGAACAGTGCGCCGATCACGGCCATATTCACACGATCGGAGATCACACCACGGGAACATGCCCTTGATCCACGGGGCAGGGCCGCGAGCCCGCGGAGACCGGGTGACGCGACGGTCAGCCGCGCCGGCGGATCCGGGCGATCGCGTCGGGGATCGGTGTTTCCCCACCGACCAGCTCCAACGTCTCCCCGCCGGTCGCGACGTCGAGCAGCGCCATGAGCACCTGGGCCACATCGTCGCGGCTCACGTCGCCGCGCTCGACGTGCGGCTCCAGCCGTACCCGGCCGGTCGCCGGCGCGTCGGTGAGAAGTCCGGGGCGCAGGATCGTCCAGTTGAGCGGCCGCGCCCGGAGATCCTCCTCCGCGCTCTTCTTGGCCCGCAGGTAGGCGGCGAACACCTCGTCGTGGGTTACCGATGGTGGGGAGTCCACGCCCATCGACGACACCAGAAGATAGCGATGGACTCCGGCGCGCTGCGCGGCGTCCGCGAGCAGCGCCGCGGCAGCGCGGTCGACCGTGTCCTTGCGGGGGATCCCACTGCCCGGGCCGGCGCCGGCGGCGAACACCACCGCATCGGCTCCACGGAGCTGTGCCGCGACGTCGTCGACGCTCGCCGATTCGAGATCGCAGATCGCCGGGACGGCGCCGACGTCACGGAGATCGGGCACGTGCTGCGGGTTGCGGATCAGACCGACCGCGACGTCCCCGCGCGCGGCGAGCATCCGCTCCAGACGCAGTGCGATCTTGCCATGGCCCCCGGCTATGACGACGCGCATGGCCTCAACCTAGACGAGCCGGTGGACGTCTGCGGCCCACTGCCCGCGCCGTTACCGCAGTTGCGGTACGTGAGCCGCGATCCGGGCGGCTGTTCGGACAGGAGTCGTCGACGAGCGTGTCGCGTTCGACTCGGCATGGGGGCTGCGAACCGGACGCCGTCGAGACTTCGTGGGTCACCGCCGATCGGTTCGGCGGCGCAGGTCGGAGAACTCGGCGGTGATATCGCGAGCGGGTGAAGACGCCAGGGCCACGGGGGCCGGATCGGATTGGGAGGAAGAACCTTGACGAGCAGACGGACACTCCTTACCGCGGCGGCGGGCATGGCGGCCGCCGCCGCCATCCCGCCCGTCAGCGGGATGGCCGGGTGGACCGGCGCGGCAACCGTGCCCGGCATGTTGGCTCGACGGATCAGCCCGATCGTCGGGGGCACCCGCGTGACGCAGACTCCGTTTTCGGTCAGTCACCTCGTCGTGGCCTGGCGCGGAGCCGGTCAGCCGGGCATCCGTACGCGGTCCGGGTCGGGCTGGGGTGATTGGCGCGCGGTGCGGGCATCCCAGCACGGCAGGCACGGTGCGTCCGGTCAGCGGTCGGCGCTGTTGACCGTGCCGGACGGCGTCGGCTACGAGATCGACTGCTGCGGCGGAGCGCAGGACGTCTCTGTCACGGAGCTGAACACGGCGAATCACCCGATCGCGCTCCGTCCGCAACCCGGCAGGCCTGAGCTGCGTATCGCCAACCGCACCGCGGCGGTCCGCTACGTCGACCGCGGGTCGTGGGGCGCCGACGAGTCGTCGCGTCTCGTGGGGGGCGACGAGGCATGGCCCCCGCAGTACGGCTCGGTGCAGACCCTGACCGTGCATTACACCGCCAGCGCGAACGACGATCCGAACCCGGCCGCGACCGTGCGGGCCATCCACTACTACGACGCGGTCACCCAGGGCTGGGGCGACATGGGATACAACTTCCTCATCGACGAGGCCGGCACGGTGTACGAAGGCCGCAGGTCCGGTACGAGAAGCGGGCCGGGCTTCGGTCCGACCACGACGGATGGCCGCCCGCAGGTGGTCACCGGGGCGCACGTCACGGACTACAACCTCGGCAACGTCGGTGTCGTTCTGCTCGGAGACTTCGCCGGCCGACTGCCGACGCCGGCGGCGCGGCACGCGCTGACCGAGGTGCTGGCGCTGCTCGCCGGCGTCGCCGGCCTCAACCCGCTGCGCACCACGAAGTACGCCGATCCGTCTCTGGGCGTCGCGAGAACGGTCGGTACGATCGCCGGCCACCGCGACTACGCGGAAACGGAATGCCCGGGGGCGCTGTTCTATCCGCAGCTGGCCTCGCTGCGTGAGGACGTCAACCGGCGGCTGCACAGCTGACCGCCGACGGCGTCAGCGGCCGCTGACCGTCGCCGAGTGTCCCTCGCTGGTCGGTGGCGCCGCAGGGGAGT
Source organism: Micromonospora sp. NPDC049679 (assembly GCF_040659735.1). Lineage (NCBI taxonomy): Bacteria > Bacillati > Actinomycetota > Actinomycetes > Micromonosporales > Micromonosporaceae > Micromonospora > Micromonospora sp. NPDC049679. The sequence goes on from NZ_JBFANZ010000026.1 coordinate 2,448, forward strand.
CCGGGGGCGGCTGCTCGCCCTGTTCCGCCTTGTTCTCCCGTTTGGCGCGGTACATCGCGGCGTCCGCCTGGCGCAGCAGCGAATCGGCCTCATCGGCGTCACCGGCGACGAATCCCACGCTCGCGCGTACCTGCAGCTGCCATCCCTCGACGAGCATCGGCTGCTCGAGCAGGGTGAGGAACCGCGTCGCGAGCCGCCGCGCGGTCTCCTCGTCCGCGCCGGGCAGCAGCACCGCGAACTCGTCACCACCGAGCCGGGCCGGCGTGCCGTCCCCCGGTACGGAGGCGCGCAGCCGGTCGGCGATCCCGATGAGGACCTCGTCGCCGATGTGATGGCCGTAGGTGTCGTTCACCCATTTGAAGTCGTCCAGATCGATCAGGAGCACGGCGGCGAGCCCTGCGCGGGTCGCCGCGACGAGCCGTTCACCGAAGAGTTCGCGGTTGGCGAGCCCGGTCAGCGAGTCGTGGGAGGCCTGGTGCCGCAGTTGGTCCTGGAGCATGCGCGCCTCGGTGACGTCCCGCGCGTTGCTGACCACGCCGCCGACGCTCGGCTCCGTCGTCAGGTTGCGGCTGACCACCTCCAGCCACCGCCACGACCCGTCGGCGTGGGCGTACCGCGCCTGGTAGGTCAGGGTCGAGTTGGGGGTGAGCATCAGATGCGTCATCTGGGGCATGATCCCCGGCAGGTCGTCGGGGTGGATGTGGGAGATGACCCGCGTGCCGAGCAGCTGTCTGTGGTCGATTCCCAGGACCCGATCCGTCGCCGGAGTGAGGTAGGTGAACGCGCCCCGGTGGTCGACGATCGAGGTGATGTCCGTCGAATGCTGCAGCAGCGACCGCATCAGCTCCCCCTGCCGACCGAGCTCCAGCAGACTGGAGTCGAGGCGGGTGACCAGGGTCGCGTTCTCGCGGAAGGCGAGCATCTGGCGGCCGACGACGAGACAGGTGATGGCCAGCAGCCCGCCCATCGTGACCCAGGCGCGCGCGGTGAGTCCGGCCGGCAGCACGAACGGCAGCAGCGTGAACATCCCGGCCAGGGTCACGTACGGGAGCGCGTCGTACCGGCGTCGCAGCTGGCGCAGCAGTTGCTGCGGGTCGCGTCGCGTGCCGATCTCGTGGATCCGCGGCCCGGCGCAGAGCAGCGCCGCGGGGAGCAGCCGTGCCGCCAGCGCCACGTGGAGCTGGTCGGTGTCGGCGGAGGCGAGGCCCCCGGTGAAGCCCTGCAGCGCCGCCGCGGCGAGCATGGGCAGGGCGGCCGCCGCGGTCACCGGTGCGGCGCCGGTGAGCAGCATCTTCACCGTCGCGAGCGCGGTCACCAGCAGAATGATCGCGCCCAGCCCCGCCGCGAGGGGTTGGCCACCGTTCGCCCCGGGCATCGTCAGGAACCACACCAGGACGGTGACGCCGACCATCACCGCGGCGGCGTCGAGCCAGAAGCGGACGCGGGCCGGGCGCGAGCTGGCGGGCGTCGGATAGGTCAGGATCACCCAGACGATGGCGGCGTTGCCGATGAGGACGCAGCCGGCGTGGAAGAGATTGGGTAGCGCGGCGTGGGGCCCCGGACGCACCCACGCCACGGCCGCCTGACTGATGCCGCCGGCCGCGAAGATCAGGCCTGCGGCGCTGAGGGTACGCCAGAACCGGCGCGCCGCAGGTGGCGTGCCGGGGACCGCGGCGAGCCGGCGCGGGATCAGCCACAGCAGCAGATTGAAGATCGGTACCACCGACCAGAAGACCCGAAGTTGGTTCGCCGGTCCGGTCAGATCGAGCAGGAACCAGCCGGCCAGCAGCGCGCACCCGACGAGCAGCGGCAGAAGTACGGGATCACGCAGCAGCGTGGGGCCGGGACGGGGCGCGTCGCCGGGAAGCAGCGGTACAGCGGGTTGACCCGCCGCGCTGCCGACCGGGCTCACCGCCGCACTCCCGTTCCCACGGGCGAATCGTCGGACGGGAGTTCGGTGTTGCTGGCGGCGAGCGTCGCGTCGACCACGTCCACCGGACCGGGACGGGCGAAGAGGAAGCCCTGTGCCAGCGGACAGCCCATCTCGCGCAGCAGCCGCGCCTGCTCCTCCGTTTCCACGCCCTCCGCGATCGCCGGCAGCCGCCGGCTCGCTCCGAGCTGCAGCACGGCGCGGGTGAAGGCGTGGTCATCGCTCGACGCCGCGCCCGTGGCGGGAACGAACGACCGATCGATCTTCAGGATGTCGACGGGGAGCTGAGCCAGGTACGACAGGGAGGAGTAACCGGTGCCGAAGTCGTCGATCGCGATACGCACCCCGTGCTCGCGTAGCCGCTCGAGCGCGGCCAGCGACCGTCCCGCACCTTCGTCCGCCGAACCGATCAGCACGGTTTCGGTGATTTCCAGGATCAGCGCCTCGGGCGGCAGCCCCACCTCGGTGAGGGTGCGCAGCACCAGGTCGGCGAAGTCTGGCTCCGCCAGTTGTCGGCCGGACACGTTGACGGTGAGCGAGATGCCGTACCGGTCGTACCAGCGGCGGGCGTCGGCGCAGGCGCGGCGAAGCACCCACGCGCCGAGAGGGATGATCAGGCCGGTCTCCTCGGCGACCGGGATGAACTCGGCGGGGGAGATCGGTCCGCGCGCGGGGAGCGTCCAGCGCAGCAGCGCCTCGACCGCCACGGCCCGGCCGCTGGAGAGCTCGACGACCGGCTGGTAGTGCACGGCCAGTTGATCGATGGCGAGCGCATGCCGAAGGCCGTCGGCCAGCCAGGTGAAGGCTTCGCGGGCGGCCCGCATCTCCGGCCGGAACGGTGTGACGCGGTCGCGTCCACCCCGCTTGGCCGCGTAGAGCGCCAGGTCGGCGTCGCGCAGTGCGTCCTGCGGGGTGACCCGGGGGTCGGTGATCTGGACCAGTCCGATGCTGGCGGAGAGGTAGACGTCCCGTCCGCCGATCAACAGCGGCACCTTCATGGCCCCGCGGATCTGCTCGGCGAGGTCCACGGCCTGCACCGGCTCCACGTCCTCGAGGAAGAGCGCGAACTCGTCACCACCGAGGCGGGCGAGGGTGTCGGCGGGCGAAACCAGTTCTCGGAGTCGCAGCGCCACATCGAGGAGCAGTTCGTCGCCGCTGCCGTGGCCGAGCGTGTCGTTGACGTCCTTGAAGCCGTCCAGGTCGAGCAGGAGCAGCGCGTGCCGCGTCCCGCCGTCCCGGCGGCTGAAGGCCCACTCCATGCGTTCGGCCAGCAGGCCCCGGTTCGCCAGCCCGGTGAGCGGGTCGTGCAACGCGTGGTGGCGCAGCTGTTGCTCGAGGGCCTGCCGTTCCCGGAGCGCCTCGGCGAGGTCGCCGGCCTGCCGGTCGAGCTCCACCGTCCGGCGGTCCAGTTCGAGCGTGCGCCGCTGCGCGACGCGGGCTACCAGGCTCAACCGCAGCACCAGAAGCACGGAGAGCGCGCCGGAAAGCGTGGCGGGCACCGCGAGGTGATGCCACTCGGTGCGGTCCCACCCGCCAGGCTCGGTCGTCGCGATCATGCCGAGGAGACACGCGGGACCGATCAGGGTCGCCACCGCGAACGCCATCGTGCGCCGGGCGGTCAGTGGGGTGCGCCGGTTGTCGCCCGGGCGCGCCGTCCACAGCAGCGCCGGATGCAGCCCCGCCACGCCGAGTAGCAGGTAGGACGCCAGCCACAACCCGTTGTCGAGCACCTCGACCGAGCGGTCCGGCGCGCCGGCGGCATTCGCGAAGAACAGCGTGTTCCCCGCGAGCATCGCGCCGATGGCGAGCAGAACGAGCCGGTTGGCGGGGCTCCGCGCGCTGACGCTGAACAGCACCTTCATCGCGCAGGCGAAGAGCGCCAGGTCGAAGAGCGGATAGGCCAGCGCGAGCGCCGGGGCCAGCCCGGTCAACCCGGTGTGGTGCAGGTAGGGGTGGAACAGGAACACCCAGTCCACGGTCGCGAGGGCGGCGGTGACGATGAACGCGTCGAGGAGGACGCGGCGACCACGGCCGAACAAGGCGGGGCCGGCCGGCCCGTGCTGGCGGTCACCGCGACCACGCGGGAGGCCGACGATCTGGCCGCCGCGCTCGGTTGCCTGCTCCCCGCGGAGCAGGTCGCGGTCTACCCGTCGTGGGAGACCCTGCCGCACGAGCGGCTCTCGCCCCGCTCCGACACCGTCGGCCGGCGGCTCGCCGTGCTGCGCCGGCTGGCCCACCCCGACGCCGAGCGCCACGACGGTGTCACCGGGCCGCTGCGGGTGGTCGTCGCCCCGGTCCGTTCGCTGCTGCAGCCGCAGCTCAAGGGGCTCGGCGATCTGGAGCCGGTGCAGTTGGCCCCGCGCGTCGAGGCCGAGCTCGAGGAGATCGCCCGGCGGCTGATCGACATGGCGTACGCCCGGGTGGACCTGGTCACCAAGCGCGGCGAGTTCGCGGTCCGGGGCGGGATTCTCGATGTCTTCCCGCCGACCGATGAGCACCCGTCGCGGGTGGAGTTCTGGGGCGACGAGGTGGAGGAGATCCGCACCTTCGCCGTCGCCGACCAGCGCACCATCGAGGCGGTCGACCGGCTGTGGGCGCCCCCGTGCCGCGAGTTGCTCCTCACTCCCGAGGTGCGGCGAAACGCGGCAGCGCTCGCCCAGCAGCATCCGGAGCTCGCGGAGATCCTCGACAAGCTCGCCGAGGGGATCCCGGTGGAGGGGATGGAGTCGCTCGCGCCGGCGCTGCTGGACGGCAGTGACTCGCTCGAACTCCTCCTGCACTGCATGCCGGAGGGGACCCACGTACTTCTCTGCGATCCGGAGCGGATCCGCACCCGCGCGCACGACCTGGTCCGTACGTCGGGGGAGTTTCTCGAGGCCAGTTGGGCGGCGGCCGCCGTCGGTGGCGAGGCCCCGGTGGACCTCGGCGCGGCGGCCTTCAAGAGCCTGGCGGAGGTACGCGCCACCGCGCACGAGCTCGGCCAGCCGTGGTGGTCGCTGTCGCCGTTCGGCCTGACCGAGGCGGCGCCGGCCCGTCCCGCCGAGCCGTGGCGGGATGCGCCGGAGCTGCCGACGACGGTGACCGGCGACGTGGGGGAGGCGATCGTGCTCGCCGCCCAGGCGACGCCGCTCTACCACGGCGACACCGGCCGGGTCGTCGACGACCTGAAGCGGTGGGTCGGCGAAGGCTGGTCCGTCGCGCTGGTCTTCGAGGGGAAGGGTCCGGCGCAGCGCGCGGTGGCGGTGCTGCGCGACGCGGGGCTGGGCGCCGCGCCGGTCGACGAGATCGTTACGCCGCCGCAGCCGGGCGAGGTCCTGGTGACCTGCGGTTCGCTCAACCACGGCTTCCTCGACGAGGTCTCGCGCTTCGCGATCATCACGGGTAACGACGTGACCGGTGGCCGGGGCTCGTCCACCCGGGACATGCGCAAGATGCCGAGCCGGCGACGCAACACCATCGATCCGCTGGAGCTCAGGGCGGGCGACCACGTGGTGCACGAGCAGCACGGCATCGGGCGCTACGTGGAGCTGGTGCAGCGCACCGTCAACGGCGCGGACCGCGAGTACATGGTGATCGAATACGCCGCCTCGAAGCGGGGCCAGCCCGCCGACCGGCTGTTCGTTCCGTCCGACCAGTTGGATCAGCTCTCCCGTTACGTCGGCGGCGAGCAGCCGACGCTGCACAAGATGGGCGGGTCGGAGTGGCAGAAGTCCAAGGCCCGGGCGCGCAAGGCCGTCCGTGAGATCGCGGCCCAGCTCATCCAGCTCTACGCGGCGCGTAAGGCGTCGAAGGGGCACGCCTTCGGCCCGGACACGCCCTGGCAGCGGGAGCTGGAGGACGCGTTCCCCTATACGGAGACCCCCGATCAGCTCTCCGCGATCGAAGAGGTCAAGCGGGACATGGAGCAGCCGATCCCGATGGACCGGCTGATCTGCGGCGATGTCGGCTACGGCAAGACCGAGATCGCGGTGCGCGCGGCGTTCAAGGCGGTGCAGGAGGGCAAGCAGGTCGCGGTGCTGGTGCCGACGACCCTGCTGGTGCAGCAGCACTACAACACGTTCGCCGAGCGGATGAGCCAGTTCCCGGTCGAGATCCGCCAGTTGTCCCGGTTCCAGACGCCGAAGGAGGCCGCGGAGACGGTCGCGATGGCGGCCGAGGGAAGCGCGGACATCGTGATCGGCACGCACCGGATCCTGCAGAAGTCGACGCGGTTCAAGGACCTCGGCATGGTCATCGTCGACGAGGAGCAGCGCTTCGGCGTCGAGCACAAGGAGCACCTGAAGAGCCTGCGCGCGGCGGTCGACGTGCTCGCCATGTCGGCGACGCCGATTCCGCGCACGCTGGAGATGGCGATCACGGGGATCCGGGAGATGTCCACCATCGCCACGCCGCCCGAGGAGCGGCACCCGGTGTTGACCTTCGTCGGGGCGTACGACGACCGCCAGGTGGCCGCCTCGATCCACCGTGAGCTGCTCCGGGACGGCCAGGTCTTCTACCTGCACAACAAGGTGGACACGATCGACAAGGCGGCGCGGCGGCTGCGCGAGCTGGTGCCGGAGGCGCGGGTCGCCGTCGCGCACGGCCAGATGGGCGAGGACGCGCTCGAGAAGGTGATGGTCGGCTTCTGGGAGAAGGAGTTCGACGTCCTGGTCTGCACCACGATCGTGGAGTCGGGCATCGACATCCCGAACGCCAACACGCTGATCGTGGAGCGGGCCGACATGCTGGGCCTGTCGCAGCTGCACCAGATCCGCGGCCGGGTCGGCCGGGGCCGGGAGCGCGCGTACGCCTACTTCCTCTACCCGGCGGAGAAGCCGCTGACCGAACAGGCCCACGAGCGGCTGGCCACCATCGCCCAGCACACGGAGTTGGGCGCCGGTATGTACGTGGCGATGAAGGACCTGGAGATCCGCGGCGCCGGCAACCTGCTCGGCGGCGAGCAGTCCGGTCACATCGAGGGGGTCGGGTTCGATCTCTACGTGCGGATGGTCGGCGAGGCGGTGCAGGCATTCAAGGGTGAGCGGCCGGAGGAGGAGATCGACGTCAAGGTCGATCTGCCGGTCGACGCACATCTGCCGCACGACTACGTCGGCGTGGAGCGGCTGCGCCTGGAGATGTACCGGAAGCTGGCCGAGGCGCGGGACGACGCGGCGCTGACGGAGATCGTCGCGGAGATGACCGACCGGTACGGCGAGCCGCCCGAGCCGGTCGCGAACCTGGTCGCGGTCGCCCGGTTCCGCCTGCTGGCCCGCTCGTACGGGTTGAGTGACGTGTCGGTGCAGGGTAAGCATGTGCGGTTCAGCCCGCTGCCGCTGCCGGATTCGAAGCAGCTGCGGCTCAAGCGCTACCATCCGGACGCGGTCTACAAGTCCGTGACGGACCAGGTGAGCGTGGTTCGGCCGACGACCCGCCGGGTGGGCGGCGAACCCCTGCGCGACCAGGCGCTGCTGGAGTGGTGCGCGCAACTGCTCAAGGACGTGCTCGGCGACCCGGTCGTGGCGCCGCCGGCGGCCGCACCCACCCCGGCGCGGTGACCACCGACCCGATGATCACGAGGTTGGCGCCATTCGGCACCGGCGAGTCGCGGCGGGCGGCGGCATCATGGGTTCGGAAGAGGGAAAAAGTGTCCGTGGCCCCGGCCCGGGGCCGGCAACCGACGCATGAGAGAGTGTCGTCCATGCAGCGTGCCCGTCGTCTGGTGTCGATCCCGGTCATTGCGGCGGTCGGCCTCCTCGCCCTCGCCGGTTGCCGTTCCGAGCCCGGCGTCGCCGCCTACATCGGCGATACGAAGATCACCGAGGACCGGGTGACGGCCATCGTGGACGACGCCACCACGCAGCTCGGTGAGAACGCCGAGGCGCAGCCGCCGACCCGCGCCATGGTGGTCAGCACGCTGGTGCTCCGCGAGGTCTGCGACCGGCTCAACCCCGTCCCGCCGGCCGGGCAGCCCACCCCGCCCCCGGTCTCTCCGGAGCAGTTGTCGCAGAACCTGGGTGTCCCGCCGACGACCACGTTGGCCAAGGAGAGCGCCGAGCTGCAGACCTGCCTGATGCGCATCCAGGCCGGCCCGCCGATCGCCCCGAGCGCGGAGCAGCTCGCCGACGTGGTCACCCGCGGCAAGGCGGCGGGGGCAATCCCGCCCGATTTCCCGGCGGACCAGGCCGCCGCGCAGCTCGACGGTGAGCAGCTGCGCAGCGCGCTCGCCAGCCGTAAGGCGATCAGCGAGGCCGTCGACCGCTACCACGTGACCGTCAACCCGCGGTACCGCCCGCTGGAGTTCCCGGTGCTGCGCTTCCAGGGCAACGTCACCGCGGTCGGGGTGCCGATCGGCGAGGCCGCGTCGGACGCGGTGATCGACCGCCGCTGAGCGGTCGCCGAGCGATGACAGCACGAGTCGTCCTGCTGGTCACCTCGCCCCGGCTCCCCGCCGGTTTGCTGAGTGCGGCCGCCTGGGACGCCGTACGTCGGCATCCGGTCCTGACCGCGGCGGAGAACGAGCTCACCACGGCGCTGCGGTTGGCGGGCGCCGACGTCACCGTGGTCCCCGAGCGGCCGGTCGATGTGCTGCTGGACGCGATCGCCGCGCACGGCACGGTGATCTGGCTCGCCGGCGCGACCGGCGACGAGGAGCTGGCCCGCCAGCTCGGGCTGCGGTTGGCGCGCGAGCCGGGGTTGGCCGAGCTGGAGCTGATGTACGGCTCGTGGGATCCGGCCGGGGCCCGGTTGCTCGACGCGGTCGCGGTGATGGACCGGCTCGTCTCGCCGGGCGGCGACCCGTGGAAGCGGGCCCAGACCCACGCCACGCTCGCGCAGTTCCTGCTCGAGGAGTGCTACGAGGCGTACGACGCGATCGCCGCCGGCGATCTGGGCGCGCTGCGCGAGGAGCTCGGCGACGTGCTGCTGCAGGTGGTGCTGCACGCGCGGCTCGCCGAGGAGCTGCCCGAGGAGCAGCGCTGGAGCGTCGACGACGTCGCGGGTGGCCTGGTGGAGAAGATGATCCGCCGCAATCCGCACGTCTTCGCCGGGGCGCGGGCGGGGACGGTAGAGGAGATCACCGCCACCTGGGAGCAGATCAAACGCACGGAGAAGGCGCGTGGCTCGGCGATGGACGGGATCGCGCTGGCGCAGCCGGCGCTGGCGCTCGCCGCGAAGGTGCTGCAGCGCGCGTCCCGGGCGGGGGTCGACCTGCCGTTGCCCGCGGCGCCGCAGGGTCTGAAGGACGTGTGTCTCGACAGCGAGGAGGCGCTCGGCGCCGGTCTGCTGTCGATCGTGGCGCGGGCGCAGGCCGCCGGCCTCGACGCGGAGGCGGCGCTGCGCCGGGCCGCGCTCTCCTACGCCGGCGCGGTTCGGGCCGCCGAGGGCGTCGCCGACCCGTCCGACTGACGGTCGTCGCGACTGCGGGTTCGGACGGTCAGGCCGAGCGCCAGGCCGAGCGCCACGACGAGCACGCCGAGACTCTGGCCGGGGTCCGGCAGCCGGCCCGCCTGCAGGGCGGCGGTGGGTGGACCTCCGCCTTGCCCGGACCGCTGCCCGGGCCTCGTCTCGGCTCGGCGGGATCCACGAGACATGGCCTAAATTGATCCCATGCCGCAGTTCGTGCCGCTCGCAGAGCGCATCGTGGACGCCCTCCTGGACAGCAGCCCGGCGCACGCCGCCGAGGCCGGTGACCACCGGCTGGATGACCGGCTGCCGGACCTGTCGCCCGGTGCTGTCGCCGAGGAGGTGACGATGCTGCGCGACGCCGCCGCCACGCTGTCGGGCGTCGATGACGACGCCCTCGATGTGCAGGAGCGGGTCGACCACGCGGTGCTCACGGCCATGGTGGACCGGCGGCTCTTCGAGCTCAGCGAGGTGCGCGAGCACGAGTGGAACCCGTTGGCCCACAATCCCGGCCCGCTGTTGCACGCGCTGCTCGCCCGGCCGTTCGCCCCCGCCGACGTCCGTCTGACCAGCCTGGCCGGCCGGCTGGCCGCCGTGCCCGACGCGCTCGCCACCGCCCGCGCCACGCTGCACGACGTGCCGCAAATCCACGCCGAGACCGCGCTCGGCCAGTTCGCCGGAGCGACCGCGCTGATCCGCGACGAGCTTCCGGCGCTGCTCGCCGAGGCGCCGGGGCTGCGGGCGACGGTCGAGCCCGCCGCGCGCGGGGCGGTCGCCGCCCTGGACGAGTTCGGGACATGGCTGCGTGCCGGCCTCGCCGACGAGGTGCCGGGGCGCGACCCGCGCCTGGGGCGGCGGCTGTGGGAGGCGCGGCTCTGGCACACCCTCGACACCGAACTCTCCGCCGCGCAGGTGCTCTCCCGCGCCGAGATCAACCTGGAGCGGATCACCGGCGAGATCCGCGAGGCGTCCGCCGCGCTGGTCGGTGGTCCGGCGAGCGACGAGACGGTACGCCGGGCGTTGGACCTGCTCGGCGCGGAGCATCCGGACAACTCTTCCATCGTGGAGCTGGCGAGGAGCACGCTCGATGAGACGACGGAGTTCGTCCGGGCACACGATCTCGTGTCCCTGGTCGATGATCCGTGCGTCATCCAGGAGATGCCGGAGTTCGCCCGCGGCGTGGCGGTCGCCTACTGCGATCCACCCGGCCCGTTGGAGACCGCGGCGCTGCCGACCTTCTACTGCATCGCGCCCACCCCGGCCGACTGGTCCGCGGAGCGGGTGGAGTCGTTCTACCGCGAATACAACGACCACATGATCCGCAACCTGACCGTGCACGAGGCGATGCCGGGTCACTTCCTGCAACTGGCGCACGCCCGGCGCTTCCGGGGCAGCACCCGCGTGCGGGCCGTCGGCTTATCCGGTCCGTTCGTCGAGGGCTGGGCGGTCTACGCCGAGGAGCTGATGACCCGGCAGGGTTTCGGCGGGCTGCCGATCCAGCTGCAGCAGCTGAAGATGCAGCTCCGGATGACCATCAACGCCATTCTCGACCAGCTCGTGCACTGCGAGGAGCTGCCGGAGAGCGACGCGATGGCGCTGATGACCGGCCGCGGCTTCCAGGAGGAAGGGGAGGCGGCGGGCAAGTGGCGGCGGGCGTTGCTCACCTCGACCCAGCTCTCCACGTATTTCGTCGGCTATTCGGAGGTCGCCGAAATCGCCGCCGCCCGCCCTGCGGGCACGTCCACGCGGCAGTGGCACGATGCGATGCTCGCGCACGGCTCGCCGCCCCCGCGCCACCTCTGGACGCTCCTCCGCGGCTAGACCGGACCCCGGCTAGACCGGACCCCGGCGATCAGCGGCTGTTTTTCACCGCCTCGTCGATCAGCCACCGCGAGATGGAGTAGGTCGGCGGCAGCTCGTCGGGGAGCGCGTCAAGGGGGAACCAGCGTGCCTCGGCCACCTCGCGGCCGTCGACCACCGGTTCGGCATCGTCGTCCGAACTGACCGCCGTGAAGCCGGCGAGCACCACCCCCGGCCCCGACATCGCCCACGGCTGGCTGCCGAAGTAGGACAGCCCCTGCACGCTCAGCCCGACCTCCTCGCCGACCTCGCGGTGCACCGCCTCCTCCAACGACTCGCCGGCCTCCACGAAGCCGGCGACGAGCGCCCACAGCTCGGTCGGCCCGTACGCGTGCCGCAGCAGCAGCAACTCGTCGACCCGGCCGGGCGCGCCGGGGCGGCGGATGGCGGCGAGCACGGCGGGGGAGAGTTGCATCGGCACGTAGAGATCGCAGGCCGGGCAGCGCCGGGCGTGTTCGCCCGGCACGTCGCCCAGCTCGGCGGTGCACGCGCCGCAGAAGCGGTGGCTGCGCCGCCACGTCATCACCTGCAGTGCCCGGCCGGCCAGGGCGGCGAGCGGCTCGCCCAACTCGCCCGCGAGCGCCCGCCAACTGCGCCAGGCCCCCAGCCCGCTGTCGGGCGAGGGGAGGGCGGCGGCCCAGACCCGGTGACCGTCCAGCGTGCCGAGCGGCACGCACTCGGTCCCGGTGGGCAGGTCACGCACGTACGGGAACGGCCCGTCGGCGCCGACGAGCAGCTTGCGTCCGGCGACCACCAGGCACAGGTCGTCGGCGCCGGCGACGCCGGTCGGCGTCGCGTGCGGGACGAAGCGCGGGCGGGGGGTCATCGCGCCGGCGGGAGCGGCCCCGTCACCTGGCTCCGGGACGGTGGTCGACGATCCGGGCGCCGCTGGGGATCTTGAAGGCGGTGGCGTCGACGGAGTCACGGTACCGGCTTATCGCGATGTCGACCTGCTGTCCATCGACCACCCCGGTGAAGCTGCCGAGCACCCCTTCGGTGGTGATGCAGGCGTCGAAACTGGAGGCGGCGGCGTTCTTGACCTGCCGCACCTGTACGCAGGTGGCGTGCCGTCCCGCGATGGTGGTGTCCTTCTGCTCGACGATCGCGTCGGCGTCGAGCGCGGCGGCGGTCAACAGTCCGATCACCACGGTCGGGGTGACCAGGCCCCGCTCGCCGGCGGTCGCGAACGCGCTCGCCGCGGGCTTGGCGCCCGGCGACGGAGGCGGGGTCATGGTGCAGATGCTCTCCGCGCCGGCCGTCCGGCACTCGGTGGTGGCATCGGCGGTGACGATCAGCCGTCCGCCCGGGAAGATGTACGCCGACCGGGGCGGTTTCGGCGTCTGCGCGATGGTGGCGTTGTCCGCGCCGGGCAGTCGGTAGTCGGCGGAGTAGGTGAGCTCGCCGGCGCGGTCGAGCCGGGCCGCCAGGTCGTTGACCAGGTCGGCGCGTCCGATGACACGGCCGGCGTCATCGAGGGTCTGGCAGCCCGCACCGGTGATCAACACACCCGCGGCGGTCCAGGCCGTCAGGGCTCGGGTCAGGCGTGACGGAGCAGGCATGGGCACCAGCCTTGTCGATGAGGTCAGGCACGCGCAAACAGGTTCGCAATCTCCGCGTAGATAGTCCGAAAATATCCTTTAGTCCACGATACGGCGGCGCCGGTCGCGGCGCGTGGAGGCAACGACCTGAGCGCGGTCGCCGCCCGATACGCTGCCAACGGAACGGTCGCACCGTCGCGGCCCGGAAGAACGACCACGAGGAGCGACATACAGTGGCCACCATTGAGCAGATCGTCGCGAGGGAGATCCTCGACTCGCGCGGCAACCCGACGGTCGAGGTCGAGGTCGGACTCGACGACGGCAGCACCGCCCGCGCCGCCGTGCCGTCCGGCGCGTCGACCGGCGCCTTCGAGGCGATCGAACTCCGCGACGGCGACACCGACCGCTACAACGGCAAGGGCGTGGAACGGGCGGTCGCCAACATCGAGGACCGGATCGTCGACCAGCTCATCGGCTACGAGGCCAGCGAGCAGCGCCTCATCGACCAGCGGATGTTCGACATCGACGGCACCGTCGACAAGTCCGGGCTGGGCGCCAACGCGATCCTCGGCGTGTCGCTCGCCGTCGCCAAGGCGGCCGCCAACAGCGCCGAGTTGAGCCTCTTCCGCTACCTGGGTGGCCCCAACGCCCACGTGCTGCCGGTGCCGATGATGAACATCCTCAACGGCGGGGCGCACGCGGACTCCAACGTCGACGTACAGGAGTTCATGATCGCGCCGATCGGCGCGCCGACCTTCCGCGACGCGCTCCGCTCGGGCGCGGAGGTCTACCACGCGCTGAAGTCCGTGCTGAAGAAGAAGGGGCTCGGCACCGGCCTCGGCGACGAGGGCGGTTTCGCCCCCAACCTGCCGACCAACGCCGCCGCCCTCGACCTGATCGCCGAGGCCGTCGAGGCCGCCGGCTACCGGCTCGGCCGCGACATCGTGCTCGCCCTCGACGTGGCGGCGACGGAGTTCTTCCGCGCCGGCCAGGATTCGAGCGACGGCTCGTACCTCTTCGAGGGCGCCGGCAAGTCGTCCGAGGAGATGACCAACTACTACGCCAAGCTGGCGGAGACCTACCCGATCGTGTCCATCGAGGACCCGCTCGCGGAGGACGACTGGGCCGGTTGGGCGACCCTCACCGCCAGCCTCGGCGACAAGATCCAGATCGTCGGCGACGACCTGTTCGTCACCAACCCGCAGCGCATCGCCCGCGGCATCACCGAGCGCGCCGCCAACGCCGTCCTCGTGAAGGTCAACCAGATCGGGTCGCTGACCGAGACCTTCGACGCGGTCGACCTGGCCCACCGCAACGGCTTCCGCTGCATGATGAGCCACCGCTCGGGCGAGACCGAGGACACCACGATCGCGGACCTGGCGGTGGCCACCGGCTGCGGCCAGATCAAGACCGGCGCGCCGGCACGGTCGGAGCGGGTCGCCAAGTACAACCAGCTGCTGCGCATCGAGGAGGAACTGGCCGACGCGGCGCGCTACGCCGGTGCCTCCGCGTTCCCGCGGTACCGTTCCGCGTAACCTGGCCACGGGGGAGGGGGTGCCACGGCGATGACGCAGCGCCGCACACCGAGTGGACAGGGTCCGGCTCGCCGGCCGGCACAGCCCGGCCGGGTCGGGGCCCGGGGCACCGCTCGCGCGACGGCCCGCGGTTCCGGCGTACGCCTCGACCCGCGCGGGACCGCCGGCCGTACCCCCGGGTCCGGCCGGTCCGCCGACGCCACGCGCTCCGCGAGCCGCCCCGCGGCGGCCCGCCGCGCGGCCGCCGGTGGCGCCGCCACGCGCACCTCCGCCCCCCAGCCGCGCCGCTTCACCGGCCGGGCCACGGTCCTGGTCGCCGTCCTCATCACGCTCGCCCTCGGCTACACCTATCCGGTCCGGCTCTACCTGAGCCAGCAGTCCGAGATCACCCGCATGGAAGCCGCCCAGGAGGCCCAGCGCAGGCGCATCGGCGAGCTGACCGAGGAGGCGGCCAAGTGGAAAGACGACGAGTACGTCCGCATCCAGGCCCGGAAGCGGTTCTACATGGTCTACCCCGGCGAGGTGCCGCTGCTGGTCCTCTCCGACCCGGAGGGGGCCGCCCGCGACGCGGGCACCGCCCCGACCGCCGGCAAGGCGCAGCCGCCGGACCCCTGGTACGACACGCTGTGGTCGAGCATCCGGGCCGCCAACACCGAAAGGCCGAAGGAGTGAGCTGTGACGGTCGTACCGCCGGAGAAGCCGGCCGCTGAGGTCGTACCTCCGCCGGTGCGGGAACCGGCCACCGAGAGCGACCTCGCCGCGGTGGCCGCGCAGCTCGGACGCACGCCGCGCGGCACCCGCGCCGTGGCGCACCGCTGCCCGTGCGGCCGCCCGGACGTCGTTGAGACCACCCCGCGGCTGGCCGACGGCACCCCGTTCCCGACCCTCTACTACCTGACCTGCCCCCGCGCGACCAGCGCGTGCAGCCGGCTGGAGTCGGCCGGGGTGATGAAGGAAATGGCGGACCGCCTCGCCACCGATCCCGAGCTCGCCGAGCGCTACCGGGCGGCGCACGAGGATTACCTGGCGCGGCGGAACGCGATCGGCGAGGTGCCGGAGATCGCCGGAGTCTCCGCCGGCGGGATGCCCGGCCGGGTGAAATGCCTGCACGTTCACCTCGGACACGCGCTCGCCGCCGGGCCCGGCGTCAACCCCTTCGGCGACGAGACGCTCGCCCTGGTCGAGCCGTGGTGGCTGGCGGGCCCGTGCGTGGAGCCGGGCTAGTGGGTCCGGGCATCGTCGTGCGCCGGGCGCGCACGGCGGACGTGCGCGGCATCCGCCGCCTGATCGACACCTACAGCGGCTCCGGGCGGCGGCTGCTGGACAAGGCGACCGTGGTGCTCTACGAGGACCTTCAGGAGTTCTGGGTCGCGGTCCGCGAATCCGACGGCGTGGTCGTCGGGTGCGGCGCGCTGCACGTCATGT
Organism: Micromonospora sp. NPDC049679; assembly: GCF_040659735.1. Classification (NCBI taxonomy): domain Bacteria; kingdom Bacillati; phylum Actinomycetota; class Actinomycetes; order Micromonosporales; family Micromonosporaceae; genus Micromonospora; species Micromonospora sp. NPDC049679. Next base: position 18,116 of record NZ_JBFANZ010000026.1, read on the forward strand.
GGGAGGACCTCGCCGAGATCCGTACCGTCGCGGTCGATCCCGCGTGCCGGGGCATGCGGATCGGTCACCGGATCGTCGCCGAGCTGCTCGCGGTGGCGCGCGAGTTGGGGGTGGCCCGGGTCTTCGTGCTCACCTTCGAGACCGGGTTCTTCGGCTCGTTCGGTTTCGTCGAGATCGACGGCGCGCCCGTGCCGCAGCCCGTCTTCGAGCAACTGCTCAGCTCGTACGACGAAGGCGTGGCGGAGTTCCTGGATCTGGAACGCGTCAAGCCGAACACGCTCGGCAACACCCGCATGCTCCTGCACCTCTGAGCCCCACGATCGCCGTGATCTCGTAGGGTTGCGCTGTGACGAGAGTGGCGGCGATCGACTGCGGGACCAACTCCATCCGGCTCCTCGTGGCCGACCTGCCCCCGGCCGGGGCCGGATCCGACGTGCCCCTGGTCGACGTCGTGCGGCACATGAGGATCGTGCGGCTCGGCGAGGGGGTCGACCGCACCGGCCGGCTCTCCGCCGCGGCCATCGAGCGCACCCGTGTGGCGCTGGCCGACTACGCCGCCGAGATCGACGCGCTCGGCGCGGAGCGGGTACGGATGTGCGCCACCTCCGCCTCGCGCGACGCCGCCAACGCCGACGAGTTCCGGGCGATGGTGGAGTCGACCCTCGGCGTGCCGCCCGAGGTGGTCACCGGTGACGAGGAGGCGCGACTCTCCTTCATGGGCGCCGTACGCGGGCTCGCCGCCGACACCCGGCCGCCCTACCTGGTGGTCGACATCGGCGGCGGCTCCACCGAGTTCGTCCTCGGCGACTCGACCGTGCACAGCGCGATCTCCGTCGACATCGGTTGTGTCCGGATGACCGAGCGGCACCTGCACGGTGATCCGCCGACGCGTGACGAGATCGCCGCCGCCGAGACCGACATCACGTCCACCGTCGACCGTGCGCTCGCCGCCGTACCGGGCCGGGAGGCGAGCACGCTGGTCGGCGTCGCCGGCTCGGTCACCACGGTCGCCGCCATCGCGCTCGGGCTTCCCGCGTACCAACCGGAGCGCATCCACCGGGCCCGGGTGTCGTACGACGAGGTGGCCAAGGTGACCGCGGACCTGCTCGGACGTTCGGCCGCGCAGCGGATGGAGATCCCGGTGATGCACGCCGGCCGGGCCGACGTGATCGGCGCGGGCGCGCTCGTGCTGCGGGTCATCATGGAGCGCACCGGCATGTCCTCGGTGGTCGCCAGCGAGCACGACATCCTCGACGGCATCGCCTGGAGCCTTTCCTCGACGACTGAGTAGATGTTCCGCCTGTACTGGGCCGGCATCGTTTCCGCGCAGTCATCGCGCCCGCGGTACTGCGTTCTTGACGGTACCTCGTATTGCGCAGTAGCGTCTCTATCCGTGGACACCACCCAGTTGCTCAAAGGCGTACTGGATCTCGCCGTCCTCGCCGTCCTGCGTCACGGGGACGGCTACGGATACGACATCATGCGCCGCCTGCGCGCCGCCGGCATCGAGGAGATCGGCGACGCCTCCGTGTACGGGACGTTGCGCCGGCTCTTCAACGCCGGGCTGCTGACGACCTACGTGGTCCCGAGCGAGGAGGGGCCGCACCGCAAGTACTACGCCCTCAACGCCGCCGGCCGGGACCAGCTCAACCGCTCCGGCAAGGTGTGGCACGCCTTCGCTTCCACCATGGACAGCCTGCTCGATGATCGGGGGGTGGCGGCATGACCGTCACGGAGCAGTCAGAGATCGCCCGCTACGTGGAGCGGGTGCGGGCGGCGCTCGACGACCTGCCGCCGTCGGTCCGTGACGAGCTGCTGGAGGAGCTGCCCGAGCATCTCGCGGAGGTGGCGGCCGAGGCGGACGGTTCGCTGACCGACCGGCTCGGGCCGCCGGAGGCGTACGCCGCCGAGCTGCGCAGCGCGGCCGGCGTCGCCACGCCGGCCAGCGGTCCCGACCTGGACGCTCGGATCGCGGCCGCCGCGGCCAAGGCGCGGGGTCGGCTCCGGGCCGCCGACACAAGGATCGGACCCGTGATCGGGTACGCCAAGGCGAGCGACTTCCTGCGCCTGCTGCGGCCCGCCTGGTGGGTGCTGCGCGGCTATCTGGTCGCGATGTTCGTGACCGTGCTGACCACCGGCGAGCGGTTCGGTCTGCTGCCGCGCCTCGAGGGAAGCACCGCCGCGGGAATGCTGCTGTTGGCCGGGTTCGTCGTCGGCTCGATCTGGCTGGGCCGACGCAGCTCTCGGCTGACCCGCTGGCCGAGGTTCTTCGCCAACGTCGGGACCGGACTCATCGTCCTGTTCGGCGTGGTCGGCTTTGTCGACGTGGACCAGCGCGGAATGTCCGACGGCTACTACGAACAGTCCTACAACGACAACCCGTACTCCAACGTGCAGGACGTCTACGTCTACGACAGCGAGGGTCGGTTGGTGGAAGGGGTCCGGCTGTTCGACCAGAATGGTCAGCCCATTCGGCTCGGTTATCCGTCGTGTCCCGAGGCGCAGGAGGCGGGGGGCGACCCGCTCAAGCTGCCATACCCGTACTGCCCCAGTTCCGCCCCGTTCCGGTTCCCCGCGGCCGGTTCCACCACGGCGGTACCCGTCTCACCGGCCACTCCGGCGCCTGTCCCGGCGACGCCGTCGGGATCGCCGGCTCCGTCCGCGCCGTCCGCGCCGTCCGCGCCGTCCGCGACACCCGCGCCGTCGCCCACCGGCTGAACGGGGGAGAGGTGGGGTGGCGGGTTGGGAACGCCTGTCGCTACGGTGTCCTGCGCTGATAGACCCCTTGAGAGGACCCCTACGTGTCTGAGCAGGTCACCCCGCCCCCGCCCCCGTCCTCGCCCGCGACCGGGGCTCAGGTGCCACCGCCCGCCGGTGACGGAGCCACCCCACCGCCCCCCGGTGACGGAGCCACCCCGCCGCCGGCCGGTGACGACGCCACCCCGCCGCCGGCCGGTGTCGGGCCCACCCCTCCGCCCGCGTTCGGCGCTCCGGCCCAGGAGCCGAAGAAGCCGTCGGTGATGGGGGGTATCGGCAAGCGCGTCATCGGCGCCGTCGTCGCCTTCGCGGTCATCGCTCTCGGTGGTCTGGCGTGGAAGCAACTGACCGGCGCGCCGGAGACCGCCAAGGCGGGCGACTGCATGGTCGGTCAGAGCGCCGACAAGCTGAAGACAGTGGAGTGTGGCGACGCGAAGGCCGAGTGGAAGGTCTCCGGCAAGGTCGACAACAAGTCCGAGTCCGAGGCGAACGACGCCAACGCGATGTGCGCTGCCTACCCGGCCTCCGAGGTGGCCTACTGGGAGGGCGAAAAGGGCGGCAAGGGCTACGTTCTGTGCCTGGAGCCGATCAAGAAGTAATCGATCTCCTTCCGCTGCGGCGGCGGGGCGTACGCCAGATCACGAGGAGGCGTACGCCACGCCGCCGCCGCCTTTCCCCGTCCCGGTTGGCCATGGCACGCTGACGCGCACACATGTGCGCCACTGTGCGACCAGCCAACGATGACTGACCGACAGGAGGACGGCCGATGGGCGAAATGGTGAGCTATCGCAGCAACGGGGGATCGAGCGAGGGCTATCTCGCCCTGCCGGCCACCGGGAGTGGTGCGGGCAGCCCGGCCGTCATCGTGATCCAGGAGTGGTGGGGGCTGGTCCCGCACATCACCTCCGTCGCGGATCGCTTCGCGTCCGCGGGGTTCGTCGCGCTCGCCCCCGACCTCTACCGCGGCGCGCACACCAGCGAGCCGGACGAGGCCGGCAAGCTGCTGATGGGGCTGGCGATGGACCAGGCGGCCCAGGACATCGCGGGCGCGGCCAGCTATCTGGTCGAGCGGCCGGAGGTGACCGGCAAGGTCGGCGCGGTGGGCTTCTGCGCCGGTGGCAGTCTCGCGCTCTGGTCAGCGACCCTTTCGGACCAGATCGTCGCCACGGCCGGCTTCTACCCGGTGATGCCGTGGGAGCGGATGCGTCCGGACTGGTCCGACTACGCCGGCAAGGCCGCACTCATCCACTGCTCCGAGGAGGACGGCACGTCGGCCGCCGAGGGGATCCAGACCGCCAAGAGCTGCATCGAGAACGCCGGCGGGGAGTGCGTCCTCTACGACTACCCCGGCACGAAGCACGCGTTCTTCAACGACGACCGGCCGGAGGTCTACGATCGGGCGGCGTCCTCGAGCGCGTGGGCGCGCACTCTGGAGCTGTTCCGGGCGCGGCTCGGCTGACCGGGTCACGCGTCGTCGATCAGGGCGTCCCACGCGCTGCCCGCGCCGGGGGCGCCCTGATCGCGTACCAGGAGAGGAACCAGGTGAGCCGTACCGCTGACGAGGTCTCCGCCCAGGCTCGGCTGGCGGCCGACCTGATCGAGCTCGACAGCGCGGTGGCCGGTTGTTATGCCTGCCCCAGGCTCGTCGCCTGGCGCGAAGAGGTGGCGGCGACCCGGCGGGCGGCGTTCCGCGACGAGGAGTACTGGGGGCGGCCGCTGCCGGGCTTCGGCACCTCCGACGCCCGGATCGCCATTCTCGGCCTCGCGCCGGCCGCGCACGGCGGCAACCGGACGGGTCGGATCTTCACCGGCGACCGTTCCGGGGACGTGCTCTTCGCCGCCCTGCACCGTGCCGGGCTGGCCAATCAGCCGACGAGCGTGGCGCTCGACGACGGCCTGACGCTGCGGGACACCCGGATCTTCCCCGCCGTGCGCTGCGCGCCGCCGGCCAACAAGCCGACCCCTGCCGAACGTGAGACCTGCGCCCCCTGGTTTCACCGGGAGGTTGAGCTGATCCGTCCCACCCTGCGGGTGGTGGTCGCGCTCGGCGCGTTCGCCTGGGCCGCGTGGTGGCCGGCGCTGACCGCCGTGTACGGCGTGCGCCCGCCCACGCCCCGCCCCGCGTTCGGGCATGGGGCACACTGGTCGGGCGCGGGAGCGCCCGAGCTGTTGGGCTCCTACCACGTCAGCCAGCAGAACACCTTTACCGGCCGTCTGACACCCGCGATGCTGGACGAGGTCTTCGCCCGGGCGAAGACCCTCGCGGGGTTGACGTGACTCGGGCTCACACGGCTAGGGGCGACCGCGCGGCGGAGGGACGGCGATGAGAAGCCGCCGGCCGGAACGCGGAATCAGCGCTACGGAAAATCGGACGTAACCACCACAATGGACTTTGTTGCTCTCCGTCGCCTCTGGCCCCTTGCGGCCGTCGCGCTGCTGCTCGGCCTCGCCTCCCTCGCCGCCGCCCACTCGTCGCTGCAGTTCACCCGGATCGAGGACGTCCCCGCACCGCCGGAATATCCGCCGGACCAGCCGTCGCTCCCCCCGACGGCCCGGGCGGTCGCCGAAGCCGAGCAGAGCAGCCTGCCGGACTGGCTCGCGACCGTCGCGATCGGTCTGTGCGTCGCGGCCGTCGTGGTGGTCATCGTGCTGCTGCTCCGCACCGTCATCCGAGACCTGTTCCGCCGTCGGGCCGGGCGGGTGGCGAAACCGACCCGTCCGTCGGCGGCGCGCACCACCGCCGACGTCGTCGCCGCGCTCGATGCCGGTCTGGTCGACCTCTCCGACTCCGACGCCGATCCGCGCCGGGCCGTGATCGCCTGCTGGGTGCGGTTGGAGCAGGCCGCCGCCGCGGCCGGCACGCCCCGGCAGGTCGGCGACACCCCGACCGACCTGGTGACCCGACTCCTGGCCGGAGACGGCGCCGCCGCCGGGCCCGCCGTCGTCAGCGCCGAGGTGCTCTCCGCGTTCGCGCACGTCTACCGGGAAGCCCGCTACGCCACGCACACCGTCGACGAGCGGATGCGGGCGCAGGCTCGCTCGGCCCTGCAACGACTCCGCGGCGAACTGACCGCCGGAGCGGCGTCATGAGCGGGCGCGGCGGGGCGGCGGCGTGAGCGACATCGCGAGCATCGACGACCTCCTCCAGCACGAGGAGGAGCGGCCGCCGCCCAGGGCGCGCAGGCCGCGTCGAGGCATGGGCTGGTGGCTGCGCACCCTGCTCACCGCGCTGGGGCTCACCGCGCTCACCGTCTTCGGGCTACGCGTCGTCGGCGTCGCGGTCTCCGTCGTGGCGGTGCTCGCCGGATACCTGGCCCTGCTGATGCTGCGGCGGTTCACCGGACAGGTCGCCGCGCCACCGCCGTCACGGTCCCGTGCCTACCGGCGCTCGGCGGGGGACAGCACCCTCTACAACTGGGGTGCGGAGGACGCGCTGCGCACCGTGGTGGCCGGCTGGGAGCGGCAGCTCGGGGGCGTGGGGGGCGAGGCGAAGCGGCTCCCCTCGGCGGTGCAGGCGTTGATCGGTGAGCTCGCCGACGAACGGCTCCGGCAACGCCACGGGTGCACCCGGGCCAGTGACCCGACCCGCGCCCGTACCCTGCTCGGCGACTCGCTCTGGAAGTTTCTGACCACCCCGTCCCCGCGTAAACCGACGCCCCGTGACTGCGCGGCGATCGCGGCGCAATTGGAGAAACTATGAACGACACGGTTTCGGTCCCGACCGCCGAGGTCGGGCGCCTGGCGCGCGCGGTACTCGACGCGGTCGGCACGGTGCTGGTCGGCAAGCGGGACGCGCTGGAACTGGTCCTCTCCGGCATCCTGGCCGGTGGCCACGTGCTCCTGGAGGACCTGCCGGGGCTGGGCAAGACGCTGACCGCGCGGTCGTTCGCGCAGGTGCTCGGGCTGGACTTCCGACGGCTCCAGTTCACCCCCGACCTGCTCCCCGCCGACGTCACCGGCTCCTTCCTCTACGACCAGCGGCGGGCCGACTTCACGTTCCGGGCCGGCCCGGTCTTCACCAACCTGCTGCTGGCGGACGAGATCAACCGGACGCCGCCGAAGACCCAGTCGGCGCTCCTGGAGGCGATGCAGGAAAAGCAGGTCTCGGTCGAGGGTGTGACGTACCGCCTCGACGCGCCCTTCCACGTGCTGGCCACCGCCAACCCCATCGAGTACGAGGGGACGTACCCGCTGCCCGAGGCGCAGCTCGACCGCTTCCTGCTCCGGGTGTCGTTCGGCTATCCGAACCGCGACGAGGAGTGGGAGGTGCTGCGCCGCCGGATGTCCCGACGGCAGGAGGAGGCGGAGCTGGAGCCGGTGGTGGACGCGGCGACGCTGCGCGCCATGCAGGCGGCGCTGGAGAACGTGGTGGTCGAGGACTCCATCGGGCGGTACATCGTCGATCTGACCGCCGCCACCCGCGAGCACGCCTCGGTCCTGGTCGGCGCCTCGCCGCGCGGTTCGCTCGCCCTGCTGCTGCTGTCCCGGGCGCGCGCCGCCCTGGCCGGGCGCGACTATGTGATCCCCGAAGACGTCAAGGAGGTCGCCGCGCCCGCGCTGGCCCACCGGATCACGCTGCGCCCGGAAATGTGGCTGCGCCGGGTCGACCCGTCCTTCGTGGTCAGTGAGGTGCTGGCGCAGACACCTGCCCCGGCCAGCGGCGCCCTGCCCACGTACGCCGGCGGTTTCGGCGCGCCGCCGTCGCCGCGCGCCGGATACGTCGCGGAGGCCGGCACCGCTCACCGTGACGGCTCCCGGCGCACCGCGCCATGACCAGCGCCGCAACGCCGTTACGGGCCGCGGTGCCCCGGCCGGAGCGGCGGGAGCCGGCGACCGTGGCGCCGGCGTGGATGCCGACCCGCGCGCTCGGCCGGGCGGTGCTCCTGACCGGGCTGCTCCTGATCGCCGGTGTGCTGCTCGGCCGGGTCGACCTCATCGTGCTGGCCACCCCGTTCGCGCTCGGCACGGGATACGCGCTGCGCCGCCGCCCGTCGGCCGCGCCGGAGCTCCGGCTCGCCGCCGACGACGTGCACCTGATCGAGGGCGGGTTGGTCACCGGGACGGTCACCGTCGGCAACCCGGATGCGGTCACCTACGACCTCGTCGTCGTCCGCACCCTCGTCTCGCCCTGGCTGCGGATCGACGCGACCGGGCTCGCCGGGGACGACCGGATGCGCAGCCGGCTCCGCCCCAGCCGCGGCGTGCCGGACCGCCCCTTCGCCGTCGCCGTCTCCAGCGGCGACGAGGTCGACCTGGAGCTGCGCGGCACGGCGCTGCGCTGGGGGCGCCAACCGCTCGGCCCGGCGGCGGCGCGGGTGGCGGCCTGTGACGGACTGCTCGCCAGCCGCCCGGCGCTGACCGGCGTCCGCGGCGTCCGCGTCTACCCGGTCACCGAGCCCTTCGACGCCGATGAGGCGATGCCGCGCGCGGCCGGGCTGGTCGGCGGGCACCGCTCGCGCCGGCCGGGGGAGGGCGGCGAACTGGCCGGGGTGCGCATCTTCGGCCCCGGCGACCGGCTGCGCCGCATCGACTGGCGGGTTTCCCTGCGGGCGCGGCAGTTGCACGTGGCGGCCACGCTCTCCGACCGGGACGCCGAGGTGGTGCTCCTGCTCGACGTGCTCGCCGAGGTGGGGCGCTCGGGTGGCGTCAACGGCAGCGCGTCCGTGCTGGACACCACGGTCCGGTCCGCGGCGGCGATCGCCGAGCACTACCTGCACCGGGGCGACCGCGTCTCGATGCTCGAATACGGTCCGGCCGCCCGCCGGCTCCGTCCCGCCAGCGGCCGTCGCCAATACCTGACCCTGCTGGAGTGGCTGCTCGACGTGCGGGTCGAGCCCTCGCCGTACGAGCCCTACGACCACGTCTTCGGTCCGCACCTGCTCTCCTCCAACGCGCTCGTCGTGGTCCTCACCCCGCTCGTCGACCCGCGTTCGGCGGAGATGCTGGCCCGGCTGGCCCGCTCCGGCCGCGTCGTGGTGGCCGTCGACACCCTGCCGGAGGGGAGTGCGCCGCCGCGGCGCGGGCCGTGGACCGAGGTCGCCCACCGGCTCTGGCGGCTCGATCGCGAGAACACCATCGGTCAGCTCCGCGAGCATGGGGTGCCGGTGGTCGCCTGGGCCGGAGCGGGAAGTCTCGACCTGGTGCTCCGCGACGTCGCCCGGCTCGCGTCCGCGCCGAAGGCGATCGGCCGATGATCGATCGGGTGCTCGCCGTCCGTACCATGGCGGCCCGGGCCACCGTCGCGCCGCTGCTGGTGCGGGTCGGCGTCCTGCTCAGCACGCTGCTCGCCTTCGTGTTCGCGTACCCGGTGGAGATCCTGACCGGTCGGCCCCTGCTGCTCCTGCTGGTCGCGGCCGCGCTGCCGGCCCTCGCGCCGCGCAGCGCCGCGCCGACGTTCGTCGCGCTGGTCGCGGTCGGTGGCTGGTTGCTCTCCACCACCGGGTACGGCGAGCGGATCGTGTTGTGGCGGCTGCTCGGCCTCGCGGCGTTGCTCTACGTCACGCACACCCTCGCGGCGCTCGCCGCGGCGCTGCCCTACGACGCCGTCGTGGCGCCCGAGATGGTGGCCCGCTGGGTGTCCCGTGCCCTCGCCGTGGTGCTCGGGTCGGCGGTCCTCTCCGTGCTGCTGCTCTTCGCGGCGGGGCGGGGCGGCGACCGCCTCTTCGTCGGCGCCGCGCTGGCCGGCCTCGCCGTTGCGGTCGCCGTCGCCGCCCTCCTGGCATGGTTGCTGCGCCGCAGCTAGAGCAGGGTGTGATCGCCCCGTAGCGCAGCTCACACCGGCGTCCTCGGTCACAGAAGGCGGTACGGACGGCGTAACGGACCCATGGCCGGGGAAAGATGGGTCTCGTGAATCCGCAGCGGATCCTTGTCGTCGGTGCCGGGCATGTCGGGCTCTATGCGGCCCTGCGCCTGTCTCAGAAGCTTCGGTCGCGGGAGGCGCAGGTAATCGTCGTCGACCCGCAGCCGCACATGACCTACCAACCGTTCCTGCCCGAAGCCGCGGCCGGCAACATCTCTCCCCGGCACTCGGTCGTGCCGCTCCGCCGCGAGCTGCGCAAGTGCCAGATCGTGGCGGGCGCGGTGACCCGGATCGAGCACGCGCGCAAGACGGCGATCGTGCAGCCGATCATCGGTCCGCCCCGCGAGATCGCGTACGACCACGTGATCGTCGCGCCCGGCTCCGTGTCGCGGACCCTGCCGATCCCCGGCCTGCGCGAGCACGGCATCGGCTTCAAGACCATCGGTGAGGCCATCTACCTGCGTAACCACGTCCTGGACCGGCTCGACGTCGCGGCGGCGACGCCCGACCCGGCCGTCCGGCGGCGGGCGCTGACCTTCGTCTTCGTCGGTGGCGGCTACGCCGGCATCGAGGCGCTGGCCGAGATGGAGGACATGGCGCGGGACGCGCTGCGCTACTACCCGGAGCTGACCCCGGAGGACATGCGCTGGGTGCTGGTCGAGGCGACCCAGCGGGTGCTGCCCGAGGTCGACCGGGACATGGGCGCCTACACGGTGCAGCAACTGCTCAAGCGCAAGATGGACATCCGGCTGGACACGCGGTTGGAGTCCTGCGTCGACGGGGTCGTCAAGCTTTCCGACGGCGACTCCTTCCCGGCCGACACCATCGTCTGGACCGCCGGCGTCAAGCCCTCGCCGATGCTGGACCAGACCGACCTGCCCCGGGACGAGCGCCGTCGGGTGACCTGCCTGCCCACGTTGCAGGTGGTCGACGGTGACCGGGTGGTCGAGGGGGCGTGGAGCGCGGGCGACTGCTCGGCGGTCCCCGATCTGACCGGTCCGCCCGGGGCGTTCTGCTCGCCGAGCGCGCAGCACGCCGTGCGCCAGGCATCACAGCTGGCCGACAACATCCGCGCGGTGATCCGCGGCAAGGCGCCGGTGCCCTACAAGCACAAGCACGCGGGAAGCGTCGCCAGCCTCGGCCTGCACAAGGGGGTGGCCCAGGTGTACGGGATCAAGATGACCGGGCTGCCGGCCTGGCTGATGCACCGGACCTACCACATGAGCCGGATCCCCTCGTTCAACCGCAAGATCCGGGTGGTCGTCGACTGGTCGCTCGCCTTCCTGCTGCGGCGGGAAGTGGTCGCGCTCGGCCAACTGCACGATCCGCGCGAGGAGTTCCTGGAGGCGACCCCGAAGCTGGAGACGGCCCCGAAGCTGGACGCGACGACGCGCGTCTAGCTCCGGGGCCGCCGGCCCGGCGCCTGCCTCAGCGGACCTTCCAGATCCAGGCGTCCGCCACGTGGGTGCCCGGGCCGAACAGCGCCTCCAGCGCGGCGCGCAGGTTCTCGCCGTACGGGGTGCCGTCGGCGAGCGCGAAACAGGACGCGCCCCAGAAGTCGATGTCCAGCTGCGCCTGCTGCCGCTCGAAGTCGCCGACCGTGCGGGTGCCGCCGGTGGCGATGTCGTTGAGCAGCAGTGACGTCGGCTGCTTGTAGGTCCCCATCGACGCCTTGCCCTTCGGCGCGTACGGGCCGATGAAGAAGCCCTCGGGTAGGCCGAACTCCGCGTTGGCGGCCGCTCCCCAGCGCATCGCCCACGGCTGCTTCGGGGTGGGCAGCGGCACCGGAACCAGCACGCCGTCGGGCCGGACGCAGCTGCGCCAGTGTCCCGCGGTGATGAACTCGGGCACCGGCGGACGGTCGGTGGTCGGCAGGGGAGCCGGGAGGATCGGCAGCAGCGCGACCGCCACCACGGTCGGCGCGAGCAGCCGGGTCGACTGCGAACTCGCGCGCAGCGCCCGGTCGACGGCGAGCACCAGCAGGGTCGCGATGAGGGGGATCAGCGCGAGCGCGAACCGCATCGGCAGGGCGCCGTCCACCACGGGCAGCCCGACGAGCAGCGCGTACGGGCCGGGGATGGCGGTGCGGTCCCCGTCGATGACGACCCGCGGCCCCATCGACAGGGCCGCCATCATCAGGGCGCCGGCGGTGCACGCGACGGCCAGCGGGCGCCGGCCGAGCCACAAGGCCGCGGCGATCGCGACGAGGAGCAACGGCCAACCGAGGAAGGTGTTGTATTCCGCCGGTCCCGTGCTGAGCCGGGCCGCCTCCGGCGTGCCGGCCACCGACAGGGGCGAGATCGCGCTCCAGCTCGCGAGGTCGGCGGAGAAGTAGTGCGGGCTGAAAACCCCGTTCGGGACGCTCTGCGGGCCGGAGAACTGGAACCACAGCGGATAGGCGAGCAGCATGATCGCCACCGCCACGGCGATCAGCATGCCGGCGACGAAGCCCGGCAGGACGCGCCGCGCGTACGACGGTCGGGTGGCCGCGTACCCGATCGTCATCACGACCAGGGTGATCGCGGTGAGGAAGAGGACCTCCTCGCCGATGAAGACCTGGGCGGTGACGGTCAGGGCCAGGGCGAGGGCCGAGGTGACGAGGCGGCGCCGGTCCCGGCCGGGCGCGTCGGGACGGGCGAGCGGATCGGCCGCGCGCAGCATCCGGACCACCAACCACACCATGATCGGCACCAGCCAGAGCGCGGTCATGTGCAGATGACTGTTGGACTGGGAGACGATGCCCGGGGCGAAGCCGCAGAATCCGCCGCCGAGGGCGGCCGCGAGGCGGTGCGCGCCCAGGGTGCGGCTGAAGAGCAGGTACCAGGCGATCGCGGTGAGCCCGAGGTTGCCGGCGGCGATCAGCGCGAAGGTCACCGGCACCCCGAACAGGACGGTCACCGGCGAGAGCAGCGTGCCGAGCGCGATGACCGTCGTGTTGGCCATCATGTTGACCCCGTCGGGGGCGTTGAGCCGGTCGCTGAGCAGCGCGAAGTCGCCGAAGAGGGCGCGGCTGTCGGCTGCCAGGAACCACTCGTAGAGCGTCTGGTCCTCGGGGTTGAGCGCGAGCACCCGGGTCGCCGGGTCCGGCCAGAGTCCGTGGGTGACCCAACCGGCCATCACCAGGAAGAGCAGGGAAATCGCGAGGTCGGGGGCGAAGGGGCGCAGTGCCGCCAGGACGCGGCTCCGTCGGGACGGCACGGCGTCCGGGTCGCTGGTCGTGGTCGCCATGGCGGGCTCGGCGTCCTGCGCTGCGGGGGCTGTGCTGGTCACGGATCCGACCCTAGTGCCGAAGGGTTGCCGGGGTGCGCCCCGGTGGGCGTGCACCCGCTACGGTGGCATTCTGCGGGCGCGTGCGCGCGCTCGGGGTGTCGGCGACGGCTCACCCGGGCCCGTGCCGACCGCGGGCCCGGGTGGTGGAACGGCAGACACGGCCGCCTTAAAAGCGGCTGCCGCAAGGCGTGCGGGTTCGAGCCCCGCCCCGGGCACAGGTAATTCTCAGCTGCCGGGTTGCCAGCGATCTCCATAATGTCGATGCGGCGGTTTACTCTTGACTCGCACGCCCATCGTGCACTAACCCCCTGAGGGAGGCTAGAGACAGTGAAGACTTCCAACCCGGTGCTGGCCCGGCTCGGCCAGGCGGCCGAGCGGGAGCGGGCCGCCGGGTATGCGCCGGCCGGCCCGTACGGCCAGCCCGGCTACGCGCAGCCATACCCGTCGGCGGACCCCTACGCGGCGGCTCCGCCCGCCGTCCAGCCGATGACCATCGACGACGTCGTCGTCAAGACCGTCACCCTGCTCGGCATCACCGGCCTGTCGGCGGTGGCGGCCTGGACCCTGATCCCGGACGCCCTGATCGGGGCGGCCTGGATCGGGGCGGCCATCGTCGGGCTCGTGCTCGGCCTGGTGATCTCGTTCTCCCGGATGGCCAACCCGGCGCTCGTCATCGCCTACGCGGTCGTCGAGGGCGCCTTCGTCGGCCTGGTGAGCAAGTACTTCGAGGTGATCGCCGGCTTCCAGGGCATCGTCCTGCAGGCCGTGGTGGCGACCTTCGGGGTGTTCTTCCTGATGGCGATGCTCTACAAGGCCAAGGTCATCCGGGCGACGCCGAAGTTCGTCCGCGGCATGGTCGCGGCGATGGTCGGCGTCTTCGCCGTCATGATGATCAACCTGGTGCTCTCGCTCTTCGGCGTGGAGACCGGGCTGCGCAGCAACGGCGGGCTCGGCATCATTTTCAGCCTGGTCTGCATCGTGATCGCCTCGCTCAGCTTCGTGCTGAGCTTCCACGAGGTCGAAGAGGGCGTGCGGATGGGGCTGCCGCAGCGCTACGCGTGGACTGCGGCGTTCGGCATCCTGGTCAGCCTGATCTGGCTCTACCTGGAGATCCTGCGCCTGCTGAGCTTCTTCCAGGGCGACGACTGACGGTCGCCCGACGCGTTACGTCGACGCCCGTCCCCGTTCCGGGGGCGGGCGTCCGCCGTTTCGGCGTCCGCAGCGGCCCCTACACTGGCTCGCCATGAGCGCAGAGGAGCTGGAGCGGGAGGTCGACCTGCTGATCCGCCGGGTGGCGCACTGGGAAGCGCCGCGCTGGGCGGCCGGGGCGGGGACCGGGGACGTGTCCCGTGCCGAGGTGATGCACGCGCTCGTGCAGCGGGTCGCCGACCGGGCCGCCGGCGCCGAGGGGGAGCCGCACCGGCGGGTGCCGCGGTTGCAGAACGATCTCGTTCTGCCCGACCAGTTGCGGGTGCTCGCCGCGGATCTGATCGCCGCCGATCCTCCGCCGCAGGTGCTCGCCGCGGTCGCGGCCGACGTCGTCGAAACCCGCCGCGTCCTCTAACGCGGGATCCGCGTGATCAGGGAACCCCTCGCGCCGTTCTGCGGCGCGTCGCGGTTCAGCTCCCTGATCACGCGGATCGTGGATCAGCGGTTCGTCAGCTCAGGCGCTCCAGCACCATCGCCATGCCCTGCCCGCCGCCGACGCACATGGTCTCCAGACCGATGCTCTTGTCGTGCCACTGCAGTGAGTTGATCAGTGTGCCGGTGATCCGCGCGCCGGTCATGCCGAACGGGTGTCCGACCGCGATCGCGCCGCCCATCACGTTGAGCTTCTCCAGCGGGATGTCGAGCTCGCGGTAGGAGGGAATCACCTGCGCGGCGAACGCCTCGTTGATCTCGACCAGATCGACGTCGTCGATGGTCATGCCGGCGCGCTTGAGCGCCTGCCGGGACGCCTCGACCGGGCCGAGCCCCATGATCTCCGGGGAGAGCGCGCTCACGCCGGTCGAGATGATCCGGGCGAGCGGCGTGAGGCCGAGTTCGTGCGCGCGGCTCTCGCTCATGATCACCACGGCGGCGGCGCCGTCGTTCAGCGGGCAGCAGTTGGCGGCGGTGATCCGACCGTCCGGACGGAACACCGGCTTGAGCCCGGCCACGCCCTCCAGGGTCACGCCGGCGCGAGGACCATCGTCGGTGCTGACCACCTCACCCGAGGGCAGGGTCACCGGGGTGATCTCGCGGGCCCAGAAGCCGTCGGCGATCGCCTTCTCGGCCAGGTTCTGGCTGCGTACGCCGAACTCGTCCATGTCGGCGCGGCTGACGTCGTACGCCTGGGCCAGGTTCTCCGCGGTCTGCCCCATCGTCAGGTAGATGTCGGGCAGTTCGCCGTCGAGCCGCGGGTCGCGCCACACCTCCGCGCCGGCCTGCGTACGCGCCGCGGAGCGGGCCTGGGCGGCGTCGAAGCGCGGGTTGGTCCAGGGACCGCCCACCAGCTCCTGGGCCTGCGGGGGCAGGGCGTCGGAGTTGCCGCGCGCGTAACGCGAGACGGCCTCCACGCCGGCGGAGATGAAGACATCCCCCTCGCCGGCCTTGATCGCGTGGAAGGCCATCCGGGTGGTCTGTAGCGACGACGCGCAGTAGCGGGTCAGCGTCGCGCCGGGCAGGCCGTCGAGGCCGAGCAGGGTGGAGACCACGCGGGCCATGTTGAAGCCCTGCTCACCGCCGGGAAGGCCGCAGCCGAGGTAGAGGTCTTCGATCTCGGTCGGGTCGAGCTGCGGGATCTTGTCCAGGGCGGCCTGGACGATGGTGGCCGCCAGATCGTCCGGGCGGACGTCCCGCAGCGATCCCTTGCCGGCGCGGCCGATGGGGGAGCGGGCGGTGGCGACGATGACGGCGTTACGGGACGAGTCAGTCGGCATGAACCAACGTTAACCCGTCAGTAACTTGTGGCGGAAGCCGGTCGCACCACCGCGATTACCGGCGGGTGGCGACCGCCGCGGCGTTGGCCACGGCGGGCAGCAGCGCGTGCGCCCAGACCCGGTAGCCGTCCGCCGAGGGGTGGT
This sequence comes from Micromonospora sp. NPDC049679, assembly GCF_040659735.1. NCBI lineage: Bacteria > Bacillati > Actinomycetota > Actinomycetes > Micromonosporales > Micromonosporaceae > Micromonospora > Micromonospora sp. NPDC049679. Next base: position 34,007 of record NZ_JBFANZ010000026.1, read on the forward strand.
AGCCGTCGTAGCAGAGCGTGCCGGCGTCGGCCCGGAAGACCGCGCCCGTCTTGGCCGCGAGATCCACCACGGTGCCGCCCCCCGCGACCACCGCCCGTGCCTGCGCCCGCGCGGTCCGTCGCCCCAGCCACCCGGCCACCTGGCGCAGCGGCTGGGCGATCGCCCGGACCGCGCCCAGGTCGGGGCAGGTCCCGACGACCACCTGCACCTGCGCGTCGCGGAGCCGGCGCACCGCCGCCCCGAGGTACGCGGCGGCCTCGCCCGGCCGACGCAACCCGGTCGCGTCGTTGGCGCCGATCAGGATCACGGCCACGTCGGGACGCTCGCCGAGCAGCGCCCGCGCGACCTGGGTGGCGAGGTCGGTCGAGCAGGAGCCGGCGACGCCGACGCTGGAGAGCTGCACCTGCCGATCGCCGGAGCCTTCCTCGGCCAGCAACTCGGCGAGCTGTCCGCCGACCGTGTCCATCGCCCGGTCCACGCCGACGCCGAGCGCGGACGAGTCGCCGAGCAGCACCAGGCGCAGCGGCGGGCCGCCCGTGCGCCCCACCGTGGCACGCAGCCCGAGGCCGAGCTCCGGCTGCGCGTACCGGCGGTTGCGGGCCACGATGGCCTCGCCGGCGAGGAGTGCGGCTCCACCGACCGTGCCGGCGATGAGCGTTATCGTGGCGGCGCGCCCGATCCGCCCGGCGAGGCTGCTCATGCGTTCTCCTCCACTGTGGATGATTTTCCGCCGTCCTCCACCGAGGGGGCGGTGTCGGCCTGCGGCTGCTCGCCGCGGGACGTGCCGAACAGCCAGCTGATCGCCCCGGAATGCAGAGCGAAACGGTGCCGGCGCAGCTGCGCCCACCGGCCGGCGGGGCCACGGTCGCGACCGCCCACCTGCGCGCGACTGACCTCGGTCCCGGCGTTGCGGGCCGCCTCGTGGGCCGCCTGCGGCAGCGACCGCAGCTCGCCCGCGCGTGCCGGCGCCGCGGGTGGTTGCCCGGCCGTCGCCAGCGCGGAGAGGGCGGCCGGCAGCAGCGCGGCGGCGGCCACGGCGTACCCCTCCGCGGAGGGGTGGAACCGGTCCCAGGCGAACATCCTCGCCGGCTCGGCGGCGAATCGCGGACCGAGGATGTTGCCGAGCGACACGGTCCGGCCGCCCGCTTCCACGACCGCGACGGTCTGTGCCGCCGCGAGTTGCCGACTCCACCGCCGGGCGACCCACCGCAGCGGCGGCTTGATCGGCTGGATCGCGCCCAGATCGGGGCACGTGCCGACCACCACCTGGGCGCCGGCGGCCCGCAACTCGCGGACCGCGTCGACCAGATAGCGCACGGCCGTGCTCACCGGCGTGCGGTGCGTGACGTCGTTACCGCCGATCAGGATCACCGCAAGATCCGGCTCACGCTCGAGCGCCGCCTCCACCTGGAACGGCAGACCCGCGGAGAGTGAACCGACCACGGCGAGCCGGTGCAGCCGCACCGGACGGTGCAGCCGGCGGGAGATGCCGGTGGCGAGCAGCGCGCCGGGGGTCTCCCGCGGCCGGTGCACCCCGTAGCCCGCGGCCGACGAGTCGCCGAGGACCACCATCGTGATCGGTGGCCCGGGGAACCTCGCGCCGTAGACGCCGTCGCCGCGCGGGGGTGGCGCCTCGGCCATCGGAATGATGCGTCGGGCCCGCTGCGCCTGCCCGAACAGGACGGCCGAGGCGGTCACCGCCGCCCCCGCGACGACACCGCCACCGACAGCGGCCACCTTGGCGACGCCGAGCGCCACGTCCCACCGCGTCCGCCGCCGTACCGCCGAAACGGCCTCACCCATCGAGCGCCCCCCCGCCTGCCACACGCACCTGCCGCGAGATTATCGCGGCCAGGTGACAAGCGAGCGGTGCGCCGCACGGGGCCGCCGCGGTCAGGTCTGGGATGTGACCCCGCTGGGTAGGTTGGAGATGGTGAATATCGCGGCGCCGTTGGCGGCCATCTGCATCATGGGCGGATATGCCTCATGGACTGAGGAAGAGGGGGCCGGAGATGGGTAAGACACTGAAACGTACGGCCGCGTTCGCGGCGCTCGGACGGGCGTTGACCGCCGGGGCGCGCGGCGGTCCGTCGCTGGGCAAGCGGCTCGCGGCGCTTCCGCGCATGATCGGGGCGACGAGGCGTGGCGAGTACGACGGCGGACTGCGGCTCGCGATGATGGCCGCGGCGACGGTCTACGTCGTCTCACCGATCGACGTCGTGCCGGAGGCGTTCCTCCTGATCCTCGGGCTCGCCGACGACGCCGTCATGATCACCTGGCTCGCCGGCAGCGTGCTCGCCGAAACCGAGCGCTTCCTGGCGTGGGAGGCCGCCCGGCCGACGGTGGTCCCCGGCCGCGTCGTGCGCTGACGACACGTAGGCTTGCCCCGGAGCACGGGACAAAACCGCCGGTCCGCCCCTGTGTCGGCCGCCGTGTCGCGGTCGACCTGGCCGCAGGAGCCGGCGCCTTGAGAAGGGCACAACGAGGTGCGCTACTACGACAACGTCGTCGAGCTGATCGGCAACACCCCGCTGGTGCGGCTGCGCAACATCACCGAGGGCATCTCCGCCACGGTGCTGGCCAAGGTCGAATACTTCAACCCCGGCGGATCGGTCAAGGACCGGATCGCGCTGCGGATGGTGGAAGAGGCCGAGAAGAGCGGCCTGCTCCAGCCCGGCGGCACGATCGTCGAACCCACCAGCGGCAACACCGGAGTCGGGCTGGCGCTGGTCGCCCAGCTCAAGGGCTACCGCTGCGTCTTCGTCTGCCCCGACAAGGTCAGTGAGGACAAGCAGAACGTGCTGCGGGCGTACGGCGCCGAGGTGGTGGTCTGTCCGACCGCCGTGGCGCCGGAGGACCCCCGCTCCTACTACAACGTCTCCGACCGGCTGGCCCGCGAGATCCCCGGCGCGTGGAAGCCCGACCAGTACTCGAACCCTGCCAACACCCGGTCGCACTACGAGTCGACCGGCCCCGAGCTGTGGGAGCAGACCGGCGGGCGGATCACCCACTTCGTCGCCGGCGTCGGGACCGGCGGCACCATCTCCGGCACCGGCCGCTACCTGAAGGAGGCGTCGGACGGAGCGGTGCGGGTCATCGGGGCCGACCCCGAGGGCTCCGTCTACTCCGGCGGCACCGGTCGTCCCTACCTCGTCGAGGGCGTGGGCGAGGACTTCTGGCCGGAAAACTACGACCGGGACATCTGCGACGAGATCGTCGAGGTCTCGGACAAGATGTCCTTCGAGTTGACCCGACGGCTGGCCCGCGAAGAGGGGCTGCTGGTCGGCGGCTCCTGCGGCATGGCGGTCGCCGCGGCGCTCGAGGTCGCCCGCCGGGCCGGGCCCGACGACGTGATCGTCGTGCTGCTTCCGGACGGCGGCCGGGGCTACCTGTCGAAGATCTTCAACGACAACTGGATGGCCCGCTACGGCTTCATGGCGACCGGTGGCACGGAGGCGACCGTGGCCGACGCGCTCGCCGGCAAGCCGGGCGGGATGCCCGAGCTGGTGCACGTGCACCCGACCGAGACCGTGCGCGACGCGGTCGACTACATGCGCGAGTACGGCGTCTCGCAGTTGCCGGTGCTCAAGGCCGAGCCGCCGGTGGTGACCGGCGAGGTGGCCGGCTCGATCGCGGAGAAGGATCTGCTCGACGCGCTCTTCACCGGACAGGCCCACCTGCACGACACGATCGAGCGGCACATGGCCGAGCCGCTGCCGATGATCGGTGGCGGTCAGCCGGTGAGTGAGGCTGTCGCCCTGCTGGAGAGCTCGGACGCGGCGTTGGTGCTGGTGGACGGTAAGCCGAAGGGCGTGCTCACCCGTCAGGACCTGCTCGCCCATCTCGGCGCCCGCTGACCCGACCGCATTTCCCGCGCGCCCCGTCGACGAGGGACTTCCCCGTCGATCAAGGGCTTGTTCACACGGTTCGATCTCCGATGCTGTGAACATCCCCGTGATCGGCCATGGATTTCCTGATCGGCGGGGCGCGCATCATTCGCCGTGGTCGCACATCCTGTCCGACCGCCGGCCGCCACGTGGCGTTTGACTCTGTGTACGGAGGGTCCACGCGGTCGGGCACAAGGCGAGCAAGACCTCAATGGACCAGGGCCGGCACGTTGCCCCTTGGCGTGTGGGCCCCCGCTGACAACTACAGACTTCGCGCAGCGGTGAGCCGCTCCGGTGCTCCGCCAGCACCGCGGCATCCCGCACCGCACCCACCCAAGTCAGGGACCGGCCAGCCTCCGCCGGTCCGACGCCTCCGGCCAGGCGTTCCCGCGGTTTGGGTGGGTAGCCGGGCGAGGGCGCGTGACCAGTCGGTTTCCCCCGCATACATGGGTCACGCGCCCTCGCCCGGACAGGCTCTACAGGGAACGGGTGTAGCGCACCATCCGGGTCACGGCCGTGCCGACCGTGTCGTCCCGTTCCACGCCGTCGGTGGCCCAGCCGCCCCGCTCGTAGAAGCGGCGGGCGCGGGCATTTCCCGCCAGCACCCAGAGCGCCGCCCGTGCCCAACCGGCCCGGCGCAGTGTCGCCAGCGCGTCGACCATCAGCAGCCGCCCCACGCCGCGCCCCACCTCGGCCGGATCGAGGTGGATCGCGTAGAGCTCACCCAGCCCGGGCTCGTCCTCGTCCTGCTCGTACGGCCCGACGTAGCTGAAGCCCGCCAGGTCGCCGTCGCGCTCGGCGACCGTCAGCAGGTGCGTCTCCCGCTCCCACCCCCACCGCTCCGTCCACCAGGCGCCCATCATCTCCGGTGAGATGGCGGCCAACGCCGTTTCCGGAATGATGTCGCGGTAGGCGTCGAGCCGGGAGCGGTAATGGAGCGCGCCGACCGCGGCGAGATCGTCGGCGGTGGCGGGGCGCAGGGAGACGCTCACCGGACGAGCCTAATGCCCGGCGGTCGCACGGCCGGCGGGTGTGGGTCGGTCAGCGACGGGCCGGCACCGGTACCCGCATCAGGTCCTCCGCCACCACGAGATCACCGTCGAAATGCTCCCGCGCCTCGTCGACGAAGCGCGCCGGGTCGTCGTACCGCTGCGAGAAGTGGGTCAGCACGAGACGGCGTACGCCGCATTCGGTCGCGACGTGCGCGGCCTGCGCCGCGGTCAGATGCCCGACCTCGGCGGCGAGCGCGACGTCGGCGCTCAGGAACGTCGCCTCGATCACCAGCAGGTCGACCCCCTCCGCCAGCGCGAACACGTTGTCGCACAGCCCGGTGTCCATGACGAACGCGAGCCGCTGCCCGGGGCGCGGCGCGCTCACCGCGTCGAGGGACACCCGTCGGCCGTCGACCTCGAGCTCGCCGGCGCGGAGCAGTTGCCCGACGGCGGGGCCCCGGATGCCGTGCCGGGCGAGCGCGTCGGGCAGCATGCGGCGCGTGTCGGGTTCCACCAGCCGGTAGCCGTACGTTTCGACGGGATGGCGCAGGCTGCGCGCCTCCAGCGTGCCGATGCCCAGGTCGAAGCGGTGCCCGTCCCGCTCGACCGGCTCCTCCCGCAGTTCGGCGGTCTCGTGGAAGAGCGTGGCGTGCCGCAGCCGGTCGAAGAACCGGGCGTCGCCGGCGGGATAGTGGGCCGTCACCGGGTGCGCGACCCGGTCGAGCGAGAGGCGCTGGATCACGCCGGGCAGGCCGAGGCTGTGATCGCCGTGGAAGTGGGTGACGCAGATCCGGGTCACGTCGCTGGCTGCCACTCCGGCGCGCAGCATCTGCCGCTGGGTGCCCTCGCCCGGGTCGAAGAGGATCCCCTCGGCGGCGGTCGCGCCGGAACTCTGGGCGTCCCAGTGCAGGAAGTAGCCGTTGTGGTTGCGGTGGCGGGTCGGCACCTGGCTGGCCGTGCCGAGCACGACGAGTTCGCGGAGAGACACGGTAGATCTTCACCTACGGAGACAAAAAGCGACCCCCGGGGCTTCCGCGCTGTCGCGCGGGCCGACTGGACTGGGTCGGCACCCCGGGGGTCGGGTGGCTGTCGTGGTTTCGCCGCACCGCTGCCACACGGTCTCGACGAATGGAACTGTCAAGGACAGCGGCTAGCGGACAGCCACCTCACGAGTCCGATTGCTATACAAAGCCTGGACCACCTCCCTTCCCGTGTACGGCCAAACTATCTACGGTCGACGGGCGGCGGCAACGGATTTTTCCAGGATCTATGTGACATTTTCCCTCACGCTCAGGGGAACAAGATCGCGAGCTAGTCGCGCACCCTGGCCACCCCGATGGGGCAGCTCATGCCGTTCGGGCCGTGGTTGCAGTAACCGCCGGGGTTCTTGTCCAGGTACTGCTGGTGGGAGTCCTCGGCGTAGAAGTAGTCGCGCAGCGGGGCGATCTCCGTGGTGATCTCGCCATGCCCGGCGGCCGCCACGACCGGCGCGAACGCCTCCCGTGACGCCTGCGCGGTCGCGAGCTGCTCATCACCGGTCGTGTAGATCGTGGAGCGGTACTGCGTGCCGACGTCGTTGCCCTGACGCATGCCCTGCGTCGGGTCGTGGTTCTCCCAGAACACCTTGAGCAGGTCCTCGTAGCTGATCCGCGCCGGGTCGTAGACGACCTGGACCACCTCGGCGTGACCGGTGAGGCCCGAGCAGGTCTCCTCGTACGTCGGGTTGGGGGTCTGTCCGCCGGCGTAGCCGGCCGAGGTGGAGAGCACCCCCGGCAGCGTCCAGAACAGTCGCTCGGCGCCCCAGAAGCAGCCCATGCCGAAGACGGCGACCTGGGCGCCTTCGGGCCACGGTCCCTTCAGCGGGGTGCCCAGGACGGCGTGCCGGTCGGTGACGGGAATCGGGGTGGACCGGCCCGGCAGGACCTGGTCCGGGGACGGCATGGTTGGCGTGATGTGCCGCAAGAACACGGTGTCTCCTCTCGTACATCTCCAGGATGCACCTCTCGCGGCGTACAACGCCGCGGCGGCCGCCATCCTTACCGGCAGCGCGGCGGTCGGCCACTCCGGCGCCGTGTGGATCAAGGACTTTCGCGCCGATCAAGGGCGTATTCACACGATTGGTGATCAGCTAGCGTGAATTTGTCCTTGATCGACGGGGCGGACGACGGGTGCTACCGATCGGGGACGGCGGCGGCGATCTGTGCGGCGTAGGTGCGGGCCTCGTCGTCGGAGTCGTACTTCCTGCGCGGCCAGAAGAACCCGCGCAGGCCGTCGCCCTTGGTGCGGGGTACGACGTGGGTGTGCAGGTGCGGCACCGACTGGGACACGTTGTTGTTCATCGCCACGAACGTGCCGCCCGCCGCCAGCCCGGTCTCGACCGCGACCGCGAGCCGCTGCACGAGGCCGAAGTAGGTCCCGATCGACCCGGCCGGCAGATCGGTCAGGGTCGGCACGTGGGGGCGGGGCACGACCAGCACGTGTCCCCGGAACACCGGCCGGGTGTCGAGGAACGCCATCCCGGCCGGCTCGTCGGCGACCAGAAACGCCGGGAGCTGGCCGGACACGATGTCGCAGAACACGCACGCCGTCACCCCGGCAGACTATGCCGCCCGACTTGGGCTCGCCCCCGGCGAGATCCGCGAGCCATGCCCTAGCCTCGGTTCCATGAAATACGGCTTCGAGACTCTCGCCATCCACGCCGGCCAGAAGCCGGAGGCCCGGACCGGGGCGGTGGTGCCGCCGATCTACCAGACGAGCACCTACGCGCAGGACGCGGTGGGGTCGCCGCGGGAGGGCTACGAGTACAGCCGCTCGGGGAACCCGACGCGGGATGCGCTCCAGGAGTGCCTGGCGGCACTCGAAGGGGGACGGCGCGCGCTCACCTTCGCCAGTGGCCTCGCCGCGGAGGACACGCTGCTGCGCGCGGTCTGCCGCCCCGGTGACCACGTGGTGATCCCCGATGACGCGTACGGCGGCACCTACCGCCTCTTCGCCCGCGTCGCCGAGCGGTGGGGGGTGACCTGGACCGCGGCGAAGGTCTCCGACGTCGACGCGGTGCGGGCCGCCGTGGAGCCGGGACGGACGAAGATCATCTGGACCGAGACGCCGACCAACCCCCTTCTCGGCATCGCCGACATCGCCGCCCTGTCGTCGGTGGCGCACGACGCCGGCGCCCTGCTGGTCGTCGACAACACGTTCGCCTCGCCCTACCTGCAGCAGCCCATCGCGCACGGCGCCGACGTCGTGGTCCACTCCACCACCAAATACGTCGGCGGGCACTCCGACGTGGTCGGTGGCGCGCTGATCGCGGCGGACGCCGCCCTCGGCGACGAACTCGCCTACCACCAGAACGCGATGGGCGCGATCAACGGGCCGTTCGACGCGTGGCTGACGCTGCGGGGTGTGAAGACCCTCGGGGTACGGATGGACCGGCACTGCGACAACGCCGAGCGGATCGCCGACTACCTCAGCCGGCACGGCTCGGTGGCGCAGGTGATCTATCCGGGGCTGCCCGACCACCCCGGCCACGAGACCGCCGCGAAGCAGATGCGGCGCTTCGGCGGCATGATCTCGTTCCGCGCGGCCGGTGGCGAGGCGCACGCGGTCGAGATCTGCAACCGGACCCGCGTGTTCGTGCTCGCCGAGTCGCTCGGCGGGGTGGAGTCGCTGATCGAACATCCGGGCCGGATGACGCACGCCAGCGCCGCCGGGTCGCCTCTTGAAGTGCCGGCGGATCTCGTGCGATTGTCGGTCGGCATCGAGACCGCCGATGACCTCCTCGCCGACCTGGAGCAGGCGGTCGGCTGAGCTCGTGGATCATTATTCCGGGCGGGGCGCGAGCTCCGCCCTCGCACAGCTACATACGCATAGGCCCAATGGGGAGGTGGCCGTGCAGGACATCGTGCCGACCTGGGTGGGTGCGACCGCCAGGCAGATCGCCCGAGCGGTTCGCCGCGGTGACACGTCGGCCACCCGCGTGGTCGCCGATCACCTCGACCACATCGCGGTGGCCGATCCGGCGCTGTCGGCGTTCCGCGCGGTCCGCGGCGGCGAGGCGATCGTCGAGGCCGAGAAGGTCGACGAGCAGGACGACCTGGCCAACCTGCCGCTGGCCGGGGTGCCCGTGGCGGTCAAGGAGAACGCGCCCGTCGCCGGGCTGCCGACCTGGAACGGCTCGGCGGCCGCACGCAGCCCCGTTGCCGAGGAGGATCACGAGATCGTCCGCCGGCTCCGTGGCGCCGGCGCGGTCGTCGTCGGCGTGACCCGGATGCCGGAGCTGGGAGCCTGGGCGCTGACCGACGACGAGACGGCCGTGACGCGCAACCCGTGGCGCACCGACCGTACGCCGGGGGGTTCCTCCGGCGGGGCGGCCGCCGCCGTCGCCTCGGGCATGGTGCCGTTCGCGCACGGCAACGACGGCTTCGGTTCGGTCCGGATCCCGGCCGCCTGTTGCGGCCTGGTCGGACTCAAGCCGGGCAGCGGGGTGGTGCCGGCCCGGCTCGGCGCGGACAGTTGGCTCGGCATGTTCGAAAACGGCGTCCTCGCCACGACCGTGGCCGACGCGACGCTCGGTTTCTCCGTGCTCGCCGGGCGGCGCCCGGACAAGCTGGTCGAGCCGCAGCGGCTGCGGGTCGCCGTCTCGCTGCGCTCGCCGGTGCTGGGCGTCCGCGCCGACCGTCCCAACCGCGACGCGGTCGCCGCCGCGGCGCGACTGCTCGTCGGCGCCGGGCACGGCGCGGTCGCCGTCGACCCGGCCTACCCGCCGTCGCTCGGCCCGCGTGGCCTCTTCACCTGGTTCGCGGGCGTGGCCCACGACGCCCAGCACGCGCAGCTCGACCGCCGGACGCTGCAGCGGCGGACCCGCCGGCACATCGCGCTGGGGGAGTGGGCGGAGCGTCGCGGGTACGTCCGTGAGGCCGACCGGACGGCCTGGCGGGAACAGGCCATCGGCTTCTTCACCGATCAGAACGTGGATCTGCTGCTCACCCCGGCGCTCGCCGCCGCGCCGCCGCCGGCGGTGCACTGGTCGCGCCGCTCGTGGGTGGCCAACATGCTGAGCAACATCCGCTACGCGCCGTATGCGGCGCCGTGGAACATCGCCGGGCTGCCGGGGATCGTGGTGCCGATGGGGCTCCGGCCGGACGGGCTGCCGCTCGGCGTGCAGTTGATCGGTCCGCCCGGCTCGGAGCTGCTGCTGCTCGCCGTCGCCGGACAGTTCGAGCTGGCCGCGCCGTGGGTCCGCCATGCGCCCGGCTGGCCCCGGGTGCCGACGCCGGCCGGCTGACCCGGTCGGCGCCGCAGCCCGGACGAGCAGCGGATGGTCGCGGACGCATGATCGTTTAGCGTGTGTCGATGCTCTGTGAAACCTGCGGCGGCAGGGTGCCGCCGGCCCGGCGTGAGTGCGGCACCTGCCACACCCCCGTGGGCGCGCCGGCACTGCGCGCCGGGGTGCGCACCCGCGCCGTACGGGGCGTCGGGGTGGCGGCCTCCGTGGCGGTCGTCGGCGTGCTCGTCGCCGACCTCGCGCGTGCGCTCTGGCCACTGGCCGGCGGGCGCATGGCCGAGCGGGCCGTGCTCACCGGTCATCGTGCGCTGTTCGAACTGGCGCAGCTCGTCGAGCTGATCATCCCCGTGCTCCACGTCGGCACCGTGATCGTCGCCGGAGTGTTGGTGATCATCTGGTTGTATCGCGCCCGCACCAACCTGGAGGCCTTTCCCGGCGCCAGTCCCACGCTCTCCGGCGGATGGGCCATCGCCGGCTGGTTCGTGCCCTTCGCGAACCTCGTCATCCCGTGCCGGGTGATGGTCAGCATCGCGCGGGACAGCGTGCGGCGCTCCCGTACTCCGTGGCTGGTCGGAATCTGGTGGCCGAGCTGGCTCGTCTACTGGCTGGTGGCAGGGCGGATCGACCGTCGTGATGCCCGGGACTACCCCCTTCTGATGGCCGAGCCGGCCAGCCCGGCCGACTACCGCACGTATGTCGACCACTACGCCGCTGCGCTCGGAAGTGAGCTCATGCTTCTGCCGGCGGGCGGGGTCGCCGCCGCCGCGCTGATCATCCTGATCCGGCGGATCTCCGTGGCGCAGGAGGCCCGGATCGCCCGTGGTGCGACCGGTCCGGTGCCGCCGGGCATGACGGTCCCCGCGCCAACGGTGCCGGGTGGGGCGCCGACCGGCGGTGATGCGACGATCGGGGCATGACGGAGCTCGTCGGTCTCGCCGACATCGTGGCCGCGCGCGACCTGCTCGCCGGCGTGGTCCGGACCACCCCACTGGAGCCGTCCCGGCCGTTGACCGCCGCGCTTGACGGCCCGGCGTGGCTGAAATGCGAGAACATGCAGCGCGCCGGGTCCTACAAGGTGCGTGGCGCGTACACGCGGATCGCCGGGCTGTCGGCGGAGGAACGCGCGCGCGGCGTGGTGGCCGCGAGCGCGGGCAATCACGCGCAGGGCGTCGCCCTCGCCGCCGGGCTGCTCGGCGCCGCGTCGACCGTCTTCATGCCGGTGGGCGCGCCGCTGCCGAAGGTCGCGGCCACCAAGGGGTACGGCGCGCAGATCGAACTCGTCGGGAGCACCGTCGACGAGTCGCTGGTCGCGGCGCAGGATTTCGCCGAGCGCACCGGCGCGGTCTTCATCCATCCGTTCGACCATCCCGACGTGATCGCCGGGCAGGGCACCGTCGCGTTGGAGATCCTCGAACAGTGTCCCGACGTGCGGACGATCGTCGCCGGCGTCGGCGGCGGTGGGCTCATCTCCGGCATCGCCGTGGCCGCGAAGGCGCTCCGCCCCGACATCCGGGTGATCGGGGTGCAGGCCGCCGACGCGGCCGCCTACCCGCCCTCGCTGCTGGCGGGGGCGCCGGTCCGGCTGCCTTCGTACGCCACGATCGCCGACGGGATCGCGGTCGGCTGCCCCGGCGAGCTGACCTTCGCGCACGTCAGCAAGCTCGTCGACGAGGTCGTGACGGTCTCCGAGGAGGACATCTCGCGGGCGCTGCTGATGCTGCTCGAGCGGGGCAAGCAGGTTGTCGAGCCGGCCGGCGCGGTGGGGGTCGCGGCGCTGCTCGCGGGTGCCGTGCGCGTCGAGACGCCGGTGGTGGCCGTGCTCTCCGGCGGCAACATCGACCCGCTGCTGCTGCTGCGGGTCATCGAGCACGGGCTTGCCGCGGCGGGACGCTACCTGCGGTTCACGGTGCGCTGCGCGGACCGGCCGGGGCAGTTGGCGTCGCTGCTCAGCCAGATCGCGGAGCACCGGGCCAACGTGGTCGACGTGGAGCACCAGCGGCAGAACCCGCACCTGCGCCTCGGCGAGGTGGAGGTGGCGCTCTCGGTGGAGACGCGCGGCGCGGAGCATTCCGACAGACTCATCAGCGCGCTGCGGGGCAGCGGTTACGCTGTCACCTTCGCCGCCCAGTCCCGCTGACGGAGACCGGGCGCTGATGCGGAGGTGGCCCCTGGTATGCGCGGCATACTCCGGGGCCACATCTGCGAGATTGCGGAGGTCAGCTGCCGAAGGGGGCGAACTTGACCACCGTCACCTTGATGTCGGCGCCGCTGGGCGCCGTGTAGGTGACGGTCTGTCCGGGGCGCGCGCCGAGGATCGCCTTGCCGAGCGCCGACTCCGGGCTGTAGACGGTGAGGTCGGTGGTGGCGGCGATTTCCCGCGACCCGAGCAGGAACGTCTCGGTGTCGTCCGTGTCGTCGTCGAAGTGGATGGTGACGACGGTGCCGGGCGCGACCTTATCGGCGTTGGGGGCCTCGCCGACCTGGGCGACGCGCAGCAGCTCCTGCAGGTAACGGATGCGCCCCTCCGCCTTGCCCTGCTCTTCGCGGGCGGCGTGGTAGCCGCCGTTCTCGCGCAGGTCGCCCTCCTCGCGGCGGGCGTTGATCTCCGCGGCGATCGCGGGGCGATTGGCGATCATCTCGTTGAGCTCGGCCTGCAGCCGGTCGTACGCGTCCTGGGACAGCCACGTGGTGGGGGCACCCTTGTCAGTCGTGGACACAGACGATCTCCTCATGCGGGTTACGCGGTGAACAAAAGGCGAATTACCAACGTACCAGTGACCCTCACCACCAAGCGGCGGTGAACGGTCACGGAGTAGCCGTTCGGCCGATCACTGGATCGGTCGGCAGCGCAACACTTCGCCGATCAGCGGACGGGCGGTGGTGGCGAGCCGGTGCGAGACGACCGGGGTCCGCTCGCCGGGCGCCGCGGTCACCCGGACCTTCTCGAGGCCGACCTCCGCGCCGTCGCGGGAGCGCGCCCGCAGCATGCAGTCCGCCGACCCGCCGGGCGGCACCGTGACCTGGAAGGTCACCAGGATCTGCGAGTCCGTGATCTCCGTGTAGGTGATCACCTTCGCCTGGTAGTTCGGGTCGCCGTGCTGCTGGTAGAGCCGGACCATGACCGCCGCGCCGAGCACCACCACGGGAACCAGTAACAGCGCGACGAGCCAGGGGCGCCGCCGCTGCGGCGCGCGCCGCCGCCCGTACCGGCCGGGTGGGAACACCGGCGGGTGCGTGGGGGTTGTGGCGTGCGTCTCGGTCACCGGCTCCGGGCTCCTGCGGTTCTTGTCGGCACCATCGGTGAGAATGGCAGAGTCCATCTTCGCAGCCGGTGTCCGCGACGAGTCCGGCAGGTCAGCCGGTCGGGCGCGGATCGCCCGGCAACGGCACGGATGAGGGAGCAACCCGTTGGCAGAGCAACTGCGCCTCATGGCCGTCCACGCGCACCCCGACGACGAGTCGAGCAAGGGCGCGGCGACGACCGCGAAGTACGTCGCGGAGGGCGTCCAGGTGCTGGTCGTGACGTGCACCGGCGGGGAGCGGGGCAGCGTCCTCAATCCCAAGCTCGACCGCCCCGACGTGTGGGAGAACATCGCGGAGATCCGCCGCGCGGAGATGGACGCCGCCCGGGCCATCCTCGGCATCGAGCAGGCCTGGCTCGGCTTCGTCGACTCCGGGCTGCCCGAGGGCGATCCGCTGCCGCCGCTGCCGGAAGGCTGCTTCGGGCTGGAGGACCCCCGGGTCGCGGCCGGGCCGCTCGTGCGGCTGATGCGCGAGTTCCGTCCGCACGTCGTCACCACCTACGACGAAGACGGCGGTTACCCGCACCCGGACCACATCATGTGCCACAACGTCACCGTGGCGGCCTTCGAGGCGGCCGGCGACCCCACCCGCTTCCCGGAGCTGGGCGCGGTGTGGCAGCCGCTGAAGCTCTACTACGACGTGGGCTTCTCGAAGGGCAAGATCATGGCCCTGCACGAGGAGATGCTCGCCGCGGGTCTCGAATCGCCCTACCTCGACTGGTTGAAGCGGTGGGACGACCGACCCGACAAGGGCGAGCGGATCACGACGCGGGTTCCCTGCGCCGAATACTTCCCGGTCCGCGACGACGCGCTGCGCGCCCACGCCACCCAGGTCGACCCCGACGGTTTCTGGTTCCACGTGCCGATGGAGGTGCAGAAGCGGGCCTGGCCGACCGAGGACTTCCAGCTGGCGCGCTCGCTGGTCGAGTCGGAGCTGCCCGAGTCCGACCTGTTCGCCGGCGTACGGGAGACCGTGCGCTCCGCCTGATCCGGCGGGAGCTACCGTTGAGGCCACGCCCCCACATCGGAGGATTCCCATGCTGACCGCTGCGCAGGTGCTCGCGGTAAACAACTTCGGTGACACCCGGTCGGGTGGGTTGGCCGGCCCGATGGGGCTCTTCCTCATCCTGCTGCTCACCGCCGCGACGGTGTTCCTGATCCGCAACATGAACCGCCGGCTGCGCCGCCTTCCGGACCGGTTCCCCGGTCAGGGGCCGGAGGAGCCGGCGGAGGGCGCCGTCCTGCGCCGCGCCGACGGCGATCCGCGCTGACCCGAAGCCTTCTTCCGCCGCTTTGACCTGCGTCGCAATCGGTACGGCAGGGCACGGTTCGGCTAAACCGGCCCTGCGACCACTGTTGCGCCAAACCGGTTTGGCTTAGCCTTCCGCCGGGGGGACCAAAAGTTCCCACGACCGCGCGCGGAAGGGGGGCGACGATGGACGGCAAGATCGGCGCCTGGCGTCACGGGCAACGCAGACCCGTTCCGCACTCCCCACCGGTGGTCGGAGTCGACCCGTGACGTCCGGAGCGGGCGGCACGCCGGCCGCCCCGCGCCGGCCCTCCGAGCCCACCGGCGTCGTCCCGTCGGGCCTGCCCCCGCGTGTGTCCCCGCCCGCCGTCGGCTCGACCGGCCACCCGAAGCGCCTCACCGCCGCCGTGCTGGCCGTCGCCCTCTGCGCGGCAGGCCTGGGCGTGGCGGTCGCCGAGCTGTCGCACGGCGGCGCGTCGACGCCGTTCGTCCGGCTCGCCGTGGTCACCGCGGTGATCGCGCTCGCCCAGTTGGCCCGTCTGCGCCTGCGGATCGGCTCCGGCACCGTCAGCGTGACGTGGAACGAAGCCGCCCTGATCATCGGGCTCTACCTGGCGCCGGCCGGCTGGCTTCCCGCCGCCACCCTCGTCGGCGCGGGTCTGGCCTGGACCCTGCTCTCGATCTTTGTCGATCGGCGCACCGCGATCGAGGTCGTGCATGCCGCGGCCTCGCTCACCGTGGCGGTCGCGCTCGCCACGGCGGTCACCACCGCCATCGTCGACCCGCACGGCGTTCCGCCCGATGCGGCACTGGCCAGCGCGCTGATCGTCGGCGCGCTGACCTATCTCGTGGTGAGCGCCGCGCTCGCCGCGCTCACCCTGTCGCTGCGGCACGCCCAGCCGGTCTGGCCGATCCTGCGGCGGGCGCTGCACAGCAAACTGCTGATGTTCGTCGGCAACGTGCTGGTCGGCGTCGTCGTGGTCGTCATGCTCGACCACGACCCGCGCTGGCTGCTGCTCCTGCCGCCCGCGCTGTGGCTGCTGCAGCAGACGTACGGCCACCGGCTGAGCGCCGACGACGAGCGCCGGGCCTGGCAGGAGTTCGCGCAGGCGACCGGTGCGCTCAACCAGCTCGACGAGCGGAGCGTGGCAGCGGCCGGGGTCGCGGGAGCGTTGACGCTGTTCGGCGCGGAGCAGGTCGAGGTGCACGTCATCCGCGGTGAGGGGCGGCACGGTTACCGTGGCGATCGCAGCGGCCTACTGAGCGACGGGGATGTGATCGACGGGGGGACGGAGCGCTCGTCGGCTGTCGACGCGCAGACCCTCGTCCGTTCACTGATCGTCGGCGGGCAGGCGGTGGGGGAGTTGCGGGTCCGCCTGCCGCGTTCGGTCCTGCCCGGACCGCGCGATCAGATGGCGCTCTCCGCGTTCAGCGACGCTCTGGGTGCGGCGCTGCACGACGCGGCCACCCACCGTGAGCTGCGGATCATGGCCGCCCGCTCGTCGTACGAGGCGGTCCACGACCCGCTGACCAACCTGATCAACCGGGCCGCGATGCTCAGCAAGGGCGACCTCGCGCTGCATCAGCTCACCCACGATCATCCCGTCGCGCTGGTGCTGCTCGACCTCAACCACTTCAAGGAGGTCAACGACACCCTCGGCCACGCCGCCGGCGACGAGCTGCTGCGGGTCACGGCCGCCCGGTTGGGCGCGCTCGCCCGGCCGGGCGAGTTGCTCGGCCGCCTCGGCGGCGACGAGTTCGCGTTACTGGTGACGGCGCTGCCGGTTCTCCGCGAGCCGGACACCCCCGACGACGGCGCTGTGCCGGTGCCGCAGGCGATGCGGCGGGCACGGGAGATCGTCGACGGGCTGGCGGCGCCGACCGAGATCGCCGGGGTCAAGATGTCGGTCGAGGCCTCGATCGGCGTGGTCGTGACGGGTGCGGGGACGGCCGACATGACGGAGCTGCTGCGCCGGGCGGACATCGCGATGTACCAGGCGAAGGAGGGCGGCAGCAGCGTCGCCGCGTACGACAGCGCCACCGACGCGGCGAGCACGGATCAGCTCGCGCTCCTCGCCGAGCTGCGCGAGGCGCTCGCCGTCGACGACCAGTTGGTGCTCGCCCTGCAACCGTCGGTCAGTCTCGCCACCGGAGCGCCGACCGGCGTGGAGGCGCTGATCCGCTGGCAGCACCCGCGCCGCGGCTGGCTCACTCCGGCCGAGTTCGTTCGGGCGGTGGAGGGCAGCGACCTGCTCGCGCCCTTCACCCGCTACGTGGTCGACAAGGCGCTGGGCGTGGCGGCCGACTGGGCGCGGAACGGCCTGAATGTGCCGATCTCGGTCAACGTGTCCGCCCGTAATCTGCTCGATCCGCGGCTGCCCGCCCAGATCGGTGAATCGCTCCGCCGTCACCAGGTGCCGCCGCACCGGCTCGTCCTGGAGATCACCGAGACGGTCGTGATGAGCGAGCTGGAGGTCATCGACGAGGTGCTCGGTGCGCTGCGGGAGATGGGCGTGCAGCTCGCCGTCGACGACTTCGGCACCGGTTTCTCGTCGCTGACATTCCTGACCCGCATCTCCGTCGACGAGCTCAAGGTCGACCGCTCCTTCGTGGTCCGGATGGCCGACTCGCCGGAGGCCGCGGCGATCGTGCGTACCACGATCGAGCTCGGCCGCGAGCTGGGCCTGCGGGTGGTCGCCGAGGGGGTGGAGACCGCCGATCAGCGCGCGGCGCTCGCGGCGCTCGGTTGCGCCGCCGCCCAGGGTTACCACTTCTTCAAACCGATGCCGGCCGACAAGATCGTCGCCGTGTTGCGGTCGCTCCTCGACTCGGCTCAGGCGCAGGTCCTCCCGTTGCGTGCCGACGGTGCTTCCTGAAGGCTTGGCTCTCGTGTCCCCTCGATGGATCCTGCTGGACTACGGCGAGGTGATCTCCCTGCCGCAGTCCGCCACCGACATCGCCGCCATGGCGGCCCACGCCGGTCGGTCGCCGACCGACTTCCACGACCGCTACTGGCGGCACCGCCTTCCGTACGACCGCGGCCAGCCCGCGCATTCGTACTGGAGCGCGGTGCTGGGGCGGACGCTGGCGGTCGACGACCCGCTCGTCGCCGTGCTCGACACGGCTGATGTCGCCAGCTGGTCGCGGCTCAACCCCCACACGTTGCGGATGATCAGTGAGTGGGAGGCGCACGGCGTGCGCCTCGCGTTGCTCTCCAACGCCCCCGAGTCGTTGGCGCGCGCCATCGACGGCGCCGGCTGGGCCGCCGCTTTCACCCAGCGCTTCTACAGTTGCCGGTTCGGGCGGGCGAAGCCGGACCCGGTGCTCTTCGAAGAGGTGCTGCGCCGGCTCGACGCCGAACCGGCCGAGGTCACCTTCTTCGACGACCGCGCCGACAACGTCCGCGCCGCCGCGGACCTCGGCATCGACGCCATTCTCTACCGTGGACAAACGCCCGTTTCCCCGAGATCCGGGCCCGTGCCGGCGCAGGAGTGGTAGTCACCCGAGCGGCGTGCGGCGGGAGCTGACAGGCTAGGGGGGTCCCGCAGTGAGGAGCGTCCGCATGAACCGGCTCGCCAACGCGACCAGCCCCTACCTCCAACAGCACGCCGGCAACCCGGTCGACTGGTGGCCCTGGTGTGCGGAGGCGTTCGCGGAGGCGCGCCGCCGGGACGTGCCGGTGCTCATCTCGGTCGGCTACGCGGCCTGCCACTGGTGCCACGTGATGGCGCACGAGTCGTTCGAGAACGAGGCCGTCGGTCAGCTCATGAACGACGACTTCGTCTCGATCAAGGTCGACCGGGAGGAACGGCCGGACGTGGACGCGGTCTACATGACGGCGACCCAGGCGATGACCGGGCAGGGCGGTTGGCCGATGACCGTCTTCGCCACTCCGGACGGCACCCCCTTCTTCTGCGGCACCTACTTTCCACGCGCGAACTTCGTCCGGCTTCTGCAGTCGGTCGCCACCGCCTGGCGCGACCAGCGCGAGGCGGTGCAGCGCCAGGGTGCCGCGGTGGTCGAGGCGATCGGCGGGGCGCAGGCGATCGGGGGGCCGACCGCGCCGCTCACCGCCGAACTTCTCGACGCCGCCGCGGTCCAGCTCGGCAAGGAGTACGACTCGACCAACGGTGGTTTCGGCGGCGCCCCCAAGTTCCCGCCGCACATGAACCTGCTCTTCCTGCTCCGCCACCACCAGCGCACGGGTGACCGGAGCAGCCTGGAGATGGCGCGGCACACCTGCGAGGCGATGGCCCGGGGCGGCATCTACGACCAGCTCGCCGGGGGGTTCGCCCGCTATTCCGTCGACGCGACCTGGACCGTGCCGCACTTCGAGAAGATGCTCTACGACAACGCGCTGCTGCTGCGGGTCTACACCCACCTGTGGCGGCTGACCGGCGACCAGCTGGCCGGCCGGGTGGCCCGCGAGACGGTCTACTTCCTGCGCGACTCGCTGGCGGTCGAGCCGGGCGGGTTCGCCTCCGCCCTCGACGCGGACACCGAAGGGGTCGAGGGCGCCACCTACGCGTGGACGCCACAGCAGTTGATCGAGGCGGTGGGGGAGGACACCGGCGCCTGGGCGGCCGATCTCTACGAGGTCACGCCGGGCGGCACCTTCGAGCACGGCACGAGCGTGCTGCGGCTGGCGCGGGACATCGATGACGCGGCCCCCGAGATCAGACAGCGGTGGGCACAGGTCCGCGACGCGCTGCTCGACGCGCGGTCGCGGCGCTCGCAGCCGGCGCGGGACGACAAGGTGGTCTCGTCGTGGAACGGGCTGGCGATCACCGCGCTGAGCGAGTTCTCCCAGGTGGCGTCCGCGATCGGTGATGACGGGAACGGCGATGCCCCGGCCGCCGCCGCGCTGGCCCGCAGCCTGGCCACCGAGGCCGGCGCCTTCCTGGCACAGACCCACCTCGTCGACGGTCGGCTGCGTCGGGTCTCCCGCGACGGCGTGGTGGGCGAGCCGGCCGGGGTCCTGGAGGACTACGGCTGCGTCGCGGAGGCGTTCTGCGCGCTGCACCAGCTCACCGGGGAAGGGCGCTGGCTGGAATTGGCCGGCGAACTGCTCGACGTGGCGCTGGCCCGCTTCGCCACCGGTTCGGGCGCCTTCTACGACACCGCCGACGACGCGGAGCAGTTGGTCACGCGCCCGGCAGACCCGACCGACAACGCCACCCCGTCCGGACTCTCGTCACTGACCGCGGCGCTCACCGCCTACTCGGCGCTCACCGGCGAGCCGCGCTACCGCGAGGCGGCGGAGGCGGCTCTCGCCACGGTGGCGCCGATCGCCGCGCGGCACGCCCGGTTCACCGGCTACGCCGCCACGGTGGGCGAGGCGCTCCTCTCCGGCCCGTACGAGATCGCGATCGTCACCGACGGTTCGGCGTCCGACCCGTTGGTGCTCGCCGCCCACCGGCACGCCCCGCCCGGCGCGGTGGTGGTCGCTGGTGCCCCGGACCAGCCGGGGGTGCCGCTGCTGCGGGACCGGCCGCTGCTGGAAGGGCGGCCGACGGCGTACGTCTGCCGCGGTTTTGTCTGTGACCGCCCGGTGACCACGACCGCCGACCTCGTCGCCCAGCTCGGCTGACCTGCCGCGATCGGCTCCGGCCGGCGCGGCTAAGCTGGCGGCCGATGGATACCCGTACCGGTCTGCCCGTTGTCGGCATGGTGGGCGGCGGTCAGCTGGCCCGGATGACCCATCAGGCCGCGATCGCCCTTGGTCAGTCCCTGCGTGTGCTGGCGCTGGCGCCCGACGACGGCGCCGCGCTGGTCGCGGCCGACGTGCACTACGGCGAGCACACCGATCTCGCCGCGCTCCGGACCTTCGCCAAGGGCTGCGATGTGGTCACCTTCGACCATGAGCACGTGCCGACCGAGCACATCCGGGCCCTCGCGGCCGAGGGTGTGGTGCTCCATCCGGGCGCCGACGCGCTGCTCTACGCCCAGGACAAGCGCGCGATGCGGGAGCGGCTCGCCGCTCTGGGCGCGCCGGTGCCGCGGTGGCGGCCGATCGTCGACGTGGCAGACCTGGCGGCGTTCGGCGCCGAGGTGGGCTGGCCGGTGATCGTCAAGGCCGTCCGCGGCGGCTACGACGGGCGCGGCGTCTGGCTGTTGTCGAGCCCCGCCGAGGCGGCCGCGCTGCTGGCCACCGGCACCCACCTGATCGCCGAGGAGCGGGTCCCGCTGCGGCGTGAGTTGGCGGTCCAGGTGGCCCGGTCGCCGTTCGGCCAGGTGGCGGCGTACCCGGTGGTGGAGACGGTGCAGCGGGACGGCATCTGCGTGGAGGTGCTCGCGCCGGCGCCGCGGCTTCCCGAAGAGTTGGCGCTGCGGGCCCAGCAGCTCGCGATCGACCTCGCGACCGCGCTCGGCGTGGTCGGCCTGCTCGCCGTGGAGCTCTTCGAGGTGGAGCAGGGTCTCGTCGTCAACGAGCTGGCCATGCGTCCGCACAACTCGGGGCACTGGACCATCGAGGGGGCGCGAACCTCGCAGTTCGAGCAGCACCTGCGGGCGGTCCTCGACTATCCGATGGGGGACACCGCGCTGACCGCGCCCGCCGTCGTGATGGCCAATGTGCTCGGCGGGGCCGACGGCGGGATCTCGATCGACGAGCGGCTGCACCATCTCTTCGCCGCGGACCCCGGGGTGAAGGTCCATCTGTACGGCAAGCGGACGCGGCCCGGCCGCAAGATCGGGCACGTCACGGTGCTCGGCGACGACCTGACTGAACTGCGCGCGCGTGCCGCGCGTGCGGCAAGCTGGCTGCGCGACGGATCAGGGGAGTGAGGGGCGCGATGACCAGCGTCGGCGTGATCATGGGCAGTGACTCCGACTGGCCGACCATGAAGGCGGCGGCCGAGGCGTTGGACGAGTTCGGGGTCGCCCACGAGGTGAGCGTGATCTCGGCGCACCGCACCCCGGTGGCGATGATCGAGTACGCGCGCGCCGCAGCGGGCCGAGGACTGCGGGTGATCATCGCCGGTGCCGGTGGCGCCGCCCATCTGCCGGGCATGGTCGCGTCGGCCACGCCGCTGCCCGTGATCGGTGTGCCGGTGCCGCTGAAGCACCTCGACGGGATGGACTCGCTGCTGTCGATCGTGCAGATGCCGGCCGGCGTGCCGGTGGCCACGGTCTCCATCGGCGGGGCCCGCAACGCCGGTCTGCTGGCGGTCCGCATTCTCGCCGCGACCGACGAGGAGTTGCGGACCCGGATGTTGACCTTCCAGGACGACCTGGCGGCGCTGGTGGCCGAGAAGGACGCCGCGCTGCGCGCCGCCATCTCGATCAGCGAATAGGTCGGCGCGCCTACCGCATGCCGCGTAGGGCGCCGCGCACCCGGTCCTGGGTGCGGCGGCGCCGCTCGTTCGTCGCGCCCAACGCCAGCAGCACGATGCCCACGGGAATCAGCGCCAGCCACGGCCCGACGAGCGTCAGCACGTGCAGCGCCGTGATCGCGGTGACCACCGCCCCCACGACCACCGGCGCCTGCTGCTGCCGCATCGACCCCGCGATCAGCGTGGCGACCGCGCCCAGCAGGAGCAGCACCTGACGCAGATCGCTGGTGTTGGTGGCGAGCACGAGCACCAGCGTGGGCACGAAGGCCGCCAACAGCGCCGGCCCGTACGCCGTCCAGCTGCTCAGGTCGGGTCGGTGGCGCAGCTCCAGCACCCCGACGAGCAGGGCGAGCGCCGCGAAGGGCAGCGTGTAGGCCTCGGTCAGCGCGACGTCGCTGAGGCCCATCAGCAGCCACCACGCGATGATCTCGCAGCCGACCGAGGCCCAGAAGAGCACCCGCCGTTCGACGGGCTGCCGGCCGGGACGCGTCGCCACTACGCCGAGCACGGCGCCCCAGGCGGCCAGCAGCGCGGCCACGTGGCGGGGCGAGTCGAAGGCGAGCGCCAGCGCGAGCAGCGCGGCCCCGTATCCGCTCCACTCCACGACGGACTCCTCCCGGATCGCCTCCGGACGGCGTAGCCGGGGCAGCCGCGTCGCGATCACCAGCAGGGCGGCGCCCACGGCCAGCACCCCGAACGCGGACCAGGTCGGCGGGAGTCCGGCGACGAGTCCGACGGTGAGCACGAAGAGCTGCGCCATCACCGAGGCGAAGAGCCAGCCGAGGATCCGGGCGGTCTGGGTGCGGCCGAAGAACGCGGCGATGGCGCCGACGCCCACCGCGCTGCCGAGCGTGAAGAGGGTGAGCTGCTTCGTGGCGAGGCTGCCGGCGAGCCCGGCGCCGCCGGCCGCGAGGCCGATGGTGAAGACGACGATGCGGGCGATCCGGGCCGGGCGGCCACGGTCGGTATCCGCCGGTGGCGGGGTCAGCGCGAGGCCGAGCATCGAGATGGTGAACACGGCAAGGGCGGCCATCGTGCCATGCGGCCAGCCCAGACCGAACGAGATCGGCGCGATCAGCAGCGTGATCGCGACGCCGGGCAGCACCACGGGGATCGCCTCCGCCGGCCGGCTCCCCGTGAAACCGGTTGCGGCCAGCGCCGCCGCGATGGTCAACAGGAGCGCCGCCAGGACGTTCGTGCTGTCCATGGCGTCCGTCGATGGGTGGAGGAGCTGCGGCGGCGGTCCCTGCCAGATCCGGCTGAGCGTCTCGTACGGCCCGACGATCGCGGTGAGCGCGGCGGGCGCGATCGACACCACGGCGAGCGCCGTCGGCAGGGCCACCGCGGCGATCACGCCTCGCTCGGGGCTCACCAGCCAGCGCCCCTGCGGCCGGGCCTCGGGAAGTCGCTGCGTCGGGCCACCGAGCACCGACCAGTGGTGCGCCGGCTGGGCCGGACCGCCGGGCGGCGGCGTGCTGGCCCGGAGCAGTTCGGCGAGGACGGCGAGCAGCGCGGCGCCGGCCGCGTAGAGCCCCGCGGGCAGGGCGGTGGGGAGCGCCGCGACCGCCGTCACGGTCGCGCCGCCGGCGACCCCGACCGTGGCGTACGGCAGGTAGTGCGGCACCTGTTGGCGCACCAGGGCCAGCACGGCGACGCCGGCGCAGGACGCGGCCAGCGCGCTGGTGAGCACGATCGCTGCCGGCCAGCCGAGCTGTGCGGCGAAGGCGGCGATGGCGCCCGGAAGGGCGAGCAGCGCCCCAGCCGTCGCGGCGCCGCCGATCTGGGCCAGATGGGCCGGCATCACGTCGCTCGGCGGCCCGTCGACATTTTCGTCGGCGACGGCCTGTTGGTCGGGAAGAGCGGCGATCACCCGGGCGAGGGTCGCGACGACGGCGCCGATGATCGTCACCACGGCGAGCGCGATCGCGGTCGTCCAGGGGCGGACCGAGCCGGCTCCGATGGCGTACAGCGCGACGGCGGCCGCGACGGTCGTCCGGGCCAGCCCCGCACGGGGGTCGACGGCGGCCACACCCGCCAGCGCGTAGGTGGTGGCGACGGCGCAGCCGATCAGAACCGGGGACCACCACGGCAGGCCGAGCGCGACCGGGGTGGCGACGGTCGCGAGCCCGGCGAGAACACCGGAGACGTCGTACGACCACGGTCGGGGCAGCACCACGGCGGCGGCCAGGGCGAGCAGCACCAGCGCGACGGGCACCTGCCAGCCGCTGCCGGGGCCGGCCGGCCAGGCGTTGAGGTCAGCTTCCCACAGGTGGCCGGGAGTAGCGAGCGCGCGCAGTCCGTTGCCGAGCGCGTCGTAGCCGGCGATCAGTCCGACGACGCCGCCGCTGATCGCCGCGCCGAGCACCGGGCCACGCCGCCAGTCGGGCGGCATGGCCCGCACGCCGACCGCCACGACCAGCACCAGCGCGGCCGTGGCGGCGAGTTCGATGCCGGGGACGACGATGGCCGCGATCCGGGCCAGCGTGCCGACCAGCCCGGCGGTGGCCGCGGCGGCGGCGAAGTCGGGGCCGTCGAGCAGCCGGTCCGCCCGCCGACCGGCGTCGATCGACGGGGCGAGGAAGAGCAGCACGGCGCCGACGAGGAGCAACGCGCCGACCCAGGCATCGGCGACGGTGGCGCCGGGGGCGCCGAACGCGGCTCCGGTCACGACGAGGGCGCCGAGACCCGTACCCAGGGTCAGCGGCAGACTGATCTGCCGCTCGGCGACCTGGGTCACGGCGGCGTAGCCGAGCGTCGCGCAGACGGCGAGGAAGCTCGCCGCGAGCACCGGCACGGTCGCGGCCCGCACGGCCGTCACGGTCAGCAGCGGCCCCGATGGCACGGTCGCGGCCACCAGGGCGGCTACCGCGCCGGGCAGGGCGAACGCGGTGCCGCCGGCCGCCCACGCCGCCATGATCTCCGACGGCGGGCGGGCACGGAACTCCGGCAGGGTGGCGGCCACGGCGATCAGCACGCAGGCCGCGGCGAGAGCGAACAACACAGCGGCGGTCAGGCCGGGCCGCGCCATCGACGCGCCGGCGCCGGCGAATCCGACCAGCGCCGCGCCGGCCACGTGGACCTGCGCCGCCCGTTCGGTGCGGGCGAACAGCCCGGCGATACCGATGCCCGCCGCGGCCAGCACCGGCAGCCAGGGCGCTGCCCACCAGGCCAGGCCGAAGGAGGCGGGTGCGGCCAGGGCGGTCAGGGCGCTGCCGGCCACGGCGGACTCGCGGCGGGCTTCCGGGGGCAGGGCGAGCACGGCGGCGATGGTGAGCAGGAACGCGGCGATCGCGAGCTGCCAGTCGACCGGGCCGGCGGCCGCCGCGAGCCGGGCGGGGTAGCCGGCGAGCTCGGCCTCCCACGCCGGCTGCGCTGCCCGGACCGGCGCCAGCGCCGCCCGCAGGGCGCTGCCGGCCACCAGTACGCCGAGGACGGCCAGCGCGGCCGCCGAGGCCAGCTGGGGTCCGCGACGAGCCTGATCGGGTAGGGCACGGACGGCCAGACCGGTGACGGTGACGACGGCGGCGACGATCAGGAGGGCGCGTCCGGGCAGTGCGATGGCGGCCACCCGGGCGACCGCCCCGATCACCGCGAGCGTCAGGACTCCGGCCGCCACGTCCGGCAGTGGTCGCTGGCCCATGGTCAGCGCCCCGGCGAGCCCCACGATCGCGGTCAGCAGCAGCGTCAACGCCGCCCGTGCCGCCGTGGGCACGGTGTCGGCCTGGAGAAGGGCGGCGACGGCGTAGACCAGGGCGGCGCCGATCGCCAGTCCGTGCAGCACCCAGATCAGTTCCCGCAGCCAGATGGCCGCGCTGGCCGGGACCTGCGGGTCCGGTAGGTCGGGCGCGGGGCGGCCGGCGACGGGTTGACCCGGATGTGATTGACCGGTCATCGGTTGATCGGCCGTCGATTGATCGGTGACGGGTTCGCCGTCACCACGGCGTCCGCCTCTTCCGGAGCGCTCTCCGGCCGGTCCACGCCGTCGCCGGGCGGCGCGTCGGGCCGTGGTCGCGCGCCGATCCAGCGGGGCGGCGCGAGCCGTTCGTACTGGCCGAAGTGCCGCCCGAGGTACAGGTCGATACCGGCGACCGCGGCGAGCGCGAGCGCCCACGCCAGCGCGTCGCCGATCCAGTGGTACGCCAGCAGCGGCAGCACGGGTTGCACGGCGAGCACGGTCGCGTAGCGCGGCACGCTCAGCCGGCTGACCCCGGCGTAGAGCGCGGCGACCACCGCGGTGGCCGCGAAGATCAGTCCGGCGAAGACGCCGCCGGTCACCGGGGTGGTGCGAACCTGGTCGACGGTCCAGACCGCGTAGCCGGTCAACGGCACCAGGAGCAGTCCGATCGCGGCGACGGTCTCGGCGGTGGCGACCAGCGACCGCCGCGCCAGCAGCGGGGCGGCGGTGAGCATCAGCACGGTCGCGGCGGCCAGGATCGCCACCCGGCCGGCGTCGTCGAGCGAGCTGATCGCGAGGCCGGCGAAGACGACGGCGGCTATCGCGAGCAGCAACGCGCCGAGGCCGAGCAGGACGTTCTGGATTTCCCGCGACGACGCTTCGGGCTTGGCGCGGGGCTCCGGGTCGACCGGTTGTGCCGGCTGTGGCGGTGGGCGACGCTCGTCTTCGTCGAGCGGGGGCTGCCGGCGGACCCGCGACGACGCTCCCCGGCCGGCGGTCGGCGGCCGGCGCCCCACCCGGTGCCGCAGTGTCAGGCGGGGCCGCGACGCCCGTTTGAGGCGTTCGTCATTGGCGTGCGCGAGGATGTCCCGCTGGAAGACCGCCGCCTGCAGATTGGCGGCGATCGTCTTCTGTTCCTTGGCGATGGCCACGTCCCGCGCCTTCATCTCGGCGATGGAACGCTCGATTCGGGCCAGATCCTCGACGAATTCCCCCTGGTCCGCCCCGCAGTGCGGGCAGTGCGGGCCGGGCGGCATGCTGCGGCCGCACGCGGAACACGGGTAGGTGTTCATGGCACCTCCATCACGCCGGCGGCCCAGCATTGTGGACTCTTCCCCGAAGCATGCCCAGAACAGGCAACGGTTGAACAGTCCCCGGAGGACGGGAGACCGCAGAAATGACATCGGCCGCGACCCCTGCAGGGATCGCGGCCGGACGTCAGTTCACGTTCGGGGTCAGGGGCGACCCATGCCGCGGTAGTCCCAGCCGGCCTGCGTCCACAGCGTTGAGTCCAGGCAGTTCCGCCCGTCGATCACCCGACGGCCGTTCGCCAGCTCGCCGAGGGCGATCGGGTCGGCGTTGCGGAAATCGGCCCACTCGGTGAGCACGCAGACCAGGTCGGAGCCGCGGACCGCGTCGGTCATCGACGCCTCGTAGGCCACGTCCGGGAGTGCCCGCTTGGCGTTCTCCATGCCTTCGGGGTCGTAGACGCGTACGTCGGCGCCGGCCTTGGCCAACATCGCGGCGACGGCCAGTGACGGCGCGTCGCGTACGTCGTCGGAGTTGGGCTTGAAGGTCGCGCCCAGCACGGCGATCCGGGTGCCGGAGAGGTCCGGTCCGGCCGGGCCCGAGCGGCGGCCCAGCAGCTCCGCGGCGAGCGTCATCACCCGGGTGCGGCGACGCAGGTTGATCAGGTCGACCTCGTGCAGGAACCGCAGCGCCTCGCCGGCGCCCAGCTCCTGCGCCCGGGCCTGGAACGCGCGGATGTCCTTCGGCAGGCAACCGCCGCCGAAGCCGACGCCGGCCTGCAGGAACCGGTTGCCGATGCGCGGGTCGTAGCCGATCGCGCGGGCGAGCTGCGTCACATCGCCGCCGGCCACCTCGCAGACCTCGGCCATCGCGTTGATGAACGAGATCTTGGTGGCGAGGAAGGCGTTGGCGGCCACCTTGACCAGCTCGGCGGTGGCGAAATCGGTCACCACCAGCGGGACCTCGCGGTCCTCGGTGGCGGCCAGGTCGAAGACACCCTTGTGGGCCGAGTAGAGCATCGAGTTGGCCCACTCGCTCTTGACGCCGACCACGATGCGGTTGGGGCGGAGCACGTCCTCGACGGCGAAGCCCTCCTGGAGGAACTCGGGGCTCCAGGCCACCTCGATCCCGAGGTCCGGGGAGACGTGCTTGCCCACGAGCTGCTCGATCCACTCGGCGGTGCCGACCGGCACGGTCGACTTTCCGACGATCAGCGCCTTGCGGGTCAGGTGCTGGGAGAGGCCCGTCACGGCCGCCTCGACGTAGGTCAGGTCCGCGCCCATCCCGTCCGCGCGCTGTGGCGTGCCCACGCAGATGAAGTGGACGTCACCGAAGTCGGCCGTCTCCTTGTAGTCGGTGGTGAAGCGTAGCCGCCCGGCCGCGAGGTTGCGGCGGAGCAGTTCGTCGAGCCCGGCCTCGTGGAACGGGACGGCGCCGCCGGAGAGCTTCGCGATCTTGGCTTCGTCGATGTCGAAGCCGATCACCTCGTAGCCGAGTTCGGCGAAGCAGATGGCGTACGTCGCGCCCAGGTACCCGGTGCCCAGGAAGGTCAGCCGCGGGCGGGCAGAGCCGGACGGAGGGGTCACCGTGGCGATTGCCGGCATGGGTTGGCTACTCGGGTACGGGATCGTCACGCCTGTGGTCTCCGCTCGCATCGGCGGCGCTGTGGGTGCGTCGCGGTCGGGTGCGGCGCCGGATCTCGGCGCCGTCATCGGACAGTTCAGATGTATTCAGGGCAGCGGCTCGGCTGCGTGACCCGGCTGAAGCCGCCGAGGTGCGCAAGCGACGATAGTGGGTGAGCCTACGCGGCCGGAAAAGGGCACCCGGTGGTTGGCCGTTATCCTCACATCCGCGCAGGCTAATCGCCAAGGGGAGGGCATCATGACCACGGAGCACTCGTTCGACGTTTATCAGTTGCCGGAGGAGCACGAGGCGATCCGGCAGGCGGTGCGGGCGGTCTGTGACGCGAAGGTCGCTCCCAACGCCGCGGAGGCTGACGAAACCGGGGAATTCCCCAAGGCATCCTACGAGGCGCTGCGCGCGGCCGACTTCCATGCTCCGCATATTCCGGCCGAATTCGGGGGCGCCGGCGCCGACGCGCTGGCCACCGCCATCGTCATCGAGGAGGTCGCCCGGGCGTGCGCCTCGTCGTCGCTGATCCCCGCCGTCAACAAGCTCGGCACGATGCCGCTGCTGCTGGCGGGCTCCGCGGACCTCAAGCGGCGCTACCTGACCCCGGTCGCCGGCGGCGACGGGATGTTCTCGTACTGCCTCTCGGAGCCCGAGGCGGGCAGCGACGCGGCCTCGATGACGACGCGCGCCGTGCGTGACGGTGACCACTACGTGCTCAACGGCGCCAAGCGGTGGATCACCAACGCCGGCGTCTCCGAGTACTACACCGTCTTCGCGGTGACCGACCCCGCCGCCCGGTCGCGTGGCATTTCCGCCTTCGTCGTGGAGAAGTCCGATCCGGGTGTGAGCTTCGGGGCGCCGGAGAAGAAGCTGGGCATCAAGGGCTCCCCGACCCGCGAGGTCTACTTCGACAACGTACGGATCCCCGCCGACCGCATGATCGGCGAGCCGGGCACCGGGTTCGCCACCGCGATGCGCACCCTCGACCACACGCGGGTCACCATCGCCGCCCAGGCGGTCGGCATCGCGCAGGGCGCGCTGGACTTCGCCAAGGGCTACGTCAAGGAGCGGCAGCAGTTCGGCAAGCCGGTCGCGGAGTTCCAGGGCATCCAGTTCATCCTCGCCGACATGGGGATGAAGCTGGAGGCGGCCCGTCAGTTGACGTACGCGGCGGCGGGCAAGTCGGAGCGGGGTGACGCGGACCTCACCTTCTTCGGTGCGGCCGCGAAGTGCTTCGCGTCGGACGCGGCGATGGAGATCACCACCGACGCGGTGCAGCTGCTCGGCGGGTACGGCTACACGAAGGACTTCCCGGTCGAGCGGATGATGCGGGACGCCAAGATCACCCAGATCTACGAGGGCACGAACCAGGTGCAGCGCATCGTGATGGCGCGCCAACTGCTCCAGGGCTGAGCGCCCACACCCGCGCGGGCAGCGCCCCGCCGGCAGCACCCCCGCGATCTTGCGCATCCGGCCCGTGCCGAACGGCGTCTCCGCCCCGAACGGGCGGCAACAACTGCAAGATCGCGGGGGACGGGCGGGTCACTCGGTCGTGCTGGACTCCTTCGCGACCGCGCGCGGCGGGGTCGACCAGGGAGACTGGCTGTCCTGCCGGCGCGGCAGGGGCGCCGGGTCGACCTCATCGGAGCCGCGTTGCGTGGGGATCGCCGCGGGCGCCCCGTCCGTTTCGTCCGTGGCCGGCGCCGTCGGCGTCGCGCCGAGGTCGCTCGGGCTCTCGTGCTCGTCCCCGCCCGACGCGTCGTCCCCGCCGGTCGCCGGCGCGGCCGCCCCGTCGCCCACCGCGTCGTCGGCGGTGACCGGCCACCGTCGCCACCGCTGGACGCTGACGGCCGCCATCACCAGCAGCACGCCGAGCAGCAGAAGCGTGCCGTTGTCCAACGGCAGGTGCAGCGGCACGGGCCGCCCGAAGATCCGCTCGTTGCCCGGAACGTTGTCGTGGACGACGAACGGTGCGACGAACATGCCGGCGTACGCCCCGATCAGCAGCAGCCCGGCGACGAGCGGGCCGAGGGGCGAGATCCGCAGCGTGCCGAGCAGGCCGAGCAGGATCCCGGCGGCCACCAGGTAGGCGGCCGGTTCGATGAGGCTGGCCGTGTCGTAACGGCCGTCGTCCACCCAGCCGGCCACGGTGCGGGTCGATCCGCCCTGGCCCATCGCGATGAGCAGCCAGGTGACCGGGGCCACCACAACGCCGGCGAGCAAGCTCCAGAGATGACGCATGGGCGCACCGTACCGTGTCCGGTATGACCGAGCAGTCCGCCGCCGTGCCATCCGGAAAGCCCACCTCCTACTCCCGCGTCACCCTCAGTCGGATCATGACTGCGATCGACGTGAACCTTTACGGGACGGTGCACGGCGGCGTGCTGATGAAGTTCGTCGACGACGTCGCCGGCGCGGCCGCCGCGCGGCACAGCGGTGGGACGGCGGTCACGGCCGCCATCGACGAGATCCTGTTCGTGGAGCCGGTGCGGGTCGGCGACCTGGTGCACGCCCACGCCCAGGTGAACTGGACGGGCCAGACCTCGATGGAGGTCGGGGTGAAGGTGGTCGCCGAGCGATGGGACACCGCCGAGGACGAGCCGATCCGGGTCGCCACCGCGTACCTGGTCTTCGTCGCCGTCGACGTGGCCGGTGCGCCGCGCGAGGTGCGCCCGGTGCTGCCGGAGACCCCGCACGACGAACGACGGTTCCGGGAGGCCGAGATCCGGCGCGAGCACCGGCTGGCCCGGCGCCGGGCCATCCAGCGCGCGCGGGCGAGCGGCTAACGGGCGCGGCGGTCGACCGGAGGTAGGCGACGGTCACCGGAAGGTGGAGCAGCAGCGACGTGACCACGCCCGGGGCGTAACCGCCGCTGTGGATGGCGGCCGGCACGTGCGGCACCAGCACGTTGATGAGCATGATCCACGCGAGCACCCGCGGCAGGTCGGGCCGGTCACGGCGGACGCCGACGACGACGAGCGCCAGGCCGACGACTGAGCCGCGCGGGTCCACGTAGGTGCCACAACTGCAACATCGCGGGGAATGGCCACATAGGTCGGGGTGGGACGGTGTGGGGTGGGCACGCGTCGCGCGGGGCCGACAGGGTCGCAGAATGACCGCCGGGGTACGGCAAGATGGCGGCCAGGACCACTACAGCGTCGTGGCGGTCCGGGGGAGGGGTGACACAGTGGGTGACGTGCTCTGGACGCCGCCGGCCGACGTCCGCGAACGATCCCGGATCGGCGACTACCTGCGCTGGCTGACCGCGGAGCGGGGCCTGGACTTCGCCGACTACGACGCCCTGTGGCGCTGGTCGGTGACCGACCTCGACGCGTTCTGGCGCACCATCTGGGACTACTTCCAGGTGATCGCGCACACCGCGCCGGAAACCACCCTGGCGCGCCGGACCATGCCCGGGGCGCGCTGGTTTCCCGGGGCGACCCTCAACTACGCCGAGCATGTGCTGCGCATGCCCGGCCTCGCCGACGACGACCCGGTGGTGCTCGGCTACAGCCAGAGCCGGGCACCGGTCACGCTGACCGCGGCCGAGCTACGTGAGCAGGTGCGCCGCGTCCGTGCCGGGCTGCGGCGGCTCGGCGTCGGCCGCGGTGACCGGGTCGCGGCGTACGCGCCGAACATCCCCGAGACCTTCGTGCTGATGCTCGCCACCACCAGTCTCGGGGCGGTCTTCTCGTCCTGCGCGCCCGAGTTCGGCACGCGCAGCGTGGTGGACCGTTGGCAGCAGATCGAGCCCACCGTGCTGGTCGCCGTCGACGGCTACCGCTACGGGGAGAAGCCGGTCGACCGGCGCGCGGAGCTGGCGGCGATCCGGGCCGCGCTGCCGTCGGTCGTACACACCGTCCTTCTCTCCTATCTGGACGGCCAGGCCGCGCCGCCACCGGCGACGATGACCTGGGCCGAGCTCGCAGCCGAGACCGACGAGGCGATGGAGTTCGCCGCGGTCGCCTTCGACCACCCGCTCTACGTGCTCTATTCCTCGGGCACGACCGGGCTGCCCAAGCCCATCGTGCACGGCCACGGCGGCATCCTGCTCGAACATCTGAAGATGCTCGCCCTGCACCATGACCTGGGGCCGGGGGACCGGTTCTTCTGGTTCAGCACGACGGGCTGGATGATGTGGAACTTCCTGGTCTCCGGGCCGGCGGTCGGCGCGGCGATCGTGCTCTACGACGGGAATCCGGGCCATCCCGACCTGGGCGCGTTGTGGCGGCTGGCGGACGAGGCGAAGGTGACCTACTTCGGCACCTCGGCGCCGTTCCTGCTGGCCTGCCGCAAGGCCGGAGTGGTGCCGCGCGAGCAGGCCGACCTCTCCGCGCTGCGCGCGGTGGGCTCGACCGGCGCGCCGCTCCCGGCCGAGGGGTTCAGCTGGGTGTACGAGACGGTCAGCGACACGGTTCAGCTGCAGTCGCTCTCCGGTGGCACCGACGTCTGCACCGGCTTCGTCGGCGGGGTGCCGCTGGTGCCGGTCTACGCCGGGGAGATCGGCTGCCGCTGCCTCGGCGCCAAGGTCGAGGCACGTTCGGCCGATGGCACACCGGTCGTGGGCGAGCTCGGCGAGCTGGTGATCACCGAGCCGATGCCGAGCATGCCGGTCGGCTTCTGGAACGACCCGGACGGTTCGCGCTACCGGGAGGCGTACTTCGACCTCTACCCCGGGGTGTGGCGGCACGGCGACTGGATCACGGTCAGTGAGCGGGGGAGCTGCGTGATCACGGGGCGCTCCGACGCGACGCTCAACCGGGGCGGGGTCCGGCTGGGTACCGCCGAGTTCTACTCCGTGGTCGAGGCGCTCCCCGAGGTGGTCGACTCGGTCGTGATCCACCTCGAGGATCCCGAGGGGGGCGCGGGCGACCTGCTCCTCTTCGTGGTCCTCGCCGACGGGTTGGAGCTCGACGACGCGCTGCGTCGGAGGATCGCCGGGGAGTTGCGCACCGCGCTCTCGCCACGGCACGTGCCCGACGAGATCCACCAGGTGCGGGCGGTGCCCCGGACGCTGTCGGCGAAGAAGCTGGAGGTGCCGGTGAAGAAGATCCTGACCGGCACGCCGGTGGAGTCGGCGGCGGCCACCGGGGCGCTCGCCAACCCGGAGTCGCTGGCGGCCTTCGAGCGGTTCGCGAAGGAGCGCACCGACCGCTGAGCCGAGCCTGAGCTGACCGCGCGGGCCCGCTTATCCACCCACACGTCTGGCAACGGGAAGGGTCGGGCGGAGCGTCCCCTCTTCGTGGGCGTCTACCTCCGCCTGACCATCACCGACACGCTCGCCGTGTGGGTCGAGGGCAGCACCGCGTTCGATCCGCTTGCCAAGATCACCCGTACCTTCTGGTGCCGGCTCCCCGGCGACTGGGTCGCCGACGGCGCGCTCTGCGAGACACGCCGCGACTCCCTCGTCGACCGCCTCTACGGGCCCGGCTGGCGGAGCGGAAACCCCGACGGGTCGCGCTACATCATCCTGGACATGCAGGAGAAGGTGCTCTCCGAGCGGGAGGCCGAGGGCAAGCCCTGGCTGAGCGACCGGGCCAACTTCTACGTGTGCGAGCCGGACGGCACGCTGCGCGAGGTGGTGCCGAGCCGGTTGTGACCGCCGCGGCTACGCCAGGGTCACGGTGACCTTCTCGGCCGCGGCGCGGTCGGGAAGCCGGGTCGGGTCGGCATGCCCACACAGGACGATGCTCGCGCCCACGGTGAGCGGAGCCAACAGCCAGTCGATCGGGTTGGCGTGCCGCGCGGCGTCGACCAGCACCCGCGCGCCGGGCACGAGGCCCAGCTCCGCGCCGCGCCGGGTCGCGCGGTCGGCCAGGTCCGCGTCCTGCGGGCCCCCGGTCGGGTACGGCGTGAAGTGGTCGCCGTGTCCGCGTACCTCCACGACGTAGTCGCTGAACCCGGCGGGCAGCTCACGTACCGGCGCGGCCATCGGGGCCAGGGCCAGCGCGTAGCGCTCCCCGGCCGGCCAGGCGGTCGCCTCGTCCACCCGGTCCGCGGCGGCGAAGAGCACCTCCACGGACCGCACCGCCTCGGTCTGGACATCGAGCCCGGCGGACCAGGCGCCGAGCAGCACGGCGGCGGTCTGCCAGTGCGGCGGCAGGAGCACCCCGACCGCGTCGCCGGGCGCCATCCCCGCCCCGTCGACCAGCAGATTGGCGGTCTTCGACACCCAGTTCGTCAGCGTCGCGCCGGAGAGTTCGGTGCGCTCCCCGGTCGCGTCGTCGTACCAGGTGAGCAGCGGGCGGATCGGATCCTGGGCCACCGCGGCGGCGAAGATCCGGGCAATGTTCTCGGCCATCTGTCAGGACGATACCGGTTGGGGCACGCACCGTGACGGGCTGATCCCGTCCAGCTGACGAGAGGATGACGGGATCGGGAAAGACAGTTCACTGGTCGCGTCGCAGGCATCGGCGCGCGTGCGGCGCGGCGTAGGCTTGACGGTGAGTGTTGTAGCCCACAGCCCCCGCCATCGAGGAGTTGCCCAGTGACCGCCGGTCGCCCGCCCCGCGTGCTCATCGACGCCACGAGTGTCCCTGCCGACCGGGGTGGCGTCGGTCGATACGTCGACGGTCTGCTCGGCGCGCTCGGCAAGGTCATCGGATCGCGGGTGGAGCTCGCGGTGGTCGGATTGCGCACCGACGCCGAGCGCTACACCCGGATGCTGCCGGCCGCCGAGGTGATCCCCGCGCCGGCGGCGGTCGCGCACCGGCCCGCCCGCCTCGCGTGGGAGCAGACCGGCCTGCCGCTCCTCGCCCAGCAGGTCGGTGCCGACGTGCTCCATTCGCCGTTCTACACCTGTCCGCTGCGGGCCGGCTGTCCGGTGACGGTGACCGTGCACGACGCGACGTTCTTCACCGAGCCGGAGCATTACGACAAATCCCGCCGGACGTTCTTCCGCAGCGCGATCAAGACCTCGCTGCGCCGCGCGGGCCGGGTGATCGTGCCGAGCAAGGCGACCCGCGATGAGTTGATCCGGCTGCTCGACGCCGATCCCACCCGCATCGACGTCGCCTACCACGGCGTCGACCAGAACGCGTTCCACGCCCCGACCGACGAGGAGAAGGCGCGGGTCCGGGCGCGGCTCGGACTCGGCAACACCAGCTACATCGCCTTCCTCGGCGCCAAGGAGCCCCGTAAGAACGTGCCCAACCTGATCCGGGGCTGGGCGCTCGCCGTACAGGACCGGCCCAATCCGCCGGCGCTGGTGGTCGCGGGCGGTCAGGGGCACGACGACGACATCGACCGGGCCGTCGCGGACGTCCCCGCGCACCTGCGGCTGCTCCGCCCCGGCTACCTGCGCTACGCGGACCTGCCCGGTTTCCTCGGCGGGGCGCTGGTCGCCGCCTACCCCTCGTACGGGGAGGGCTTCGGCCTGCCGATCCTGGAGGCGATGGCCTGCGCGGCCCCGGTGCTGACCACCCCGCGCCTCTCGCTTCCGGAGGTGGGGGGCGACGCGGTGGCCTACACCAGCGAAGACCCCGGCCAGATCGCCACCGACCTGGGCGCGCTCCTCGACGACGAGGCGCGCCGGCTCGCGCTGGCCAAGGCCGGCTTCGACCGGGCCAAGGAGTTCACCTGGGAGTCGAGCGCCGAGGTGCACATCGCGGCCTGGAGCCGGGCGGCCGTGTGATACCCCCGTCCCGCGTAGTCCGCCGAGCGGGCCAGGCATGATGGGCTGATGCTCTTCGCCGTCATCCCGGCTGGTGGCAGCGGGACACGTCTGTGGCCGCTGTCCCGCGCCAGCAACCCCAAGTTCCTGCATCCGCTCACCGGCACCAGCGCCTCGTTGCTGCAGGCGACCGTGGAGCGGCTGGCGCCGCTGAGCACCCCGGACCGCACGCTGGTCGTGACGGGAGCCGCCCACGCCGCGGCGGTCGCCCGGCAGCTGGCGGCGGTCCCGGAGGAGAACATCCTCGTCGAGCCCTCGCCGCGTGACTCGTGCGCGGCGATCGCCCTGGCCGCGGCGGTGATCGCCCGCCGCGACCCCGAGGCCGTGATGGGATCGTTCGCCGCGGACCACCTGATCGGCGACACGGAACGCTACGTGGAGACGGTCCGCCAGGCGGTGATCGGCGCCGAGCAGGGCCTGCTGATGACGGTGGGGATCACCCCCACCCGGCCGGAGACCGGCTACGGCTACCTCCAGTGCGGCGGACCGATCGGTTCCGGCCCGCTCCGCCGGGTCGAGGAATTCACCGAGAAGCCGGCGTACGACGTGGCGGAGAGCTACCTGAAGTCCGGACGTCACTTGTGGAACGCGGGCATGTTCGTGTGGCGGGTCGACGTGTTTCTCGCCGAGTTGGCCCGCCAGCAGCCCGATCTGCACGCCGGTCTGATGCGGATCATCGATGCCTGGGATTCCGCCGAGCGCGACCATGTGCTGGGCGAGGTCTGGCCGACGCTGCGGAAGATCTCCGTCGACTACGCGGTGATGGAGGGGGCCGCCGAGGCCGGGCGGGTGGGGACCGTACCGGGTGATTTCGGGTGGAACGACGTCGGCGACTTCCACACGCTCGGCGAGATGCTCCCGACCGACGCGGACGGCAACGTGGTGCTCGGGGCGCCGGAGGCCGAGGAGAAGCCGGGCGTGCTGCTGCATGACAGCAGCGGGCTGGTCGTGGTGCCGCACTCCGGGCGGCTGATCGCCACGCTCGGGGTGCGGGACCTGATCGTCGTGGACACACCGGACGTGGTGCTGGTCTGCCCGCGCGACCGTGCGCAGGACGTCAAGAAGCTGGTCGACGGGCTCAAGGAGCGAGGCGAAGAGACGTACGTGTGACCGCCGCGAGCGCGGGTGCCACCAGTTGGGCGGTGGCATCCGCGAGCGGCTCGGGGAGCGAGTCCGGCGGGAACCAGCCGAGCGCCGCGGATTCCGCGCTCACCCGCTCGATCGCCCCGGGCGGCGCGATCGCCGCGTAACGCACGTCGTAATGCAGCGATCCGCCCCCGCAGCGGACCGGATGGATGTCCAGGTCGATCGGGACGGGATGCAACCGCAGGCCGCTGATCCCGGATTCCTCGGTCGCCTCCCGCAGCGCCGCGTCGGCGAGCGTCGGGTCGCCCGGCTCGCAGTGGCCGCCCAACTGCACCCAGCGGTGGAACCGCCCGTGCAGACAGAGCAGCACCCGGGCGGCGTCCGCGTCGACCACCAGCGCACTGGCCGTGACGTGACCGGGCTGATGCTCCCGCGTCATCGCCACCGGCCCCGCGGCCAGCAGCCGCAGCGTCCGGTCGCGCGCGGTCGCGGCCGCCGGATTCGGCGGCCGCCACCCGCCGAGCACGACGACCGCGTCGGCGTGCAGCTTCTCCAGCACCCGACCACTGTACGGGTGGCTGCTCCGTACGCTGATCCACATGGCCGGCCTGTCGCACCCCGTGGAACTGACCGTCGCCGGCAACGAGGCCAGTGACCTGCTTCCCGTCCGGTCACCGGAGCTGCTGGCCGCGTACGGCGCCCGTCGCGCCTTCTGGACCGTGCTCGACGAGGGCCCCGTCGAGCAGTGCCTGGCGCTGCTGGTGCAGCGGCGCGACGGCGGGTGGTCCGAGGAGCTCGTCGCCTTCGACGCGGGTCCGGAGGCCGGCCGCACCGAGGACGGCGAGGCGCTGGCCCACCGCGACGGCTGGGTCTACGTCCTCGGGTCGCACTTCGGCTCCAAACGCGGTCCGCTGCGGCCCCGCCGGGCGTTCGTCGCCCGGTTCCGGGAGGCCTCGTGCGTGGGCGGGCGGCCTGTTCCGCTGCAGGTGGTGCGCAACCAGTTCCGGCTGCACCGGGTGGTCAACGACGCGCTCCGCGCGGCCGACATCGCGGTGTTGCCGCCCGGCGAGCGGGTGCGGGACCGATTCATCGTCGAGACGGTGGCCCGGGGGAGCGCACGGTCGAAGACCTGCGTCACGCGGCTCGCTCACGGCGACCTGCCGATGAATGTCGAGGCCGCCGCGTTCACCCCCGCCGGCACCCTGCTCGTCGGGCTCCGCTTCCCGGTCACCGACAAAGGAGAGCCGATCTTCGTGGAACTCGCCGGGGTCGAGGGGATGTTCGACGACGACCCGCGCAGCTGGCCGCGGGTGGTGCGGGCGTACGCGCTGACCGGGGTGACACCGGTCGGAGCCCTGACCGGCTGCCGGGCCCTCTCCGCCCGGGGCGACAACTCGTACGACGCGGTGATCGGCTCGATCGACGCGGTCGGCAAGGGGTCGGTACTGCTCGACGAGCATCCGCACGGCGGTGAGGTGAGCTGTCGGCACGTGCGCTTCCGGCTGCCGGCCGGGAACGGAGGGCCGGCGCTCGCCGGCGAACTCGTCGCCGACCTGGCCCCGCTGCACAACGTGGAAGGTCTCGCCGACGTGGATGGAATCCGCTTCTA
The DNA here is from genome assembly GCF_040659735.1 of Micromonospora sp. NPDC049679. NCBI lineage: Bacteria > Bacillati > Actinomycetota > Actinomycetes > Micromonosporales > Micromonosporaceae > Micromonospora > Micromonospora sp. NPDC049679. The sequence continues at coordinate 72,978 of NZ_JBFANZ010000026.1, forward strand.
CGTCACTGATGAGGACCATCGGGTCGCGCTCTGGCTGGCCTGACCCCACTGGCCGGCCTTCAACGACGATCAACGCTGCGCGCCCGAGTACCGCCCCCGCGGAGCGGAAGGCCGCGGACCCTCGTGGCGGTCGCCCGGGCACCGACGCCTTCGCCGGCTGCAGACGACGAGCATGACGGCGGGGCCCGCCGGGCGTCGAGGCATTTCAGCTGTCGCCGAAAGACACAGGTCGCGACGGCCCGATAGGGTGCGGTTGGCCGCCGGCCCACCCCCGCCCGCAGCCTCCCGGGAGCGTTCCGTGCTGAGAATATTCTTCTCCAGCGAGGACATCGCCCGGACCCGGGTCGCCCCCGCCGACCCGGTCTGGGAGTTGGTGCTGAGCCTGCATCTGTTGCAGGGACGCAGCCGTGACCCGATCATGGCCGGCTGGCGACGCGACGTCTCCCGCGCGCTGCGCCGCGACACCGACAGCCGCGACCTCCGGCTGCTCTTCGCGCTCAACCCGCCGCGCGGCTACTTCCCGGATTTCCTCACCCCCTACAACAGCCTGCAGGGGTTCGAGGCGGGACTTGCCGCGGTCCGGGCCACCCCGCCCGAGCTGCTCCACCGCGACCTCACCCTGTTCGCGGCCGGAAACCCCCTGCCCGCCACCGCGTCGGCCCTCGCGCGCGGCGAGCCGGAGGTGCTGCAGCACCTCACCGACTCGATGGAGCGGTACCGGGACGTGGCGATCGCGCCGTACTGGGAGCGGATCCAGGCGGCAGTCGAGGCGGACCGGACGCGGCGGTCCCGCTCGCTGCTCGACGGGGGCGCGGAGGGGCTGCTGGCGAGCCTGCGTCCGGCGATGCAGTGGGATTCCGGCGTGCTGCGGGTGCTGGACTACCCGGCCCGCCGCGAGCTGCACCTGGACGGCCGGGGACTGCTGCTGGTGCCGTCGTTCTTCTGCGCCCGTACCCCGGTCGCGCTCGTCGATCCCAGTCTGCCGCCGGTGCTCGTCTATCCGGTGGACCGGCTGGGCGCGCTGGCGTCCGCGCCCGGCGAGGGCGAGACCCGTCCACCGGCGGGCGGCGCCGACGGACAGGCGGCGTTGGCCGCGCTGCTCGGCCGCACCCGCGCCGCGGTGCTGGAGGTGGTCGACGGTGGCTGTTCGACGGGCGAGGTCGCCCGCCGGCTGCACATCTCGCCCGCGGCCGCGAGTCAGCATGCCACCGTGCTGCGCAATGCCGGGCTGCTGGTCAGCCACCGGGACCGCAACACGGTGCTGCACACGCTCACCCCCCTCGGCCGGGCCATGCTCGACCAACCGTGACGGCGCTCAACGAGCGATGTCCCAGCCGCACCCCGTCGATCAAGGACTTTCGCGTCGATCAAGGACGTATTCACACGATTGGAGATCAAACAGTGTGAATACGTCCTTGATCGACGGGCGCAGTCACGGGCGCGGGGGCGGGGGCCGGGGGGCGGGGTGGGGGGCGGGGGCTAGACGGCGAGGATGGTGGTGAGGGTGTGGTCGTCGCCGGGTGGGGGCATCGGGAGGGGGGCGCTGGGCACACCCTCGGCGGCGAGTGCGGCGCGCAGCCGGTGCAGGTCGGCACCGAAGCGGATCAGGTCCACCGGTGCCGCGGGGGCGGGCAGCCGACAGAGGATCAATCCCGTGGCACCGACCGGTGCGTCGGGCGCGAGTTCGTCGCGTATCTCCGGGTCGGTCGTGTGGGTGAAGGCCGTGCCAGGGGCGATCACTCCGGCCACGGCCGCGATCGCCCGGGCGACCGCAGTCGCCCTGACCGGCTCGGCCGGCAACGCGAGTGGGTCGGCCATCGTCGCCGCCGCGAGGAACCCGGCGGCGGTCGCCTCGGCGGTGCCGAGCGAGAAGAGGTCCTGGGCGGCATCGCGGATCAGCGCCACCGCCCCGGCGCCGTCGTCCGGTCGCGCCGTTCTGAGATAGCCCCGAACCACCGCCACGGGCACCTGGTCGCATTTCCCCTTGACGAGTTCCCCGGCGCCGGCGAGTTCGTCGACCACCGCCATCTCGGTGATGTGCAGTTCGTTGCCGTACGCGTCGATCTCGCCCCGGTGGTCGCGGATCGGGCCGATCCCGGCGGCCCCGAGCGCCACGTCGGTGAGGCCGTTGCGCCAGGGGCGCCCCATCGTGTCGGAGATGATGATCGCCACGTCGACGCCGTGCCGTTCGCGGAGCGTGGCCCGCAGGGCGCGGGCCGAGGCGTCCGGGTCCTTCGGCAGCAGCACCAGCCGGGACGGGTCCACGTTGGAGGCGTCGATGCCGGCCGCGGCCATCACGAAGCCGTGGTGGGTCTGCACGATCCGGGTCTGCCCACGCCGGGCCACGGGACGGGCCGTCTCCGCGGCCAGGGTCTCCTCGCGCGCCGCGGCCCGTTCCGGCCCGTCGACCGGCACGTCGACGAGGCGCCCTTCCGCCTTCGAAACGATCTTGCTGGTGACCACCAGGACGTCGCCGTCGCGCAGCCACGGCGCCGCGTCGGCGATGAGCGCCGCGAGGTCGTCTCCCGGCGTGACGTCACCGATGCCGTGCACCGGCAGGATCTCCAGGGATGTGCCGTTTCCGGCGCCGTCCGGCTCGGGGGCGCTGTGTCTGCCGCTCATGTCAGCTCCATCGCGTCTCGGACCATCGCCGTGGTCGCCACCTCGTCCGACATCCACAGTGGAGTCGCTCGGACCGTCACCCCCGGCACGTCGGCGCCGTCGTCACTCGTGTCGACCAGCCAGCCGTCGAGCACGCCGCCCTCGCGGCGCGGGCCGTAGAGCCGTCCCACGCCGGCGGCGCTGCACTCGGCGCCGATCACGGCCAGGCACTTGTCGGCCATGCCGCGCACCGGCGCGCCCCCGATGATGGGGGAGATGCCGATCACCGGCGCCCGTCCGCCGGTCAACGCCGCGCGCAGCCCGGGCACGGCCAGGATGGGAGCGATGCTCACCACCGGGTTGCTCGGCGCGACGAGCACCACGTCGGCGTTGCCGAGCGCGTCGAGCACGCCGGGCGCGGGCGTCGCCGCGTCGGCGCCGACGAACACGAACCGGCGTGTCGGGATGTCGCCGCGGTGCCGTACCCACCACTCCTGGAAGTGGATCGCCCGCTGGCCCTCATCGGTCTCGACCACGACGTGGGTCTCAAGCCGGTCGTCCGTCGCCGGCAGCAGGCGTACGCCGGGCTGCCAGCGCGCGCAGAGCGCCTCGGTCACGGCGGAGAGCGGATATCCCGCGTTGAGCATGTTCGTCCGTACGAGATGCGTGGCGAGGTCCTTGTCGCCCAGCCCGAACCAGGTCGGCTGCGCATCGTAGGCCGCGAGTTCCTGTCGGACCGCCCAGGTCTCGCCGGCCCGGCCCCACCCGCGCTCCGCGTCGGCGGCCCCGCCGAGCGTGTACATCACGCTGTCCAGGTCCGGGGAGATCCGCAGCCCGTGCATGATCGCGTCATCGCCCACGTTGACGACCGCGGTCACCTCGGCGCCGACCTCACGCGCGTACGCCCGCACGCCGGTGAGGAAGCGGGCCCCGCCGATCCCCCCGGCAAGTACCACGATGTGCATGCCGACCATCCTCGCCTACCGCCGGGTCGGCGCCGCACGGTGGGTTACGCGGTTTCGACCGCGTGGACTTCGGGGAATCATCCGGCAGCCCGTCCCGCTACGCTCACGGGCGCATCCGTCCGCCATCGTCACAGGGGGATCCTTGACCACCCAACCCGGAACCGCGCCGACCGACGGTGTGCCCGCCAGCCAGATAACCAAGCCCTTACGGGAACTGGCCGCGCTCGTGCTCCTCGGCGCCAACGCCGTCTTCCTCTTCGTCGCGCTGCTCACCCTGCTCTTCCCGGACAGCGAGTTCAGCGGCGAGTTCACGTTGCGCGCGGCGGCCAGCTTCGACGGCTTCATCGGGCTCGACAACATTGTCCTGCCGATCCTGGCGGTGCTGCTCGCCACGCACATCCAGCCGGCGGTGGGCCGCGCCAAGCTGATCACTGTGGTGGCGCTGGTCGAGTACGCGGTTTCGGTCGTCTTCGGGGTGCTGTTCGGGCTCCTGATCGGGCTGGTCGCGCTCTTCGAGCGCAGCGTGTGGGTGGCCTTCCAGACGCTGCTGGTCCGGTTGGCCTGGCTTGCCGTTCTCGGGGTTGCCGCTTACGCCGTGTTGACGCTCTGGCGCACGCTCTACTACGTCCCCAAGCCCAAGCCCCAGCCCGGCCTCTACGGCCAGCCCCAGGGTTACGGCCAGCCCGGCTACCCCCACCAGGGCGGCTACCCGCAGCAGCCGTACGGCCAGCAGCCGGGATACCCGCAGGGATACCCCCAGGGCTACGGCCAGCCCGGCTACCCGCAGCAGCCGTACGGGCAGCCCGGCGCGCCCGGGCAGCAGCAGTTCGGGTCCCCCTACATGCCGGCCCCGCAGTCGGCCCCGCCGGCTCCGCAGCCCACGGCCCCGATGCAGCCGAGCGCCGCGCCGGTGTCGGACTCCCCGGTGTCGGCCACGCCGCCGGCGGCCACCCCCGCCGCCCCGGGTGGCGAGGAAGCGGCCGACCAGCGGACCCAGGCGATCAGGCCGCTCGACCAGCAGCCGGGCGAGCCGGAGTCCTCGGACGACGGTCAGCGCACTCAGGTGATCAAGCCGAGCGAGCCGCGCTAGCGCCGCTGGCGATCATCCGCGTACGAAGGGCGTCCCGGCCGGGGCGCCCTTCCGCCGTATATGGCGGTCGCCACGCTGTGTGGTGGGTGCCAGGGCCTAGGCTTCACGGGTGGCTGATCGAATGGAATCCCGCCCTACCGAGGACGCCGCGGCGCCCCAGGCCGCCCGCGGGGCCGCCCCGGCGCCCCGGCAGCTGCACGAAGTATGTGTTGACCGATTTGCCGAATCCGGACCACATCGCGTGTCGGCCGGTCATCGCGCCGCTGGCGTTGGTCGGGCACCAGC
>NZ_JBFANZ010000027.1:0-71243 GCF_040659735.1 Micromonospora sp. NPDC049679
TCGATCAGGCCCGGCAGTTCGTACGGCAGATGGAGGAGTCACTCTCGCGCGTCCCTGCGAACCGGCCGGTCGACGGGCTGGAACGCATCTCGGCGCGTGGTAGCGGTAGACCTCCTCGAGCTCACCCGACTGCCCGTAGCGCGACACCCCGAGGTGCGCGGCTCGCACCTGGTTGATCCCGGCCAGGAACGCCAGCGTGTGCGGGTGCCCGTCGAGCACGGTCACCAGCGGGGTCGCCCGGCGGGCAGGGAACGCGGCATCGAGGATCCAGCTGTCGCCCTCGCCCCGGCCGTGCCGGGCCTGAAGCGCCTCGAACACCAGGCCCGGGCTGGTCACGCAGACCACATCAGCGGGCAGACCCGACGCCCCGAGGCGCTCGGCGGCGGCCAGGGCCTCCGGCACCACCGCACCCATCGCCGCGATCGTCACGACCGGCGCGTCGACCCGGCGCAGCGGGTATGCGCCAGCGACCACCTGCCGACGGCGCCGTTCACGCGCGGCCGGATCGGTGGGCACCGCGGCCAGTGTCTGGTCCACCGGCCGGGTCGACAGGCGCAGGTACGCCGACGAGCCGTCCGGACGACCGAGCCGGGCGAGCGAAGCGAGCAGCGTCCACTCGACATCGACCGCGAACGCCGGTTCGTAGCTGATGCACCCCGGCTGCTCCAGTCCCACGGACGGCGTGGTGATCGACTGGTGCGCCCCGCCCTCGGATGCCAGCGAAACCCCGGAGGGCGTGCCGACCAGGATGGACTGCCCACCGGCGTACATTCCGAATGACCACGGCTCCAGCGCCCGCTCGACGAACGGGTCGTACATCACCCCGATCGGCAGCAGCGGCTGTCCCCACCGGCTCCACGTCGCTCCCAACTCCCCCAGCAGGCCCACCAGGTTCACCTCGGCGATGCCCAACTCCAGGTGCTGGCCGGTGGGCCGCTCACGCCAGTGCAGGATCGTCTCGGGGTCGTCGGCGAACCAGTCGACGCGTTCAGCCGTCGACCACACGCCCACCTTGTTGACCCAGCCGCCGAGATTGGTGCTGGAGCTGACGTCCGGCGACAGCGTGACGACGCGGCGTGCGGCGTCGGGCGCCTCGCGGGTGAGGTCGAGCAGGGCGCGACCGAGCGCCGCCTGGGTCGTCGCCGTCCCGCTCGGGGTGCGCCCGATGTCGGTGGGCAGCGTGGGCACCGGCGTCGCGGTCACGGGCTCGCGGCGCAGCCGTACGGCGGCCGCGTCGCACAGCGCCGCGGCGTCGCCGCCCGCCGGGAATTTCGCCCACGGCGCGTCGACGTCGGCGCCGACCCGCTCGGCGAGCTCACCGAACTGGGCGGCGTTGAGCAGCGACGAGTGGTTCTGCGGATGTCCCTCGCTCGCCAGGCCGTACCCCTTCACCGTGTAGGCGAAGATCACCGTGGGCCGGGTGTCGTCGATGGCGGCCAGCGCGTCGCCGAGCACGGCGAGGTCGTGCCCGCCGAGGTTCCGGATGGCGGCAAGGAGAGTCGCGTCGTCGAGGCCGGCAACCAGGCGCGCGACGTCGGGGTCTCCGGCCGGCAGGCGTTCGCGCAGCTCGGCCGGGGTGCAGCGGAGCAGCCGCTGATACTCCGGGTTGGACATCTCGTCGAGACGCACCCGCAGCGCGGCGCCGCCGGGCCGGTCGAACAGCTCGTGCAGCAGCCGTCCGTACTTGACGGTCAGCACCTGCCAGCCCGCGGCCTCGAACATCCCGGGCAGGCGCGTGCCGCCGATGTTGGGCACGATCCGGTCCAGCGACTGCCGGTTCAGGTCGACGATCCAGACGACCTCGCCGAGCTCACCGACCATCGGGTCGAGGATCGCCTCCCAGCACGCGCCCTCGTCGAGCTCGGCGTCGCCGACCAGCGAGTACTGCCGGCCGGTGCCCGCCCCGCCGACCGTGGCCTCCACGTACCGCCGCGCCAACGCACCCCAGATCGGCGCAGTGGCCCCGATCCCGACCGAGCCGGTGGAGTAGTCGACGGGGTCCGGGTCCTTGGAACGGCTGGGGTAGCTCTGCAGCCCGCCGAAGGCGCGCAGCGTCGTCAGGTAGCGCTCGTCGAGCTCACCGAGCAGGTAGTTGATCGCGTGCAGCACCGGCGAGGCGTGCGGCTTGACCGATACCCGGTCCTCGGCGCGCAGATGGCTGAACCACAGCGCGGTCATGATCGTCACCATGGACGCGCTGGACGCCTGGTGCCCGCCGACCTTCAGCCCGGTGGGATTGGGGCGCACCCGGTTGGCGTAGTCGATGATCGCCGTCGAGAGCCACAGAACCCGCTGCTCGACCTCGCGCAGCGCGGCGGGGCCATCGCTGTGGGGATCGAGGATCGGCTCACGCGCGGTGATAGTCATGATCGGTCACTCATTCCATGTCCCGGCCCGATGGGCAGCTTGCGGCCCCATCTGACCACGCCTCGCACCAGGTCCCCAAACGGCGACCGGTCGGCGAACCGATCCACCAAGCGGCGCAGCGACGCCTCGCCATGCCCCATCCAGTCGAGCGTCAAAAGCTTGCCAGGCCCGCGAAAGCTGCGCTGCTGACGGCCTACATGTCGAAATCGAGGACGACCCGTTCAGTGACCGGGTGCGCCTGACAGGCCAGGACGTACCCCTCCTCGAGCTCGGCCTTGTTGAGGGCGGAGCATCGATCCATCTCCACCTCCCCCTTGACGACCTTCACCCGGCACGTCGCGCACACACCATCGGAGCAGGAGTACGGGATTTGCGGCCGCACCGGGAGCGCGGCGGCGAGAATCGTGTCGCCCTGCGAGGAGAGCGCGAAGCTGAACTCCTCGCCATCGATACGGATGGTCACCTCGCTCTGCACGAGCGGTCGGTCACTCCCGGAAGCTACGTCCTCGGTTGCATCAGCGGTGAAGAACTCCCGAAGGATCGCCTCCTCGGTGACGCCGTGCTCCAGCAGGGTGGCGGTGATGGCGTTCATGAGCCCGGCAGGACCGCACATGATCCACTGATCGACCGGGCCGTTCCGCGCATCTGCGGCCAGCAGACTCGTCACGCTGTCAACGTCGAGCCGCCGTGGAGGCTTCCCGTCGGGCTGCACCTCCGCGTCCCAGTAGTGCTGGACCGACAACCGTCCATCGTGCTGCGCCCGCAGCCGCTCCAACTCGTCCAGGAACATGGTCGAGCTCGGGGTCCGATTCACGTACAGCAGCGTGAACCGGCTGCGCGGCTCCGCACGGAGGATAGTGGCGATCATGGAGAGGATGGGGGTGATGCCGCTCCCGCCCGCGACGGCCACATAGTGCCGGGCCGCCGTGGCATCGAGTTCCGTGGTGAAACGGCCCGTCGGGGTCATCACCCGCAGCGTGTCACCGACACGAAGCTGCTCGGTCGCGTAGCCGGAGAAGACTCCGCCGGGCACCCGTCGGATGCCGATACGCAACGTATCGCTGCCGGCCGGCGCACAGATCGAATACGATCGGCGGATCTCCCCGGCACCGTCGTCGTGCACGATGGCCACATGCTGCCCGTGCTTGAAGCGGTAAGCCTCACATAGATGACCCGGCACGGCGAAGGTCACCATCACCGCGTCATCGGTAAGAGGAGCGATCTCCTCGACCACGAGCGCGTGGAGGGAGGGGCGTCCACGCCGATGCGCCTGGAAAGCCGCTACCTGTTCACGATGATGTTTCAGTAAGGGCATGTCGTTCTCCCAGGAAAGCGACAGAATTCGGGCGCCGCCCGGCTTCCGCGAAAATATGGGTCAAGACCGGCTGCGCACCGGACGTCGCAGGGAAACGCGGTCTGGAGTCGACGGCGACGGCCGCGGCCCGGGGACGAGCACCCGGGCCGCGTCGTGCGCGTACGTCCGCGGATGCGCCTACACATCCAACCCGGCGAGTCGCTTGGCCATGTACTTCTGGAACGTCCAGATAGGCCGCTCGAGCGGGGACAGGGCGCCACCGCGCTTGGCCCCGTCCGCCCTGAGCATTCCCTGAATGCCCTTCACCATCGCCGAATCCTCGACCTGGATCTGATGCAGCCACTGCTTCGTCTCCGCCCGGATCTTCTCCAGGTCCGGGTGGTCGAGCTTGGACTCGTGGACGCAGACCGCGAGGTCGAACTTGTGGGAGTCAGGGCCGGTCGGCCACCACTTGGCGACCAGCAGGACGTCAGGACCCGGCGAGAACCACATGGTCGGGTAGATGCCGACCAACAGGGAGTGCGAGCGCTGGTAGGCGGTGAGCCCGTCCAGCGGCGGAAGCACCACGGGCTGGAGATAGTGCCCGTCCTCCTCACCGACCGCGCCCTCGGCGCTGACGAACATCCGCTGGTAGTAGAAGTACTCCGAATCGGTGGTTTCGGCGTCGACCAGATTCGCCGGCCACAGGGGCTCGATGGACTCCTTGTGCGCTCCCTGGTGGTGGTAGGCCTCTCGGCCGTTGTCCATGGCGAGCTTCCAGGTCGTCGGGACTTCGGGCCAGTCGAGCCGGTCGATGAGCTTCCACTCCTCGAGCCGGTAGGGGGCGAGAATCTCCTCCATCTCCGCGAACCGCGGCGCGAGCGGCTCCGCGTTGGGATCGAGGTTGACGAACACGAAACCGTGCCAGACCTCGGTGACGTAGGACGCCAGGTTGTAGGAACCGCACGCACGCTCGCGCTCGAACAGCGTGCTCCCCTGCATCAGGGGGGCACCGGTCAACGTGCCCTCCGTGTTGAACGCCCACGAGTGGTACGGGCAGACGAACGACTCCGCATGGCCCTGCTCGCGACCCTGTTGCCGGTCCTCGTACAGAAGGTCCATGAACCGGTGCGGGCAGACCCGCGAAAAGGCACGGATCTGCATGTCCTTGCCACGCACGAGGACGATCGGCTCGCCAGCGACCTCGGCCGCGAACCAGTCGCCGGGCTCGGCGATCTCGTCCGTCCGGCAGAGATAGAGCCAGTCGCGCTTGAAGATACGCTCGACCTCGAGGTCGTAGAGCGCGTGGCTCGTGTAGTACGCGGAGGGCAGGAGCTGTGCTTCCTCCAACGGACGAGACGCGTGCTCGACGATCAGGTCGAGCAGCTCTTGGACGCTCGCTTGCCGGTTGAGCGAACCGTTATCACTGCCCTTGGTCTGTACGGGGGGCTCCTGCTGGATAACCATCCGTTTTCCTCCTCGGTCCTGGCTAGCAGATATCGCGGTGCCCAGAGGGACCTCGCGCACTGCCGTCACTCTCACGCCGCCGGGCATCACCCCCCAATGGCCGATTAGCCGATATCGGTACGGCCACCGTGAGCGGCGCGGCGGCGGCGAGCACGACGGACGCCACCGCGGGCACGCCGAGCCGGCGGCGGCGCAGCGCGTCGGAGACGACGCTGGACGGGGGTACGGGCATCCGCTACGTCGGCCGTGGCGGCTCGCCGGCGGCGGCCCGTACCGCGGAGGCGATCATCGCCGCTCGCGACGGCGCGCCGAGCGCGGCCCGGATGCCGGCGATCTCGCGCTGCACGGTGCGGATGCTGGCATCAATGTGGGCGGAGATCTGCCGGTCGGTGGCGCCGTCGCAGACAAGACGGAGCACCTGGCGCTGCCGGTCGGTCAGCGCCACGCACGGTGCGTCGCAGATAGTGGTCACGGTGGCTGGCCTCCCGGTCAGGAACGATAGGCGAGAACGCCGGCGGCGATAGCGGACGCGGTGTGCGCGAACAGGTCACGCAGCGGCGGCGTGGCACTGTCGATGAGCTGACGCAACCGGTCGCGGGCCGCCGCCGGGACCCCGGCCAGGACGTAGCCGTCGAGGCCGGTCGCGGTGACCAGCCCGGCCAGAGCCACGTCGGGCGGTTCGAGCGGCGCGCCGCGGTCGAGCTTCATCACCAGATCGAGCCAGGACCAGGCCGCGAGGTTCATATCGAGGGGTACGTAGCGGGAGCCGGAACGGATGACCCGCCGGTACGGCTCGCGCCGCACCGCCCCCTCCCGGTAGAGCCGCCGGGCGACCTGCTCGGGCGAGTCGTGGGCCAGAAACCCCAGCCAGACGGGTACGGCGGTGTGCAGCGGCTCGATGCGCAGCTGGTGCAGCACGATGGTGGAGAGCGCATCGTTCGTTGTCGGCTCGATGAGTTTGATGTGTCCCCGCTCGATCGTGATGCCGCCGTCGTAAAGCAGCTCGGCGAGGAGCGCGGCAGCGAGACCGTACCGGACGGCGCGGGGATGGAGGCGAGGCCGGCCGGTCGTGTCGTCGTGGGCGGCGAAGTAGAAGCGGTCAGTGAGCCGCACTCACGGCCTCCTGTGTTTGGCGCAGTTTGGCGGTGCGGACCAGCGCCTCGCGGCAGGGCCGGTGATCATCGGCGCAGTCCTCGGCGTGGCCCGTGATCCACACCCACTCGTTGCCGTAGTGCTGCGCCAGCGCCGTGCGCGTCTCGCTCACTACCAACGTGAACGGCTGACCGGGGTCCTGGCCGCGCCCGAACTGCCAGTCGCCAGCCGCGATTTCGAGTCGGGTGCCGGGCCTTGGTGTGGGGATCTCCGGCATGCGTCCGTAGAGGGTCATGGGTTCCTGGTCCAGGCGACGAAGCGGGTGAAGAGCTCTTCGGGGGTGGCGGTCGGCAGGTCACGGGCGGCTTCGGCGAGGCGTTCCGCGCCGTACATGGCCAGCCCGACGGGGTCGTACGTCGCGGTCAACTCGGCCTTGGCGTGCTCGCACGGCCACTGCGGGGCGCCGCATCCGGCGCACGACCAAGACGGCCGATCGGGTACGTGCAGCTCGGTCACCGCCACCACCGGCCCGCACGCGAGGCCTTCCCCTGCTCCCCCGTGACCGGCCGTTGAGCCGGACCGCGGTTGCGGGCGGTGTTGGCCTGAGTGGAGGCGGCGGCGCAGGCCGGACAACGCAGCGTCGCGCCGCAGACGTGGCACCACTGCTGCTTCTGCTTGAACGTCAACAGCCCGACCAGAAAACCAACGAACAGGCCGGCGATCGTGCCGATCGTGATCCCCATGGCGCTCCTCGGCGGAAAGGTGTCGGGAGGGCACGGCGACCACGGGGGAAAGTCGCCGTGCCCAGATCAGGAGCGGAGTCGCGGTCGCAAGGGGGCGCCAGGTGCTGGGGCAGCCCTGCCAGCAGCGTTGGATACGCGATGAAGCGACGCGCTACGAGCGCTGGCACGAAGGTTGTTCGTACGACCACGCCCTCTGATCAGCCTTCCGGGCGGGATGGTCAATGGAAAGGTCGCGCATGTCCGCTCGATCGACGGCGGACAACGCGTGAGGGCGGGCGGTGAGCTACAGGCGGAACTGGGTGACGAGCGCGTCGACCTCGCCGGCTAAGCGCAACGCGCCGGTGGTCTGAGCGATGGTGCGCGCCTCGTCGACGGCGTCCACGGCGGACGCGACATCCCCAGCGGCGGCGTGCGCGGCGGCGAGTTGCAGCACGTACCAGCCGATCCAGTCGGAGCGTCGGAGGTCCGGAGGGAGCCCTTCGAGCCCAGCCGTCAGCAGCTCGGCGGCGCGGTCATGGCGACCGAGGTAGTGCTGTGCGAGGCCGCGTTGGAGAGCAAAGAAGTCGGAGTCGAAGAAGTACATCCACGGCGGCTCGTCATCGCGCCGCTCATTGGCGAGCACCGCGAGTGCTTCGGATTCCGCGAGCCGCGCGTCGCAGCCGGCAGCGTCGCCGATCAGGGCGAGCCCACGCGCCTCCTGCTGAACGGCCAGCGATTGCACACCCGGAGTTGCGGCTTTCGCCGCCGCGCCCCGGGACAACTCAATGAGTTCCTTGGAGCGTCCGCGGACCCACGCGAGGTGTCCGCGGATCTGGAGCGACGTGGCGAACATATTGGCGTTGCCCGCTTCGGTTGCCCACTCCCCCGCGCGCCAATACCACCGCCGACCGCCGGTGTGATTGCCGGTCGTTGCGCACAGCCATCCCGCGAAATACGCCCACTGGCTGGCTACATCCACCAGTTCGCGCCATCCGCGCTCCCCTGCCGCGCGGACCACGAGGTGGTCTACGAGCTTCAGCTGCGCCAGGACGGGCCCGACCAACGACGCGGAACCAGCGACGTCCTCCAGACGGCGTTGATGCGCCAGAACCGTCGCCAACGAGTCCACCGAGGCAGCGTCGAGGTGGGCGGGTTTGCGCAGCACGTAGCTCAGTCGTTCACGGTCGGCACCGTCCGCCGCATCAGACTCGTGAACGAGCCGCGCGAGTTCGCCGGTTGCCTGGAGTGCTTCGTCCAGGCGCTTGGCGGTCTCCGCCGTTGGCTGCTTGAGGCCCGTCTCCAGGTCATGCAGATAGCTCTTGCCATAGATAGCCTGACGTGCCAGCTCGCGCAGGGACAGTGCACGATCATTTCGCAGCCGACGCAGGGTGTCACCGAACCGGGGATCGACGATCGTGCGCGCCACGTAGCCACCATACGGGCGCTGCCGCTTGCAGTCGGCACGATGTGTGGCGAAGGCGCCCGCAGGAGGCAACGGATGAGGATTTTCTACGACACAGAGTTCCTGGAAGACGGCCGCACGATCGAGCTGATCTCCATCGGGATGGTCGCCGACGACGGCCGCGAGCTGTACGCGGTTAACCGTGACGCGCCATGGGACCGCATCCGGGAGCACGACTGGCTGCTGACCAACGTCGTGCCGCACCTGCCCCGCGTCCGTGGCGACGGTAGTCAGCTGATCAACTTCACTGACCCCCTCGTCAAGCCAAGGGCGGCCATCGCCGCCGAGGTGCTCGCGTTCATCCGCGCCACGCCCAATCCGGATCTATGGGCGTGGTACTGCGCGTACGACCACGTGGCGCTATGCCAACTCTTCGGCCGGATGGTTGATCTCCCGCCCGAAGTACCGATGTGGACGAACGATCTACAGCAGGTCATCGTCCGAGCCCAATCACCAGACCTTCCCGATCAGCAATCGGGCGTGCATGACGCGCTCGCCGACGCTCGTCATGCCCAGCGCATCGCAGCGTTTCTGGAGCGCCAAACCGGCCGTTCATTATAGTTCCGACGCAGGTCAGGGAGATGCGAGCAATATTTCTTTACGCGACCGCCCCTCGCGACTCTTCCCAAGCGCTCGTTTCCCCCAGGTTGTGCGCGTGGCTCAAGGCTGCGGAAGCTGAGCTTTACGCGCTCGCAGGGCGACCGGACGACTGCCGCCGCGCTCTCGACGCAGCGACCAGTGCTCTGCCGCACGGCACGGAGGACCGTGATGCCGATCTTCGCGGCGGTTCCTCAATGGAGCGCACCTCAGCCGGTGGCGCGGCCACTCCCTCGCGCTGCTCGGCGACGAACGAGCCGTCGCGGAGCTTTACGCAGCGCTGGCCGCGATCGACGACACGTTCATCCGGGCGCAGGCGGGCGTCCGCTGCGACCTGGCGCAGGCGCACCTCGTCCGCCACGAACAGGACGACGCGCGCACCCAGCTACGGGAAGCGCGGCTCGCTGCGAACGGACGGGGTCCGTGCGACATCGGCGGAGGATAGAGCGCCTCACGGGAAGGCTGTAGCACGGGGCTTGCCGAACGCGAGAACGTGCAAGAGCGCCACGAGCGTGACGGACCCGACCAGCTCCCCGTGCGCCATCAGGTCTCGCACATCGGCTAGCGGAACCCACTCAACGCGCCCGGCTTCCTCTACGTCGGTGGGGTCACCCACGTACGTCGCGCCCCGCCCGACGAAGATTTCGTGAGGCGAGTCGACCATGCCGATCATCGGCTCGTAGGTGATGACGTGCGAGAGCGAGGCAGGGCGCCAGCCGGTCTCTTCCTCCACCTCGCGGGCGGCGGCCGTCGCCGCGTCTTCGCCCTGGTCCACGATGCCCCCGGGCAGCTCCCAACCCCACTTGTCGGGTAGAAACCGATAGCGCCAGAGCATGAGCACGCGGTCCTGCCCGTCCAGCACCGCGCAGACCGCGACGCGGTGGAGCCGCACGACGTGATGCTCGAACCGCTCGGCACCGGGCGGCTCGACGTCGACACGGGTCAGCCTCACCCACGGGTTGTCGTAGATGGTCCGCTCGCCGTAGATCCGCCACGGTCGCAGGTCGCTCGCCCCGTTATCGGCCACGTCGCGACGCTACCGGCTCGACTTGTTCACGAGGTAGTGCGCCCGGTACTCGGACGCTGCCGCACCCGCCTCAACCTAGCCAGACAGAGCGAGTCCGTTCGCTACCTCGTCCCAGAGCGTGACAGAGGGGCTAATGACGTCCCGCGATCTACGACGCGGAGGCGTCAGGTGACACGGCTCCAGCGCCTTCCCCCAATCCCGGCGAAGCGGTCAATCGCGCCGGGACGGGCGGCCGCGGGGCGGCGTGGTCGTAGTCTGGGTTGCGGGGCGTAGCTCCAGCTCGCCTGACTCCGGGTCCGCCTTGTCGATGAGCGCCTCGACCGCTTCCCCAAACCCGATCCGCTGACCCGACCCGTTGACGAGCGCCAGGCCGTCCTCGGTCGGTGCCCAGCCGCGACCGGGCAGGCGACGCACCGAGAGGAACCCGCTGACCCGGGAGGCGTCCAACGTGACGAACACGCCCTTCGGCTTCACCCCGCTGACCCGGCCGGTCACGATCGCCTGCCCGTCCTGCGCGGCCAGCTGGGCGAGCGTCACCAGCCACAGCGCCTTGCGCATCTGCCCCTCGGCACGACCCGCCACGCGCGTGGCGCTGTTCACGTGCTCGCACAGCGACGCAAGCTCGTCCGGACTCGGGTACGCGTCCGCGTCGCGCTCGCCGGCGAGGAACGCGTGGATGACGCGGTGCACGGTCAGGTCGGCGTACCGCCGGATCGGGCTGGTGAAGTGCAGGTAGCCCTCGGACGCGAGCCCGAAATGCCGACCGGCCTGCGGGGTGTACTGCGAGCGGCCCATGTAGCCGAGCAGCACGTCCCAGACGGCCGCGGCGGTCTCGTCGGCGGCGAGTTCCAGCTGGGCGCCCAGCGCGGCAAGCCCCAGCGGGGTCAGCGTGGTGCCGAACCCGGGGTGGAAGCCGGCCGCGGTGCAGAACGCGTCCAGCACCGGCCCGGCGTCCGCGCCGGGCGGCGGGTGGACCCGGAACACGCCGGGCAGCCCGCGGGCGACCAGCCAGGCGGCGACCGCTTCGTTCGCGGCGACCATGAACCGTTCGACGAGCAGGTTGGCCGGGTTGGACGGCTGCGCGGCGACCTGTTCCGCGCGTCCGTCGACGACGCGCACCGTGAGTTCCGGCTCGATCCGGCGCGCCTCGAAGCCGCCGCGCCGCATCCGCTGCACTCCCAGCCGTGCGGCCGCGGTGCGCAGCCAGCGCAGCGCTTCGAGCACCCCGTCGGGCACGTCATCCGGTTGGCCTCCGCAGAGGACCTCCGCCGCCGTCTCGTACGACAGGCGCATGTCGGAGCGGATGCGGGTGGCGTACACGTCGGCGGCGGTGACCGCGCCGTCGGGGTCCAGGCGCATCTCGACGGTGATGGCGTCCCGGTCGACCTCGGGCAGCAGCGACAGGAGGTCCTCGCTGAGGGCGGCGGGCAGCATTGGTCGGGACCAGCCAGGCAGGTAGACGCTGGTCGCGGCGCGCCGCGCTTCGGCGTCGATCGCGGTGCCGGGCCGCACGTGCGCGGCGACGTCCGCGATGTGTACGGCGACACGGAGTCCCCCATCGGGGTCGGCCGGCCAGACGCTGAGCGCGTCGTCGAGGTCCCGGCTGCCGGGCGCGTCGATGGTGAACGTGATCAGGTCGCGCAGATCGCGGCGCGGCGGCTGCGCCCGCCCCGCGCGACGAGCGACCCTCGGACGCGAGGTGGCCTCGGCGACGACGTCATCGGGATAGTCGGTGGGGATGCGGTGCCGGACCCGGATGCGCTCCAGCAGCGCGTCGGCGCTGGTCGGATCCGCCCAGCGCTGCTCGACGGTCGCCTGCCGGTCGCCGGTCACGGTGGCACGGACCGCCTGGCCCTCGCGCGGGCGGCCTTTCACCGCCCAGCGGCCGCTGCCGAGGTGCGGATCAAGGCGCAGCACGAGGCCGGTTTCGCGGCGTTCGACGACACCAAACAGTGTGGTGCGGGACCGCTCCCGCACAGTGAGCACGGTCGCCGTTGCCCGGCCGTCGTCCTCCAGGGTGAAGCTGACCTCGACGGTGTCGCCGTCGAGCAGTCCTTCGGCCATCGGGGGTGGAACGAAACACGAGTCGGCCGCGGCCTCCGCAGGCAGATCGACGAAACCGAAGCCACGCACGTGCGGCCGGTACACGCCGCACGCGACGTACACGGGTGGCTCGTCGGTGGGTTCGACGACGGGGGTAGTGGCCGATGGAGCCGACGGCGTGGCTGCCTCGGTTATCGCGGAGGGGCGCCGGCGTCGGCGCGTGGAAGTCTCTGTCATACCAGCGGTCATGGTCCCCCATTGCGGACCACGTGGGGAGTCATTTACGGCGGGGGCCCACCGCGGCGGTGAGGCGCATCCGGAAGGACGACCGTTTGCCGACGGGTCGCAGGCCGCCTGCCCCGTTCGGGGCGGGTCGCCGCCGGAGTCGACGGCGCGTACCTGGCCTTTCGTGGCCGGCACCGCGGCGACGGGGCCGCGCCGTACGGCATCGGATGCACGGGCCGATGTTTCCGCGGTTGACCTCAACCCAGGTTCAACTGGTGTCATCTCGCGGTGAACTTCGATGGACTGCGGGTCGCCGTGACCGGCGCCGGACGGGATTCTGGACGCCTCCTGGCGATAGCCTTCGCTGAACGCGGCGCGCACGTGTTCGTCTCGGCCCGCGACGAGCCCGCGGCCGGACGCACCGCGGAGCTGATCAGAGAGCGCGGGCGGGGAACGGCCGAAGCGGTCGTCTGCGACCTGGCGAGTCCTGACTCGGTGCGCGCGTTCGCGGCGGCGCTGACCGACCGCACGGACCACCTCGACATCCTCGTCAACAACGGTGCCCGCTACCTGCATGGTGAAGACCTCTGGAACGTCGAAGACGACGACATCGCGGCGACCATCGCCAGCGCCGCGACCGGCACGGTGCTGCTGACCAAGCACGCGCTGCCGCTGCTGCGGGCCTCGGCACGGCCCGACATCGTCAACATGATCTCCGCCTGCGGCGAGGTGGGCCACCATCGTTCAAGCGCGCACCCGGCGTTCTACGCCGCCAAGCATGCCCAGGCCGGGTTCGCCGAGATCGTCTCGCATCGTCTGCGGGCCGAAGGGATCCGGGTGATCTCCCTCTTCCCGCCGGACTTCGTGCAGGACGGTCCGCGCGAAGCGCACAGCGAGCTCACGGCGCAATCCGTCGCGGACTGTGTTCTGTTCGCGGTCGGTCAACCGCGGGACTGCTTCATCCGGGAGTTCCGCTTCGAGCAGGTTGACCACGTGAGGGTTGAACAACCTGGGCGCGACGGGGTCTGAGTAGGTGATCTCAACCGGAGGATGGGTGGCATCCCCGATGTGCCAGGGCCCATGCGACGACAGGCTCGGGACATCGACGGGAAGGAGTGTCCAAGGTGAAAGCGATGGCGGGGCGAAGCGGGATCGGTAGGGCGGGGGCCGTGCTTCTTGCGGTGGCGACGGCGGCCCTCGTCGCACCGACGGCGGTCACCGCACCGGCGGCGGCGCAGGCGGTCATGGCGGCGGAGGCGCCGGAGGCCACGCTCGCGCTCCCTGCCCCGACCGGCCGGTACCCGGTCGGCGTCACCGACCTGCACCTGGTCGACGAAGACCGTGCCGACCCGTGGGTCCCCGAACGACGGCGCGAGCTGATGGTTTCTCTCTGGTATCCGGCCGCGAACCGCCACGGCGCACCGGATCGATACGCCAGCCCCGAGGAGTCGCGGCTGATCCTGCAACACCTCGGCGCGGAGGGAGTCCCGGTCGAGGCGCTCAGCACCGTCCGTACCCATGGGGTGACCGGCGTTCGCGCGCTGCCGCGACACGGCGGCTGGCCGCTCGTGGTGCTCTCGCCCGGGTTCTCGTTCCCGCGCACCTCGTTGACCGCACTCGCCGAGGATCTCGCGAGCAGGGGGTACGTCGTAGCCGGCGTCGACCACACCTACGAGGCCGCGGCTGTCACGTTCCCGGACGACCGACTCATCCAGTGCCTGGTGTGCACGCTCCTCGACGAGGAGCGGGTGAAGCCGACCGACGTCACCCGCGGCCGCGCCGCCGATATCTCCTTCGTTCTGGACGAGGTGACCGGCCGCCATCTCATCGGCGCGCCGCGACCCGCCGGCCCCCTGGCCGCCGTGACGCGGGCCGGCATCCGCATCGACCGGGACCGCATCGCCATGGCCGGACACTCGATCGGCGGGGCCAGCGCCGCCGAGACGATGCTGCGGGACTCCCGGGTCGATGCCGGCGTCAACATGGACGGCACGTTCTTCCCGCCGATCACCACCGATCTGAAGCGTCCGTTCCTGATGCTCGGCGCCGAGGGCCACGGTGAACCCGGTGTCGACCAGACCTGGGACGTCACCTGGGAGCACCTGACCGGGTCCCGCCTCTGGATCACGGTCACCGGGACGACGCACAGCTCGTTCACCGACTACGCGGTCCTCGGCGACCAGGTCGGCCTGCCGCTCCAGCCGTTGTCCGGCGAGCGCTGCGCGGAGATCACGAGGCAGTATGTGGCGGCGTTCGTCGACCGCCACCTCCGGCACCGGCCGTCGCCGCTGCTGAACGGCCCTTCGGCTCGTTACCCCGAGGTCGTCTTCCGGCCGTAGCCTCGTTCTTCACTGCCGCTGACGCAGGTTGGCGCGGACAGCGGTCGGGGGGACGGCTCGCCGAGCCGTCCCCCAGAACACCGTTATCGAGCGTCAGTACCGGAACCGGGCGACCCTGTGCTCCAGCTCGCCGCTGAGGTCGGCCAACTGCCCGGCCGCCTGCTCGGTCTCCGTTACGCCGGCGTTGGTCGACCGGGCCGCGTCGGCCAGCTCGGCGATCGCCTTCGTGATGCTGCCGCTGCCGACCGCCGCGGCCGCCACGTTGCGGGTCATCTCCTTAGAGGTCGCCGCCTGCTCCTCCACCGCCGAGCCGATGGTGTCGTTGGTGGAGTCCGCGACCGCGCCTGCTGTGAGCCCGCCGTGAGCCGGCTGTGAGCGCGGCCCGGCATCTTGGATCTTGGCTGATGCCAACCGGAACGGATGTCCCACTGAGAGGTCTCCGGCCATGATGCGGTGGATCGTCGGGTCGAGCGTGAAGTATCAACGTCTGGTGCTCGCCGCGGCCGTGGCCTTGATGGCCGTCGGCTTCGTGCAGCTGCGCAACACATCGGTCGAGGCCCTGCCCGAGTTCGGGCCGGTACGGGTGGACGTGCAGGTCGAGGCGCTCGGGCTCTCCGCTGAAGAGGTCGAGAATCTGATCACCAACCCGATGGAGAACGAGTTCTTCAACGGCATCCCCTGGCTGGCCAAGCTTGAGTCCCGCACCATCCCGGGGCTGTCGTCGATGGAGATGACCTTCGAGCCGGGTACCGATCCGATCCGGGCGAGGCAGGTCGTGCAGGAGCGCCTCACCATGGTCGCCATGCTGCCGGCCGCCTCGTCGAAGCCGCCGCTGGTGGTGCAGCCCTTGTCGTCGACGGGCCGGCTCATGATGATCGGCCTCTCGTCCCAGGAGCGCTCACTGATCGACATGTCGTTGCTGTCCCGATGGACGATCGTCCCCCGCCTGCTGAGCGTGCCCGGCGTGGCGAACGTGGCCATCTGGGGGTTCCGCGACCGGCAACTGCAGGTGCAGGTCGATCCCGCTCAGCTGATGCAGAAGGGCGTCACGCTGGACCAGGTCCTGCGCACCTCGGCGAACGCGTTGTGGACCTCGCCACTGACCTTTGTGGAGGCATCGACCCCCGGACTGGGCGGCTTCATCGACACCGCAAACCAGCGGATCGAGATCCAGCACAACCAGCCGATCAAGACCGCACAGGATCTCGCCAAGGTCACCGTCCAGGGCGCCGAGGACCGGGGGGTGTTGCTCGGTGACGTCGCTCAGATCGTCGAGGACCACCAGCTCCTCATCGGGGACGCCCTCGTCAAGGACACCCCGAGCCTCATGCTCGTGGTGGAGAGGTTCCCGGGCGCCAAGGTCGCGGACGTGACCCAGGGCGTGGAGGCCGCACTCGACGAGATGCGGCCCGCCATGCCGGGCGTCACGATCGACACGACGGTGTACCGGCCGGCCACCTTCATCGAGAAGATGGTCCAGAACCTCACCACCACGCTGGTCCTCGGCGCCATCCTGGTGCTGCTGGTGCTCGGCGCCTTCCTCTTCAACTGGCGGACCGCGCTGGTCAGCCTCGTGACGATCGCGGCGTCCGTAACGGCGACGCTGCTCGTCCTGTCGTGGTTCGGCATCGTTCTCAACATGATGTCCCTGGCGGGGC
This sequence comes from Micromonospora sp. NPDC049679, assembly GCF_040659735.1. NCBI lineage: Bacteria > Bacillati > Actinomycetota > Actinomycetes > Micromonosporales > Micromonosporaceae > Micromonospora > Micromonospora sp. NPDC049679. The sequence goes on from NZ_JBFANZ010000027.1 coordinate 16,294, forward strand.
TGGTGATGGCGCTCGCCATCCTCGTCGACGACGCCGTGGTCGGCGTCGACAACATCAGGCAACGGCTGCGTCAGCGCCGCGAGGAACAGTCCGACATGCCCGTGGCCGACGTCATCGGCGCGGCCGTCCTCGAGATGCGCGGCCCGCTCTTCGTCGCTGCGGTGATCGCCGCGGTGTCGGTGGTGCCCCTCTTCATCCTGGACGGGGTGCGCGGCGCGTTCCTCACGCCGGTCGCGCAGGGCTTCCTGGTGGCCACGGCGGTCTCACTGGTGGTCACGCTGACAGTCGCCCCGGTGCTGGCGACCATTCTGCTGTCCCGCTCGTCGCTGCAACACCGCGAGTCGCCGGTCGCGCGAGGGCTGGAGCGGGCGTACGCGGCGCTCCTGCCCGGGCTGCTGCGCCGGCCCATCTGGTCCTACGCGGTCGTCGGCCTCCTCGTGGTGGCCGGCCTGGCCGCCCTGCCGTTCCTCCGTGCGCGGCCGCTCGCCCCGACACTGCAGGAGCGGGACCTGCTGATCAGCTGGGAGGCGGCGCCCGGTGCGTCCCGACCGGAGATGAACCGGATCACATCCGCGCTCACCGCCGAACTGCGGGCCCTCCCCGGGGTGCGCAACGTCGGCGCCCACACCGGGCGGGCCCTGGCGTCGGACCAGGTCGTCAGCATCAACTCCGGCGAGGTGTGGCTCAGCATCGATCCCGCCGCCGACTACGGAACAACGTTGGCCGCGGTGCAGCGGGCGGTCGACGGCTATCCCGGGGTGCAGAGCGACGTGATGACCTACTCGGACAAACGGATCGGCGAGGTGGTGACGCGGGGTGTGGCGGAGGACCTCGTGGTGCGCGTCTACGGCAACGACTACGCCGTCCTCAATCAGAAGGCACAGGAGGTGCTCGGGATCATCTCCGGGATCAACGGCGTCTCCTCACCCCACGTACGAACGCATCAGGTCGCGCCCACCGTGGAGATCGAGGTCTCCGTCGCCAAGGCGGCGAAGTACGGCCTCAAGCCGGGCGACGTGCGTCGCGCGTCCGCCACGCTCGTGTCCGCCACGGTCGCGGGCAACCTCTTCGACGACCAGAAGGTGTTCGAGGTCGTCGTGTGGGGCGTCCCCGCGGTGCGGCAGAACCTGTCGACGATCCAGGATCTTCTGATCGACGCGCCGGTCGGCGGCCCGGGCGGCGGCCCGACCCAGGTGCGCCTGGGCGATGTCGCCGACGTCAGGGTCACCGCGAAACCGGAGGTCATCACGCACGACCAGGTCTCCCGCAGTATCGATGTCGTGGCGAACGTACGCGGGCGTGGTCTGGGCGCGGTCACCACGGAGGTCAAGGACCGTCTCCGGCAGGTGACGTTCCCCCGCGAGCACCACCTGGAGGTGCTCGGAGAAGGTCAGGCACAGGCCAGCTCCGATTTCCGCGTGTGGACCTTTGTCATCGGCGCTCTGATCCTGATCTTCTTCCTGCTGCAGGCCGGCTTCGGCAGCTGGCGGGTGGCGTCGCTGTACTTCCTGTTCCTGCCGCCGGCACTGGCGGGAGGGCTGCTGCTGGCGGCCTTTGCCCGGAGCACCGTGTCAGTGGTCGCCCTGCTCGGACTGCTCACCGTGCTGGCCATGGCCGTTCGGGGCGGCATGCTGCAGATCAAGCAGTACCAGCGACTGGAGGAGGAGGGTCAGGCCCGCCGCGCCGAGCTGGTTCTACTCGGCTCACGGCAGCGGTTCATCCCGACCGTCGCGGGCATGCTGGCGGTGGGGCTGGCCCTGGTTCCGCTCGTGATCTACGGCAGCGTCTCGGGTCTCGAGGTCGTGAGCCCGCTCGCCCTGATCATCCTGGGTGGCCTGGTCACCACGGCGCTGCTGAATCTGTTCGTCCTTCCCGCCCTGTACCTGCGTTTCGCGGCCCCCGAACCGCCGGCCGGGTCGCAACCGCCGGCCACGCCCGAACCGCCGGCCGGGTCAGTGCCCGCGCCGCGGCCACAACCAGATGCGGCGGGACAGCAACCGGGTACGAGCCCCGCTTCAGCCTGATCGAACGCAGGAGAGTGCCATGCACAGACAAGGAGGCGACCACATGCGAAACAGTGGTCGATGGGCGGCCGCAATCCTGATCACCTTCGGTCTGGCCCTGGCAGGATGCTCTCCGGCTCCGGAACGCCCCGTCAGTCACGACGCACCTGCCGTGATCGGTGATGCCGACGCCAACGGGGTGAAGACCGTGAAATTGACGCGGCAGGCGTTCGATCGACTCGGCATCGAGATGACGCCGGTCCGCGACGCGCCAGGAGCGACGGCGGCTCCGGCCACACCGCCGACGCCAGGTGCCAGCCCGGGCGGGGCGACCAGCGTCGTCCCCTACTCCGCGGTGCTGTACGACCCGAGCGGCGTCACCTGGGTTTACACCGCTCCGCGGCCCCTGAACTACGTCCGCGAGAAGGTCGTGGTCACGACGGTGGGCGGGAGCGGTGGGACCGAGGCCGTTCTCTCGGAGGGGCCGCCGGTGGGAACGATGATCGTCGCGACCGGCGTGATGGAGCTGTACGGCGCCGAGCTCGGGGTCGGCAAGTAATCCACCCAGTCGGTACGAGGGTAGGGATCCGGAACCATGATGCGTTGGATCGTTGGAACGAGTCTCAAGCTCCGGTTCCTCGTGGTGGTCGGGGCCTCGATGTCGATGTTCTTCGGCGTCATGCAGGTTCGCGACATGCCCGTCGACGCCTTCCCCGAGTTCGCCCCGCCCCGGGTGGAGATACAGACGATCTGCATCGGGCTCTCCGCGAAGGATGTCGAGGAGCTGGTCTCGGTCCCGCTGGAGCAAGGGCTCAACGGGATCGAGGGCCTGGACGTGATGCGCTCCAAATCGGTCTCCCAGCTCTCCTCGATACTTATGATTTTCAAGCCGGGGACCGATCTTATGAAGGCCCGGCTGCTGGTACAGGAGCGCATCACCGCCATCACACCGAGGCTGCCGCGCTGGGCGAACGCTCCGTTCATGATCCAGCCACTGTCGTCGACCAGCCGGGTCATGAAGATCGGGATATCGCAGGCGGACAAGTCCGACGCCGCACACGTCGAGATGGCGCTGCTGGCCTACTGGTCGCTCCGGCCACGCCTGATGCGGGTACCCGGCGTGGCGAACGTGGGCATCTGGGGCGACCGCTGGCACGTCAAGCAGGCTCTCGTTGACCCCGAGCTCATGAAGAAGCACAACGTCACGGTGGCCCAGGTCATGGAGGCCGCAGGAGACGCGGTGGACGTCGGTCAGCTGAAGTTCCGCGGTGGCTTCGAAATCGGCACCGGCGGGTTCATCGACACCCCCAACAACCGGTTCCAGGTGCAGCACCAACTGCCCGCCCTGACCGGGCAGCAACTGGCCGAGATCCCGATCGAGGTGCCGAAGGGCGGCAAGCCGGTCTACCTCAAGGACGTCGCCTACATCACGGACGATCTCATGCCGCCGTCGCTGCTCATCGGCGACGCGGTCATCAACGACGGCCCCGGCCTCATGCTCATCGTCGAGAAGCTGCCCTGGGGCAACACCCTCGAGGTGACCCGTGATGTCGAGGCGGCGCTGAAGGATTTCGCGCCGGGCATGCAGGGCCTCACCGTGGACACGGAGATCTTCCGGCCGGCCACCTTCATCGAGACCTCGGTCGACAACCTCGGCCGGGCGATGGTCATCGGGTTCATCCTCGTGGTGCTGATTCTCGTACTCTTCCTCTTCGAGTGGCGCGTGGCGCTGATCAGCGCCGTTTCGATCCCGCTCTCCCTCGTCGCAGCGGGGCTCGTGCTCCATTGGACCGGAGCCACGATAAATACGATGATCCTGGCGGGGCTGGTGATTGCCCTCGGCGTGCTCGTCGACGACGCCATCATCGACGTCGAGAACATCGTGCGCCGCGTGCGGCAACATCGGCGCGAGGGGAGCACCAGGTCGACCGCCTCGATCATTCTGGAGGCGTCGATCGAGGTGCGGGGGCCCATCGTCCAGGCGACGATGATCATCCTGGTCTCCACGGTCCCGATCTTCATGCTCACCGGGCTCACCGGCTCATTCTTCCGGCCCATGGCGTTCGCCTACGGGCTGGCGATCCTGGCCTCCCTGCTGGTGGCGCTGACGGTCATCCCGGCGCTCGCGCTGATGCTGCTGGCCAAGGCGCCGATCGAGCGGCGTGAGTCGCCTCTGGTGCGCTGGCTGCAGCGGGGCTACACGGTGCTGCTGGCGCGCATCATCCCTCGTCCCCTCGTGGCCTACGCGACCGTCGTCCTCGTCATGGCGGGCGGCGCCCTGGTGGCGCCGATGCTCGGGCAGAACCTGTTCCCCGCGTTCAAGGAGCGCGACTTCCTGATGCACTGGGTGCTCCAACCGGGTGCGTCCCGGGAGGAGAGTGTCCGCATCGCCATCCAGGCCAGCAAGGAGCTGAGGGCGATCCCGGGCGTGCGCAACTTCGGCGCGCACATCGGACAGGGCACCCTGTCGGACGAGGTCGTCGGCATGAACTTCGGCGAGAACTGGATCAGCATCGACCCGAACGTGGACTACGACAAGACGGTGGCCGCGGTGCAGAAGGTGGTCGACGGCTACCCGGGGCTGCAGCGCGACGTGCAGACCTACCTGAAGGAACGCACCAAGGAGGTGCTCACCGGCTCCAGCGACGCCATCATCGTCCGGATCTTCGGCGACGACCTGGATGTGCTCCGCGAGAAGGCCAACGAGGTCAAGGACCTGATCGCCGGCGTGGACGGCATCGTCGAGGAGCACCTGACGCTGCAGACCAACATTCCTCAGGTGCATGTCGAGGTCGACCTGGCCAAGGCGGCGCGGTACGGGATCAAGCCGGGCGACGTGCGGCGAACGGCCGCCACGTTCATCGCCAGCGAGGAGGCGGGTGACATCTGGCGAAACGGCAAGAACACCGAGGTGCACGTGTGGAGCGTGCCGCAGGCGCGATACAGCATCGAGAGTGTGCGCAACCTGCTGATGGACGCACCGGACGGGCGCAAGGTCCCGGTCGGTGAGCTGGCCGAGGTGAAGATGGTCCCCACGCCGAACCAGATCCTGCGGGAGAACGGGTCGCGGCGCATCGACGTGGGCGCGAACGTGGCCACGGGAAAGGCGCTCGGAGACGTCGCGGCCGAGGTGCAGCGCCGTCTGGCGACCGTGGACTTCCCACCCGGCTACCACCTCCAGTTACTCGGGGAGTACAAGGAGGCGACGACCGCGCAGGACCGCCTCCTGCTCTTCGCCGGCGTCGCGGTGACCGGGATCGTCTTCCTCCTCGCGACGGCGTTCAACAGCTGGCGGCTGGCGTTCCTCGTCCTCCTCACGCTGCCGATGGCCCTGGTCGGCGGCGTGCTGGCGGCATACGTCGGCGGCGGCATCCTCTCGCTCGGCTCGCTCGTGGGTTTCTTCACGGTGCTGGGCATCGCCGCCCGCAACGGCATCCTGATGATCAACCATTTCCAGCACCTGGAACGGGAAGAGGGTGAGCCCTTCGGCCGGGGCCTCGTCATCCGCGGCGCGAAGGAGCGGCTCTCGCCGATCCTCATGACGTCGTTGGCGGCCGGGCTGGCGCTCGTCCCGTTGGTGGTGTGGGGCAACCTTCCCGGCCACGAGATCGAGCACCCCATGGCAGTCGTGATCATCGGCGGCCTGGTCACCTCGACCCTGCTGAATCTGCTGGTGACGCCCTCCCTCTACCTGCGTTTCGGCGGGCAGCGGCGTGCGTCAGGGTCCGCGAGGCGTGCCTGGCCCGGCGGGCACTGGCGGCGCGGAAGGTCTCCTGCATGATTCCTGACCACGCTCCGCCGGAATGAACGCGACCTCGCGGGGCTCCGGCCCCGCGAGGTCCGGTCGGTGGTTGCCGAGTCATGGGCGGAGATCGGGTCGGATCACCCGGAACTCGTCGGCTGCGCCGTCCGACGGACGGCGCCGAACGGTCCGCTGCGGGGTGGTCCTCTGCTGAGGCAGCTCAAGCGCAGGGTCGGCGCAGAGGATGGCCTGCTCCAGCTGCTGGAGTTGATTCCCTGGGTCGAGTCCGAGTTCTTCGATGAGCCGGCTCCGCGCAATCCGATACGCGTCCAGGGCGTCGGGGGCTCGACCAGCCCGGTACAGGGCCAGCATGAGCTGGGCGAGCAGCCGTTGGCGGTGCGGGTATTGCATCGCGAACTCGGTGAGCTCGTCGATGACGTCGCAGTGCCTGCCGAGCCGCAGTTCCGCGTCCAGCCATTCCTCCAAGGCCGCAAGTCGCGCTTCTTCCAACCCCCGGCACAGCTGATCGGTCAGCGGTGTCGCGACATCGGCGAGCGGCGGGCCGTGCCACATGTCCAGCGCACGGCGCAACAGCAAGCCCTTCTCGTCGTCGTTGGGGGCGACGCGAGCCGCCCTGACCAGAGCGCGGAAGCGGTGGGCGTCAACGTACATCGGATCGGCGCGCAGGACGTACGTCGCGCCGTGGGTGATGATCTCCACCTCATCACGACCCGCGCCGGCGTTCGCCAACACGGCGCGCAACCGCGAGACGCGAACGTGGATCGAGTGCCGAGCGGTCTGTGGTGGCGACTCGGGCCACGTCAGATCGACCAACCAGTCGACGGGAACAAGCTGATTGATCCGCAGTGCCAGTACGGCCAACAAAAATCTCTGCTGGCGGGGTCCGAGGTCAAGTTGCCGCTCCCCCGACCATGCCTCTACTGCACCCAACAGCCGAAACTCCACAGCGCCCCCGCACGATGCAGTGGGTTCACCCCGGTCCAAAGTCGATGGCGGCCTGCGGCTGTCGTATCACGGCCCACGCAGGCAGCGAAGGAAATGGGAACCGCGATCACCATGGCGGGCGGCGGTTCCGGCGTGTGGGAAGCGCGTGGAAAAGCGTGGATGAGGACTTCGGCCTGCCAGCCGGACTCGACGAGCGACCGCATGCGACACCACCACCTGACACGTACGAGCCGCGGTAACGCCACCTGAACAATTTCCACCGCAACCCACTTAATTGCTATCGACAACCCGCCCCGGTGTCAACCAAAATTCGCGTCTCCGCCAGAAAATGGCAGGCGAATCGGCATTCCGCTCAATTCTTTACAAATAGCTCAAGGCAAGACGCATCCCCGCACCGAAGCAGTCAAAGCTCTTTCGCGTACCGCAGAGCCGCATTTTCGTCCAGTGTAGAAGTCCAGTGTAGAGTTTAGCCAGGAATACGTTGCGTAAGCCGGGCTACGGCGTAAGTGTTGTGTGCGGATGATGTGTGCGACCGGCACGATCACCGCGTCGGCAGGTGTACGACGAACCGCGCGCCGCGCACGGCGTCCTCGACCACCACTGTGCCGCCGTGAGCATCGACGATCTCCTTGACGATGGCCAGTCCGAGACCTGTACCCCCGCTTTCCCGGCTCCGGTCGTCGTCGAGACGGGCGAACCGTCTGAAGATCCGCTGACGGTCGCCCGACGAGATACCCGGCCCGTCATCGTGGATGACCAGACGGACCTGGACGTCGTCGCTGGAGAGGTCGACGGTGACCAGGGAGGACGCGTAGCGTTCGGCGTTGTCGAGCAGGTTGCGCACGGCGCGCGTGAGGTCGTCCCGGCGACCGTCGACCGCCGCCGCGGAGACCCCGCCGGTATCGACCTGCACCTGGCCGTTGCCGCGGATCCGGGCGGCTTCGGACAGGACGATGTCATCAAGGTCGACAGGGCGGACGGGTGCGCGCGGGGTGGCGTCGTCCGCCCTCGCGAGAAACAGCAGATCCCGGACGAGCCGCTCCATCCGGCGGTTCGCCGCGAGCAGGTCCGCGGCCGTGTCGCGCCAGTCGGTGCTGCCTGGATGGGTGAGGGCGACCTCCAGGTCGGTGCGGGCCGCGGCGAGCGGGGTCTGCAGCTCGTGGGAGGCGTCGGCGACGAAGCGCCGTTGCCGTTCCGCGGCCGCGTGCAACCGGTCGAGCATCGTGTTCATGGTGCGTGCGAGGCGACCGATCTCGTCGTCCGTGGCGGGGACCGGGACGCGTCGGTCAAGTGACCGTTCGGAGATGTCGGCGACCTCGGCCCGGATCGCGTCGACCGGCCGCAGCGTGCGTCCCACGACCTTCCAGGTGGTGAACGCGACGAGCACCAGCAGCAGAGGCGCGCCAGCGGCAAGGGCGCCCTGGACGAGATCGGCGGCGTCGTCGACCGGCGAGAGGCTCGCCGCGACGTAGACCGTCACCGGCCCGTCCGGCGTGGCGCTCGACAACGCGATGACCCGGAAGCTGCCGCCATCGCCGAGAGCCAGGTTCTTGACGGTACGTGCCTCCGGCGCCGATCCCGCCGGGGTGAAGTCGGCGATCGGTCGGTCTCGCGGAATTCCGGCGGTGACCGCCACCACCCGGCCGGCGCCGTCCACGACCTGCGTGATGCTGCCGTCGTCACCTTCGACCGCCAGAGCCGGGGGCAGCGTGCCCTGCCGGGCGAGAGTGGCGACGTCCTCGGCACGCACCTGTGCGATGCCATCGACGCGTTCCACCAGCGAATGCCGCAGAAACACCACCAGACTGACCGCGGTGAGCGCGAGAGCGAAGCCGACGACCACGGTGGCGGCCATCGTGGTGCGGGCCCGCACCGTGGTGAGCCGCCGCAGAAATCTCTTGCGGTCAGCCGCCATCGGGGTCCAGTCGATAGCCGACGAGTCGTACCGTCTGAATCGCAGAACGGCTGAAGGGCTCGTCGATCTTCTTACGGAGATGTCGGACGTAGACCTCGACGATGTTCGGGTCGCCGTCGAACGCGAAGTCCCACACGTGCTCCAGGATCGTCCTCTTCGAAAGCACCTCGCCGGAACGTCGCATGAGGAACTCGAGGAGCGCGAACTGGCGGGGAGTGAGCGAGACCTCGGTGTCGCCCCGCCAGACGCGGTGGGCGGCCGGGTCGAGCCGCAGATCGCCCGCATTGAGCGCAACGGGCCGCTCCCGCAGGCCGCGGCGCAGCAACGCCCGGATCCTGGCCACCAGCACCACGTAGGAAAACGGCTTCGACAGGTAGTCGTCGGCTCCGGTGTCGAGGGCCTCGGCCTCGTCGAGCTCCCCGTCCTTCGCCGTGAGCATGAGGATCGGCGTCCAGTTTCCGGCTTCCCGCAGCTCGGCGCAGACCTGGTAGCCGTTCCTACCGGGCAGCATGATGTCCAGGACGACAAGGTCGTAGTCGCCCTCCTTGGCCCGCCACAGACCATCGACACCGTTGAGGGCGATGTCCGCCGCGAACCCCTCGGCCTCCAGCCCACGCTTGATCGCTCGGGCGAGGTGCTTGTCGTCCTCTACCACGAGGATTCGCACTCTTGGAGTGTGCCATCCGCCGGCTTACCGCCCGCTGAACGCCGCCGGATGCGAGCGCGGCACACATTCAGCCTGCGTTCAGCCCGCCGACCCTACGGTGGCGGTCATGTCTCATGGCAGGTGAGGAGGACGTCCATGGCCGGCGTGAGTCTCGAGGTCGTGCGCCTGACCAAGCGGTACGGGCCCCGTACCGCGGTCGAAGAGTTGAGCTTCACGGCGCATCGAGGTGAAGTCGTTGGCCTGCTCGGCGCCAACGGAGCGGGCAAGACAACAACAATCCGACTACTTACCACGGTGCTCCAACCAACGAGCGGGGCGTTCTCGGTGGCTGGAGTTCCGTTCACCCGGCCGGCCGAGATCCGGCGGCGGGTCGGCGTGCTGCCCGAGAGCGCCGGTTACCCCGGTCACCAGAGCGGCTCGGACTACCTGCGGTATCACGCGCGGCTGTTCGGCCTGGGACGACCGGAGGCCGCGCGGGTCGCCGGCCGTCTCCTCGCCGACGTGGGTCTGGAGGAGCGCGCCTCGTCGCGGATCTCGACGTACAGCCGGGGCATGCGGCAGCGCCTGGGTATCGCGCGCGCCCTGGTGAACGCCCCCCCTGTCGTGTTTCTCGACGAACCGACGCTCGGGCTCGACCCCGCCGGGCAGCGCCAGGTGCTCGGGATCGTGCGCGACATCGCGGTGCGTAGAGGCACGACCGTCATCCTCAGCACCCATGCGCTGCCAGACGTCGAGGAAGTCTGCACGCGCGTGCTGATCCTCGACAAAGGAAGGGTCCTCATCTCCGGCACGGTCGGCGAAGTGACGGCGACGGTCGCGGCGCAGCGGTACGGGCAGCTGCGCGTACCGATTGAGCTGGTCAGTCCGGCCAGGAGGGCCCTTGCCGGGGTTGCCGGCCTGACCGTCGAGGCACCCGACGAGCGTCCGGACGTCCTCAGGATCTCGCTGCCGGCCGGAGTCGGCGGTGAGCAGGATCACCCGGAGCGCGGCATGAACCTGGCGCTGCGGGCGGTGCTCAACGCCGACGTGCCGGTGCTCTCCTTCGAGGTTGAAGGCGCCCGGCTCAGCGACGCCTTCCTCACGATGACCGGAGATGGTGTCCGATGACTGTGAACGTCAGCGAACGGCCGCGGGCCGTCCACGGCGGCGAGCGCCCCGTTCGGAGTCGTGATCCGGGTTGGCGAATCGTCGCCGAGCAGGAGTGTCGGGACCTGTGGGTGAGCGGGCGGGGTCCGGTGTTGGTCTTCGCCTTCAGCGTCCTGCTGAGCGTCATGACGTATCTTGCCGGGACCAACCAGGTCCTCAACTTCCTCGAGCAGCGGGAGGCCGTGAACCTCACTCTGCAGGTCGCGGTGGCGGTCGGCGTCCTTGTGACTCTGGTCGTGAGCGCCGACGCGATCAGCGGAGAGCGTGAGCGGGGAACGTTGGAGAGTCTGCTGCTCACGCCCGTCTCCCGCCGTGCCATCGTGATGGGCAAGCTGGTCGCCGCGCTGTCGCTCTGGCTCGCGACCTTCCTCGTGAGCGTGCCGTACGTGTGGGTGCTCGGCCGCGGAGTCTCGATCGTCGGGCCGGCCATCCTGCTCGGTTTGCTCGTCGGCACGCTGCTGGCCGTCGCGCTCTCCGCGCTCGGTCTCCTGATCAGCGCCCTGTCGAGTTCGAACAAGGTCAGCCTCGCGGTGTGTTTCTTCCTGCTCCTGGCGCTCTTCGCGCCGACGCAGTTGCCCGGCGGCGGACCGAAGGGGTGGTTCGGAGACATGCTCGTCCGGCTCAACCCGGTCGGAGCGGCGCTGCGGTACCTGACCGCCGTCGTGGTCAACGGCCACGACTGGACCCGTGATCTGTCCTATCTCGTGTCGCCGCTTGTCACCGCAGTCCTCGCCGGCGGCGCGCTGGTCATCGCCGGTTCCCGGATCGTCCGCCTGCACGGAGGGGTGAGCGGAGAATGAGATCGATGTTGGTGCTCACCGGGCTGCTGGTGGCGGCAATAGCTCCGGTTGGCCTCGCCGGCTCGGCGGCAGCCGCCCCATCGAGGCTGCCCGGGACCGTCGAGGTGACGTTGGACCAGAGCCAGATCGAAACTGTCGTGGGGCAGGTGCTGACGGTTGAGTCCCGAATCGTCAACTCGGGCCAAGCGCCGACGGACCGACTTGTCGCGCACGTCAACGTCGTGAGCCTGAACGGCGTGTATGTGGACCTGGAGGACTGGTCGGCGGAGGTCACGCAAGCGGCGTCACCGCTGGCGCCGGGCAACAGCAGGACGCTGTCCTGGAAGCTGCATGCAGTCAACGCCGGCAGCTTCGACGTCTACGTGGTGGTCCTGCCCGCCGGCTCCGCCTCCGCTGGGGCCACCCCGCTGGTGGTGAGCCCGCCGGTGCACGTGACGGTAGCGGGACGGCGGACGCTGACCGCTGCCGGATCACTGCCCGTCGCGATCATCATGCCGACCCTGCTCGGGCTGCTGGCCGCCACCGGGCGCTACCGGCTCCGACGCCGAGGCTGAAGCGGCGTGGGTCCGGCCTGGGTGCCGGTACGGGGAGACGCCAACGCGGCACTCTTACGTGCCACCGACGCGCCGTCTCCCCGCACCGGACCCACCGTCAGTAGCGGAACCGGCCGACCAGGTGCTCCAGTTCGCCGCTGAGGTCGGCCAACTGTCCGGCCGCCTGCTCGGTCTCGGTCACGCCCGCGTTGGTTGAACGGGCCGCGTCGGCCACCTCGGCGATCCCCTTCGTGATGCTGCCGCTGCCGTCCGCCGCGGCGGACACGTTGCGGGTCATCTCCTCGGAGGTGGCCGCCTGCTCCTCCACCGCCGACGCGATGGTCGTCTGGTACTCGTTGATCCGGCCGATCACCTGGCTGATGGAGGCGATCGCCGCGACCGCGCCGTCGCTGTCGAGCTGGATCTTCTCCACCCGCCGCGAGATGTCCTCGGTGGCCTTGGCGGTCTCCTGCGCGAGGTCCTTGACCTCGCTGGCGACGACCGCGAAGCCCTTGCCGGCGTCACCGGCGCGGGCGGCCTCGATGGTGGCGTTGAGGGCCAGCAGGTTGGTCTGCTCGGCGATCGAGGTGATCACCTTGACCACGTTGCCGATCTCGGCCGACGACTCTCCGAGCCGGGCGATGATGTCGTTGGTGGAGTCCGCGACCGCGGCCGCCTCGGTGCCCACCCGGGCCGCCTCGCCGGCGTTCTGCGCGATCTCCCGGATGGAGGCCGCCATCTGGTCGCTGCTGCCGGCCACCGTCTGCACGTTGTCCAGCACGTTGTCCGCAGCCGACGACACCCGGCTCGCGCGGTCGGACGTCGACTGCGCCGCGCTGCTCATCTGCCGGCTGGTGGCCGACAGGGTGCTGGCCGACGCCGACAGCATCGAGGCCGAGCGGGCCACCGCCGTGACCGTCTCGCGTACGTTGCCCAGCGCTTGGCGCAGCGCGTGCCCCATGCGGCCGATCTCGTCGTCGGACCGTACGTCGACCTCGTGCGTGAGGTCACCCTCGGCGAGCCGCTCCAGGGCGGTCACCATCGCGGCCACCGGCCGGCGGACACTGCGGGCGACCAGAACGCCGAGGGCGATGGCGAGCAGTACACCGATCACGACGAAGGCGATGGTGCGGTTGCGCGACGAGTTGTAGAGGTCGACGATGGCGGTGCGCTGCTCTGCGCTGTCCTTGATCAACGTCGTGGCGAGGGCCGCGGTTTCGTCGTTCACCTTGGTGTACAGCGCCGTGGTGGTGTCGTTCAGTTCCTTGCCCTTGCCCGGGTCGGTGTTGGCCGCGCGCTTCGCGTGCGAGGCCAGGAACGCGTGCCACGTCGCGGTCAACTCATCGACCTGCGGCTTCAACTCCGCCGGGGCGTCGGCGCGCAGCTTCTGGAGCGCGGGGTCGACATCGGCCATCAGCTTCTTTGCCTTGTCCGCGTAGACCTGCTTCGCCTGTGGGTCCGGCACCACCTCGTGCACCAGGTCCGTCACCGAGAAGTCGTACATCAGCGCCTGCGCCGCACGCAGATCAGCCATCGGCGTCACGTCCCGCTGCGCCATCATCGTCGCGCGGTCCTTGAGTTCGCGCTGCTGCAGGGTGTTGAGCAGGCCCACTGCGGCCAGCAGCGCCGCGACGGCCAGGAACGCGGCGATCAACCGGGTCTGGATGCTTCGCCGTAGAGGGTTCTTGTTCATCTCGCCATTCCCGTCACGCAGGCAACATTCGAAGGACTGCGCCATCGCATATCGGCAGGCGGGACGGCAGGGTGAGATGAATGACCTCATAGGTGAGCCATATACCAAAACGGGGCAAGAGCAACGGAATAGTGGTGAAGACCGTCGTCGGCAACGGCGGCAAGGTTGGGGCTGTTCATCGCCGAAGTCATCGTGGTGGTCATGTTCTCGCTGGACGCTGCCGGCATGGCCGGGCCGGCAGCCTGCGGGTTCGTGCTCGTCCCTCTCACGGTGGCGGCGCCGGTCGTCGTACTCCTGAAGGTCATCACGGCGCTGCGACGGCGCGACCGCACCTGACCCGCGCGGACACGTCCCGATCGCCTTACCGCCGGCTGACCTCGCGGCGCCGCACGTACCATCGGCCGCCGAGCACCGCGGCGCCCAGCGCGACCGCCACGACCAGCCAGAACCAGAACCGCGGCCCGAGCCGGACGAAGGGTGGTTCAGCGACGCGAGTACCGCCCCAACGGACCAATCCGTCGGCGACGTCCACCGCGGACACGCCGATTGGTGCGGTCATTCGGGTGATGGGCGCCGCCGCGCCCGGCGCGAGGGACAGCAGCCGCACGGTACGGACGTTGGGGTACAAGATGCGCTCCTCGATCTTCGTCGTGGTGCGCGCGGCTTCGGGAGTGGGCTGGTACGCGACGACGAGTGCCGCACCGCCCGGTCCCCAGCCGAGCAGACGGATCGCGGCGACCCCGGAAACCGCCGGCACGTCGAGGTCCCCGAGGGGGGCGCCGGTGGCCGGGTCGATCGTGGCCAGCGTCCACGCGTCGCCCCGCCGCTTCGCCACGGTCACGGCGCGGCTGTCCGGGCTCCAGGCGCCCTTGCCGGCCAGGATCTCGTCGGGAGGCAGGCGGAAAGTCTGCCTCGGCGTTCCGGCCACATCGGTAATGGTGAGCGTGTCATCGACTTGAAGCGCCAGTTTTTGGCCGTCCGGGGCGAAGGCGACGGCATATCCCGGCACGATGCTGCTCGTGTCGGGTGCGCTGGCGAGGTGGACCGTGGTGCCCGTGTCCGGCTCCACCAGACTCAGGACGTTGCGGTAACTCGAGCGTTCCGCATCGACCCGCACCGAGTCGATCACGACGAGCCCTCGACCGTCCGGTGACCAGCCGAGCGGTTGCGTCGATACGCTGCCGGCCGCGACCGCCGGTATCTGCTGGACCGACCCGTCGGTCAGGTCGACGATGTCGACCCGTGGCGCGGTGCCGTCGCCTTCCGGAGGGTAGGCCAGACGCGTGCCGTCAGGGGAGAGCAGCACCACATGACCCGCCGACTTTATGTAGCCGACATGCAGAACGCGGTACCGGTCAGCCTCGGCGCCGACCGCACCGACCGTGCCATCTTCGTCGCTGCCCATTGTGCGCATTCCGGTGAACAGCAGCGCCGCGGAGCCCATCGGGAACGGGTCGGTGACCCGCAACGCGCCGATCGGCGGCTTCCAGATCTGGTCGGGCAGCGCGCCCGATCCGCTCCCGGGCTCCATCCCACCGGGTTGCCCGCCCGGTTGCCCGACGGGCACCGACCAGACCATCGCGGCCAACGCCACGAGGACGGCAGCCGTGGCCGCCGCCGTCCGCCGACGGGTGCGGCGCGCCGTGGCCAGCGCCCGCTCATACACCAGGTAGCCGGGCACCTCATCAGCCGCCTCGTGCAGCGCCTCGCGCAGCCGTACCGTCATCGGACGCTCCTTTCCCGCGGGGCGTCGACCAGCTTCGGCGCGATCGCGCGAAGACGACGCAGCGCGTCGTGGCCGTGTCGCTTCACCGTGCCGACCGAACAACCCAACACCTCAGCGACCTGCGCCTCGGTCAGGTCGTCGAGGTACCGCAGCACCACCACCGCCCGCTGCCTCGGCGTCAGTTGCTGCAGCGCGGCCGCCACCGTCACCCGCAGCGTCGCCGCGATGCTCGGGTCGTCACCGGGACGCTCCGGCGGCGCGGCCGTCAGCCGCTCGGTCACGCGCCTGCGCCGCCACCACGAGATGTGCTGGTGGTGCATAACCCGCCGCACATACGCCTCCGGCTGGTCACCCCGGATGCGCCGCCAATGCCGGTACGTACGGGCGAACGCCGCCTGGAGCAGGTCCTCAGCGAGCTGGTGGTCGCCGGTCAACAGGAACGCGGTCCGCGACAGGGCACGGGAGCGCTGCACCACGAACTGGTGGAACTCGCCGTTGAACTCGCCCGCCTCGCCCATACGCACCCCCTCACCCTCCCCAGCGCCTCCCAGCACTCAAATGGTTGGGAGCGTTCTCGCCGAGCGCGTCGCCCGCGACAGCGTCACTGCGTTGGCGGATTGCTCGGCGCCGATCCCGGCGACGTCGAGGATCAGGGCGACGAGGATTTACGCTGACATATCGCGGCGCGAAATGACCGATGCGCGACAGCATCGATGTCCTTGCGCTACGGAGCGTAGAGTCAGCGTTGTCGATGGAGCTCCTCGGCCGTCATCTCATCGCCGCCTTCCACTAGCGCACATGCCGCTCTGACTGGGGACGCCACCCGCTCCCCCGCATGTGAATGCGGCTGTGACCGCCGACCGACGGTCGCCACCTCCGACACCGACGGTCACTGCGCGCAACCGCCCGGGCACGCGCTCTCTTGTCGGTGATCAACCCATCCTCAGCGCGCGCGGCATCGACCGCCGCTCGGCTCGCCATATACCACCGATTGCTGGAGGATCCCGTGTTCTCTGCTTCTGAACTGCTCTCCCGGACCATCGCCCGAGGACTGACCCGGTCACGCGCGCCGTCGTGGAGTGACGGCGCACCCGACGGTGGTCGGCTGGGCCACCGGCGAGCGAGAAGACCTGTCCGCGTCGCCCTGGCCGCGCTGGTAATCGGCGCCTTCGCCATGTCCGCCGCCGGCACCGGTTACACCGACAAACACAATCAGGTACTGGTCGCCGGCGACACGAGCGTGTCCGCGGCGGTTACCGCAGCGAAACCACAAGCCGCACACGCGCGGCCCGGATGTGTGTCGGTGCGACCGGAGACCGAGTTCTATGAGGCAGGGCGGATGGCGAGCTTCCCCCTGACCGTGTCCGGCCCGGCCTGCACGACGATCAGCGTTTCCCACATCAAAGACCCGAGGGTCCCGTCGGATCGTTGTCAGACCTTCCTGGTGGGATTCTTCCCGCCGGACGGCTCCGAGGCGACCTACACCGAACCGGTGAGGGCATGCTCGGTGCCGGCGAAGACCCGCACAATGCTCGCATCGAACGTTCCTGACGGCACGGTGTACCGGGTTCTCTACGACATCGACTACTTCACCCAGGACATTCGGTACCGCATCTGGCACTGATTTAGATCGCTCCGCCGCCTGTGATGCGCGGGCGCATCGTGCACCCCGCCGGGGAAGCAGCGACGATGCGCCCAGCGGGTGCGCCCCCAACCACGGGCGGCGATTCAGTAGCCGTACTCGCCACCGCTACCAGCACCGCCCGCGTAACCCTCGCGGCCGTCGTTCGTGGGCGGGCCGAAACCGCGAATGCGGCGCCCGCCTCGCCGCTTGCCGGACCCGCCGAGGTGCTGCAGGCAGACCATGCCGGGAGACTCGAAGCATTCGCCCCGACCTCCACAATCGACCAGGTAGCGGTTGCCGCCTCCCGCGTGTGTAGGACCAACTCGTGCCACAGATTGTCCACGATCACCGATGGCATCGACAGCTTCGCGCTGGGATGCCGGGCGACGAGGCGGAACCACTGTCGGGTCGCGGTTTCGACCAGGCAAATGCCGTCGCCGCTGAGGTCGGGGTGCTCAGATCCGAGGCGCTGACGCACGCTGGTGGGAACGGAAAACGGTCGACATGTCGATTCGGCGAGTCGCGCCGCGATCTCTCAGCCTCGTCCAGATCATGTCGCCTACCCCATTCGGGCGGGTGCGAGCGCTGGTCCCGCGTCGCTCGGGTGGCGTCACGGCACCCTCAGAATACGGCAGCGTGCGCGTCCTCATCCTCAACGAGCGGCAGTGGGACGAACTCCTAGGCACCGGTTGGACGCCGGGACGGCTGGCTGCCGCCGAACTCGGCGGACGTCCGAGCGTGGCCGAGGCGACCGCATGGCTGACCGCGATCCGCGGCCCCGGTCATCCGGCAGTACAGCACCACACGATCCGGGGACGGTACTGACAACGGAACGCACCCGAACCCGATCGCACGCCACGCGGCCCGCACGTCCCGACCGTCAGTCCATGTCCTCCTTGACCCGGGCGACGAGCTGGGTGGGGTTGACGAAGCGCAGCGCCACGACGAGCAGCACCAGCATCATGGTGGTGTACATGACCGCCATCGCGTCGACCGATTGCTGGGCGCGGATGCCGGCCGCCGACATGGAGTAGTAGAGCGCGACCACCAGCGTCTGCGAGTCGGGCCCGGCGGTCAGGAACGTCAGCTCGAACATGCCGACCGTGCGCACCAGCACCAGGATCGACGCGGCGAGGATGCCGGGCACCAGCAGCGGGGCGAGGATCCGGGTGAAGACCTGGCTGGTCCGGGCACCGCACATCCGGGCGGCCCGTTCGATCGCCGGGTCGATCTGCTCGATGAACGGCGTCATGGTGAGGATGACGAACGGCACCGACGGCACGAGGTTTGCGAGCACCACGCCGGGGAGGTGGCCGGCGAAGCCGTATTTGTAGAGGACGGTGGCGAGCGGGATGCCGTAGGTGATCGGTGGCATCAGGATCGGCAGCAGGAAGAGCAGGTAGAGCAGGCGTCGGCCGGGAAACGAGCGGCGGGCGAGCACGTAGGAGGCGGGCACGCCGATCAGCACGGAGATGCCGACGACGAGCAGCGAGACCTCCAGGGTCACCCCGAAGACGGGGAGCAGGCCGAACTCCCGCCACGCCTGCGCATACCAGTCGCCGGTGTAGCCCTGGGGCAGCCAGGTGTCGAACCAGCGGGTGCCGAACGAGCTGACCACCACCGAGCCGATGACCCCGGCCAGGTTGACGAAGAAGAACGCCACGACGCCCCAGACCAACCAGGCCGCCGGCCGGGCGACAAGGCGACGGCTCATCCCTTCCCTCCCGCCGTCGAACCGGTGTAGAGCAGCGCCCGCCAGCCGAGCACCGCGGCGATGACGAGCAACTCGACCACGCCCATGATCACGGCGATGGCGGACGCCATCGGATAGTCGTAGCGGACGTACGCGGCGTCGTAGGCGGCGATGGAGATGACCCGGGTCTCCCCCGCCGGGTCGCCGACCAGCACCGCCGACGGGAAGACGCTGAATGCCAGCACGAAGGTCAGGCAGAACGTGGTCGCCAGGCCGGGCGCGAGCAGCGGCAGGGTGATCCGGCGGAACCGTTGCGCCCAGCCGGCGCCGAGCGTGGCCGCGGCCCGCTCCAGCGTCGGGTCGATGCCGGACAGGTAGGAGAGCACCAGCAGGAACGCGAACGGGAATCCGGTGATGACCAGGGAGAAGAACACGCCCCAGTAGTTGTTGGTCAGCCGCACGGGCGCGTCGGCCAGCCCGGTCGAGAGCAGGATGCGGTTGAACCAGCCGGTGGGGCCGAGGAAGTTGAGCAGCCCCTGCGCGGTGAGCACGGTGCCCAGGGTGATCGGCACGACCAGCACGGTGGTGAGCAGCCGCTTGCCACGGAACCGGCCGCGCAGCCGGTAGGCGATCGGCACCGACGCGGCGACGTTGAGCAGCGCCGCGGGCAGCGACAGGCCGAGCGTGGTGAGCACCGTGTCGCGCTGGTAGGCGTCGGTGAAGAACTCCCGGTACGCCCCGAGCGGACCGCCGGTCGTGGGCTGGAAGGAGAGGCCGACGCCGTACAGGAAGGGGTAGATGAAGAGCACCACGACGAACGCCGCGGCCGGCGCGAGCAGCAGGAGTTGGCGGTCGATGCCGCGCTCGGCGAGGCGGTGCCGCAGCGCGGTGGGCCGGCTCATCCGCCGGCCCCGTCGTCGGCGGGAAAGGCCAGGACCCGCGCCGGGTCCGCGGCCACCAGGATCTTGTCGCCCGGTCCCGGTCTTTCGGAGGTACGCAGATGCAGGCGTACGCCGTTGTCGGTGCGCGCCTCGACGGCGACCTCGCGGCCCTGGTATTCGACCACCTCGACGGTGGCCGGGATGCCATCGGATGCGACGAGGCGCAGGTCCTCGGGGCGGATGCCGACGATCACGTCGTCGCCGAGGTCGATCGGCCCGACCGAGGTGCCGCTCAGACGCAGGCCGGTGCCGGCCACGACGACGCGGTCGCCGACCTTCTCGGCGACGGTCAGCGGGAGCAGGTTGCGGTAGCCCATGAAGTCGGCGACGTGCCGGGTGGCCGGGCGGGTGTGTACCTGTTCGGGGGTGCCGATCTGCTCGACCCGGCCGTCGCGGAGCACGACCAGACGGTCGGCCATCGACAGCGCCTCCTCCTGGTCGTGAGTGACGTAGACGGTGGTCAGGCCGAGCGACTGGTGCAGGCGGCGGATCTCGGTGCGCATCTCCAGCCGCAGCTTTGCGTCCAGGTTGGACAGTGGCTCGTCCATCAGGACCAGCGCCGGTTCGAGCACGACGGCCCGGGCGATGGCGACGCGCTGTTGCTGGCCGCCGGAGAGCTGCCCGGGCAGCTTGCCGGCGTGCTCGTCGAGACGGACCAGCTTGATCGCCTCGTCCGTGCGGCGACGGACCTCGGCGCGGGGCAGCCGGCGCATCTGCAGCCCGAAGGCGATGTTCTTCCGCACCGACATGTGCGGGAAGAGCGCGTAGTTCTGGAACACCATGCCGAAGCCGCGCCGCTCGGGCGGCACCGTGTCGAGCCGGTCGTCGTCGGCCCAGATGCTGCCGCCGGAGAGCGGCAGCAGCCCGGCCAGGCAGTTGAGGGCGGTGGACTTGCCGCAGCCCGACGGGCCGAGCAGGGCGATGAACTCGCCGCGCGTGATGGTGAGGGTCAGGTCGGCCAGGGCGGGGTGCCCGGCGAAGCGCCGCGTCACCGCGTCCAACCGGAGCTGCGTGAAGCTCACTTCCTGACCTTCGCGCCGCCGATTTCGCGATCCCACCGGTCGAACGCCGCCACCACCGCCTTGGCGTCCAGCGGCACCTCGATCGGGTGCTCGGCGATGAGCTTCTCGTACTCGGGCCGGCCGTACTCCGCGATCGCCGTGCGGCTCTCCTGCGGCGCCATCTCCAGCGTCACACCGGAGAGCGCGGGACCGGGATAGAAGTAGCCCTTGTCGTACGCCTTGGCCTGCTGCTCACGCGTGAGCATCGAGTTGAGCAGGGCCAGCACGGCGGCCTGCTTGTCGGTGGAGACGCCCTTGGGCACGACGGCGTAGTGCGCGTCGGTCACCCAGTGGAAGCCGTCGAGCGCCCCGATCCGGGCCTCCTTCGGCACGGTGCCCAGCACGCGCGGGTTGATGTCCCAACCGGTGGTCGTCGCGATGATCTTCGCGGAGCCGTTGGCCAGGTTCTTCATCGTCTCGCTGGTGCCCGACGGGTAGAGGGTGACGTGCTTGTCGAGTTCCCTGAGGTAGGCCCAGGTCTTCTCCCAGCCGTTGACCGGGTCCTTCGGGTCCTTGTCGCCGAGCAGATAGGGCAGCCCCATCAGGAAGGTGCGACCCGGTCCGGAGTTGGAGGGGCGGGCGTACTGGACGGCGCCCGGGTTGGCCCTGGCGTAGTCGAGCAGCCCCTGCGCGGTGGTCGGCGGGTTGGGCACCTTCGACGGCAGGTATTCGATCAGCGGCCCCGACGGGTAGTAGGTGACGGTGACGCCATGGTCGCCGGCGAGCTTCTGCATCGCGGCCGCTCCCGGCAGATACTTCTGCATGCCGGGCAGCCGGTCGGCGTACGTCGGCAGCAGCGGCGTCCACAGCCCCTGCTCGATGCCGGCGGCCAGCCCGTCCACGCCGGTGAGGACCAGGTCGATGTCGACCCGGTTGGCGTTCTGCTGCGCTTTGATCTTGCCGACCAGCTCGGGCGCGGGCGATTTGCTGTAGGTGACCCGCGAGACGACGTCGGAGTTCTTCGCGACGAACTCGTCGATCATTGACTGGGTGAGCTGGAGGTTGCCGGCGACGTCGAGGATGTTGAGGGCGACCGCCTTCGCCGGCTTGTCGGGCACCGCCCCGCCGGTCCGCGCCGGTCCCCCGGCGGGTTCGGGGGCGCCGCACGCGGCGACCAGGCCGAGCGCACCCAGCGCGGCGACCGCGGCGAGATGACGTCGATTCAGGAGCATCGATTCCCCTTCCGATTACGGCGATCCCATCGCCGGCCGGAGCCGACGATGGGATCGCCACGTGCTGGGCTGCGCCCCTTACCTGTCGACGCGGACGCTCTCCGGTGGGCCGAGGTAGCTGTACTTCACGCCGCCGGTGTCGACGACGAGCTTCTGCACGACCACGGTCGGGTCGACCATCCAGAGCTTCACCGTGTGCACCCCGGGCTTGTCGATCATGTGGGTGGTGAACGTGACATTGACGTTGTCCGACGTGTTCCTCTCCCACTGTCGGTTCATGCCACCGTCGTCCGCACCCGTGACGCGGGTAATGTTCACGATCTGCGGCTCGGCGTCATCGATCGAGATCGCATACTTCAGCCCGTCCGTGGGCCGCACGTTGTTGCGCGGCGACAGGATCGTCGACACGGTGACCGGCCCGGTCGAGGTGAGCGTCATCCGGTATTCCAGCCGGGGGCCCGCGCCGCCCGGCCCCCGGCTGGCCGCGTCGACCGGCCACAGCGTCATGCCGTTGCCGGTCTTGGCGATCCCCGGGATGAGCTTCCACTGCACGTCCTTCGCGTTCACCGCTCTCGTGTAGTGGTCGGCCAGCATCGAGACGTAGCCGTTGGCCTCCACGAAACCCTGGGCCCGACCGCGCGGCAGGCGGTTGTCGACGACGGCGGTGACCTCGACGCGGCGACCGTCCGGCGCCGCGACGGTGAGCGGCACCCGCGTGATCCCGTGCGGCGCCCGCTGCCAGTCGACACGCACCGTGGCCCGCACCTGCTTGTCGACCCGGCCCTTCGCGGGCGACACCGTCACCCACGGCGTTCCGGCGGTGATGCTGTAGTCGAAGGCGGTGGCGCCGCGGTTGAACACCTCGAGGTACTGCGCCGGCTGACTCTGGTGCGGGCTGAAGGTCGGCAGCACGGCGGGCGTCTGCGGTGCCGGGGGCTCTGCCGCCGTCCACCACTGCTCCGAGCCGTCGATCGCCACCCCCATCTCGGCGGCGACCGGCACCTCGATCCGCTTCAGCAACGGGTAGATCTCATCGGGCAGCGCCACGTGGTTGTCGGTCTGCGGCTGCTGCCAGGACGCGTTGTTGTAGCGCGCCGCGTTGCCGTACCCGATCTTGGGTTGGGTCTGGAAGCCGGCCCACTTCCCGCCGGCCAGCTCGGTGTTGTAGTAGTCCGACATCGCCTGGTCCTCGGCGAACCGCGCCTCGGCCAGAGCCGCCACGTCGTTGGTGGCCGCGCGCCCCTGCTTGGCGTAGAGCAGGTTGGTGAAGTTGGCGTGCCGCAGCGCGTAGAGGTTGGCGCTCGCCTTCACCTGGTAGTGGACGAGCTGGTAGTAGGCGTCCTGATAGGACGGGGGCAGCTTCGCGCGGAGCCGCTCCGCCTTCGCCGCGAGCGCCTGCCACTCCGCGGCGACGCGGTCCATCTCCTGGTAGTCGGTCAGGCTGAACGGGTTGCCCTGGTCGTCGTAGACGATCGCGTCGCGGTCCGTCGCCGGGTCCCTGGTCGGGTCGAGGGTGATGCGCCGGTTGAGCAGCTCCGGCTTACGGCGCGACTGCAGAAACCCGTACGCGTTCAGCACGGCGGCGATCTCCGCGGCGTGCTCCGGCCCGAAGTTCTGCGCCGCGTACCGGCGCTCCCACTCGGGCAGCCGCTCCAGCGGCCAGCGGTCGGGGTCCCAGGCGTAGTCGAGGAAGAACTGCAGCGGCAACTCCTCGTTCTTCATGTCGCCCACGTTGACCACCCAGAGCCGGTCGACGCCGGACCGGTAGCTCAGGTGCAGTTGCTCCCACGTGTTGGCCAGGTTGACCGTGTCGGCCCACTTGTAGTTGCGGCCGCCGCCCACGTAGTCGAAGTGGTAGTACATGCCGTAGCCGCCGCCGCGCGCCGCAAGGCCCCGGTCCGGCAGCTTGCGCATGTTGCCCCAGTTGTCGTCGCAGAACACCACCGTGACGTCGTCCGGCGGCCGGTAACCGGAGTCCCAGTAGCGCTGGACCTCCTTGTAGAGCGTCTGCACCTGCGGCGCCCCGATCAGCCCCGTCTCGGCCAGGATCTGCCGCTGGGTGTCGATGATGGTGCTCATCAGGTCGATGCCGTCGCCGTCGGGCAGGCTCACGTCGCCGTTGCCCCGCATGCCGAGGGTGACCACGCCCTCGAAGCCCTGCTCCTTCATGCGCTCCGCGCCGTCGCGCCAGTACGCCTTGATCGCGTCGCCGTTGCGGCGGAAACTCCACTCCCCCGTGCCGCCGTACGGGTCGCGGCCGGGCGTGGTGATCGTGCCGTTGCTGTCCCGGACGGCCGGCACGGCGTGCCGGTTCCACTCCTCGATGCCGCGCATCATCGGCGCCTCGTGCGAGGTGCCCATCACCACGCCGTACGCCGTGGCGGTCGCGTGGTTGGCCGGGTCGTCCTCGGCGAACGCCCGACCCCACACCGCCGGCCACAGGTAGTTGGCCTTCAGCCGCAGCATCGTCTCGAAGACGGTCGCGAAGAAGTCGGAGTTGAAGCCGTTGGGGAAGCCGGGCGCCTTTCCGGGGCCGAAGTGGCCGGGCGCCCAGGTGCCCAGGGCCGGATTCTCGTCGTTGATGAAGAACCCGCGATATTTCACCGCCGGCGTGCCCTGGCTGAACCGGCCGGGCAGCACGGAGAGCGTGTCCCGGTGCCGGGACGGGACGTCGTCCCAGAAGTGCCAGGGCGACACTCCGATCTGCTTCGAGGTCTCGTAGACACCGAAGATCGTGCCCCGCTGGTCGCTGCCGGCGATGATGAACGCCCTGCCGACGCCCGGCAACGGGTCGTCCACCACCTGCTGCAGCGAGGTCTCCCACTTGCCGGCGATGCCGGTGACATCGAGCTTGCCGGCGGCGACCAGCCCGTCGATCAGCGGGCTGCGCCCGATCGTGCCGACCAGCACGATCTCGCGCCGCGCGGGAATGCGGTCGACCCAGACGGTGGGCTCCACGTCGGTGACCCGCTTGATGTCGGCCCGCAGGTCGTGAACCACCCGGACCACGCCGGGATGGTCGACGCCGCTGACCACCAACGGCGCGCCCGCGCCGCCGGCCACGAGCGGAAACGCGCCGGCTGTTTTCGTATACGCGATGTAGGTGCCGCGTTCGTGCCGGCCGGTCGGCTCGGGCGCGGCGGTGGCGGAACCGGCGAGCGCGGGAGCGGCGGTGGCCGCGAGCGTGACCGACATGAACACCCTCACGAACCTCGATGCGGACCGGGGTGGCTGGGCGGGAGCGGCGGAGCGTCTCATGTCGCATCTCCGTGGGGGACGGGGCGGGGGCCCCTGCGCTCGCGAAACTTCCGGAAGTGTTCCGGAAGAATATCCATCCCCTCCGATGGGGTCAAGCGGTCGCCGTCGATTTCTCCCGCCACCCGGACACGCCGACGCCGCGCGCCTCGAACACAAGGCCATCGACAATGGACAAACTGCAGAACGAGCCGACCGCCACGCCGCGAGGGCGTGACGGCCGGTCGGCCCGTTCCCGGAACCCGCCGTCCCCTTAGTTCAGGTAGGACGTCGGGAACGAATAGATCATTCGGCCGGGATGCAGGTGCTCGGCGACCGACCAAAACTCCCGGTTGGCCCGCCCCGTAGGAGAAGTCCTCCGGTCCGACCGGAGACAAGATCTCCCCGTTGGGCACGAGGCTGTCGCCGCTGACCCTCACGCGAGTGACTTGCCGTTGTTCGTCAGGTCACTGGAGTTGAAGATCCTGCATGAGCCGTGACGGACCGCCTGGTACAGGCCGTCCTGGATCACCGCCGTCATGCTCGCCTTCTGCAGGGGAATGGCCGCCAACGTGGTGGCTCGATCTGGCGAAAACCTGCAATGAATCTTGGATGCGCTGGTCAGGGGCCGGGCCGCGGCGTTGGACTCTTTGCTCTACGGTGCTTCGCATGGTTATGGATGACGGAGCGGAGCGGCTATACCGTTCCTGACCTGGCCGCAACACGTCACCGGCCCGATCCACCCCCCGCAGGGTCCGCCCCACCTCGGCTCAACCGATTCTGACCGCGGCCGATAAGAGGAGCGAGGTCGAGGGAGAGGAGACGCATGCGCTGGCCCCACCGGGCGTCGCCGGCCGTCCTGGTCCATGCCGGATTCCTCATCGTGGCCGTCGCTGCGACCGTCTCGTACGCCCTGGCCGACGCCTCCGGTCGCACCGTGGTGTACGCGCTGGTGACGGCGGTACCCATCATCACCTTCCTGACCGCGCTCCGCGCGGGTCACCTGCCGGACCGGCGGCCGTGGCGCATCGCCATCGGCGGCCTCATCCTGCTCGCGTTGAGCAACCTGATCTGGCCGACGTGGATCACCGACCATCAGCTCGGCCGGGCCGAGGCGGCGCCGGCCGACCTCATGGTCGCGACGGCCCACCTGCTGCTCCTGTTGGGCAGCGGCGCCGCGCTGCGCCGCCATGCGACCAATGACCTCGGCGGCATCATGGACGCCGCCATGATCGGCCTGTGCAGCGGAGGCCCGCTGTGGGAATGGCTGATCCGGCCGTACCTGGCGGAGGAGGCCTCCCCGCTGGGACAGGTCCTGCTCCTGCTCGACCTGCTCATTTTGAGCGCCGTGGTCGGTGTCCTCGTACGGATCGGACTGACGGCGAAAAAGGCCCGGGGCCCGATCGCCTACATGCTCCTCTGCGTGGTCCTGACCCTGTCCGCGATCGGGTTGGCCGTCCTGACGGTGCACGACGCCGCGTTGTGGACAGCCGAGTTGATGATGCTGGCGTATCTCACCCTGGCCGCGGCCCCGGTACACCCGTCGGCCCCGTACTGCACCGTGCCGCAACCCGCCGCGACCCGCGCCGCCGGCCACCCCCGGCTCGCCTGGCTCGGCGCCGCGCTCTGCGTCAATCCCCTGATCGCGGCGGTGCAGACGCTCGACGGCAGCGGCGGCCAGAGCCTGCTGCTCCCGGTCGGCACGCTGATGGTCGTTCCCCTGGTGCTGCTGCGCTTCCGCCAACTTTCCGCGCAACGGGACGAGGCCGAGCGGACACTGGCCCACCACGCGAGCCACGACGAACTGACCGGTCTGTACAACCGGCGGCAGATCGTCCGGGAGATCGATCTCGCCCTGGAGCAGGTGGGCCGTGGCGAGCTCGACGGAATAGCCGTGCTCCTGTGCGACCTCGACGGCTTCAAGCCCATCAACGACCGGCTGGGACATCAGACCGGCGACATCGTCCTGCAGGCCGTGGCGTCCCGCCTCGCCGGGTGCGTGCGCCACGACGACGTGGTCGGCAGGCTGGGCGGCGACGAGTTTCTGATCCTCTGCCGGGGCGAACCGGAGCGCGCGCTGCCCGAGCTGCGGCACCGGATCGCAACGGTACTGGAAGCGCCGGTGCAGCTACCCGGCACCGTGGTCAGCGTCGGGGTCACGATGGGCGGCGCGGTCGCGGGTCCCGGCAGCGCCCTCGACCGGGACACCTTGATCGGGCTGGCCGATGCCACGATGTACGCGGGCAAGGCCCAGCGGCGGCCCACCGGCATGGCCCCATCGGGCGATCAGATCGTGGAGACGTGGTGATCGGCCGCCGCGCGACGCGCAGCACGCACACCGTGCGGTGATCGCGACGGAACGCCGTTTAGCGGCGCACCTTCAGGGTACGGGTCGCGGCGGTCGGATCCGAGAGGCTTAGCGGGCGCCGACCGGCGCGGTCGCCGGCTTCCGGGGGGCGTCGTCGTCGGGAGCGAACGGGGTGCGCAGCCGGCTCATCGCCGCCGAACTCACGTCGACGGCAGGCTGCTCATCCGAGGGCGAATCGACGCTCGGCCCCGCGCGGAATGGACTCGAGTCATGCGCGGTTACATCAGTCAACAACTGCTCCAAAGTTTGCGCGCCAATGCGCGGCTCACCGCCCGCACATGCGGGCCGGGTGCGGAAAGCGAGCGGGGTGGATCCGGCCGCTCGCGGGGGCGGCATTGCGCTCCGCGCGCCAACCCTAACGCCAAAAACCGCCATAGTGTACGTCCTGGGCCCGAGTCCGGGTAGAATCGATCAAGAAGGCCGCCGGTTCCCACCACGGCCTGCGTCTGACGTCGACCACCACGCGCCGCGACCGATCGGTCAGCGCCGTGCAGGGCGACCCCTTCCACGTTCGGAGACCCTCCATGGCGGCACGCCGCCCCAGCAACACACCCCTTGCCATCCCCACCTCCTTCGCCGAACTCGGCGTGCCCGGCCGCCTGGTCGCCGCGCTCGACAAGGCCGGCATCAGCACGCCGTTCCCGATCCAGGCCGCGACGCTCCCGGACTCACTCGCCGGGCGCGACGTGCTCGGTCGGGGCCGGACGGGATCGGGCAAGACGTACGCGTTCGCGCTTCCGGTCCTCGCCCGGCTCTCGGCCGCATCGTCGCCGCGGCAGCCCGGGCGCCCGCGCTCGCTCATCCTGGCGCCCACCCGCGAGCTGGCGACCCAGATCGAAGCGACGATCGCGCCGCTGGCCGCCGCCCTGTCGCTGCGCACCCTGACGATCTTCGGCGGGGTGAGCGCGCGGCCCCAGATGAGCGCGCTCCGTGCCGGCGTCGACATCCTCATCGCCTGCCCCGGTCGGCTCGCCGACCACGTGTCGACCGGCCACGCGATCCTCGACGCCGTCGAGATCACCGTGCTCGACGAGGCCGACCACATGGCCGACCTGGGCTTCCTGCCGGTCGTCCGACGACTCCTGGACAAGACCCCGGCCCGCTCGCAGCGGCTGCTCTTCTCCGCGACCCTCGACGCCGGCGTCGACGTCCTCGTGCGGCGCTACCTCTCCAACCCGGTCACCCACAGCGTCGACTCCGCCGCGTCCCCGGTCGCCGCGATGACCCACCACGTGCTCCAGGTGCGTCACGACGACCGGCTACCCGTCCTGATCGACCTGGCGGCCGCCCCTGGTCGCACGCTCGTGTTCACCCGCACCAAGAGGGGCGCGAAGAAGTTGACCAGCCAACTGGTCGCTTCGGGCGTGCCGGCGGTCGAACTGCACGGCAACCTGGCGCAGAACGCCCGTACCCGCAACCTGGCGGCGTTCTCCACCGGCGACGCCCGGACGCTGGTCGCCACCGACATCGCGGCGCGAGGTATCCACGTCGACGATGTGACTCTCGTGATCCACGCCGACCCGCCCGCCGAGCACAAGGCCTACCTGCACCGCTCGGGGCGGACCGCTCGCGCCGGCGCGAGCGGCACGGTCGTCACCTTGATGACCGACGACCAGGTCAACGACGTGCGTGACCTCACCCGCCAGGCCGGCATCAAGCCGACGGTCACGCGGCTGGGGCCGGGCGACTCGCTGCTCACCGAGCTCGCCCCGGGCGAGCGCCTCTTCGTGGCGCCTCCGGTGACAACGGCGGCGCCGGACAACGGACGGGACCGCAGCGCCCCCGGGCGTACGGGGCACCGCACCACCACGAGCGGGACGACCCCCGGCACGCGCGGGTCAGCGTCCGGCGCCTCCCGCGGAAGAGGCTCGGAAGGTCGCCGGGCGGGTGTCGCGGAAACCCCGTCGGCGCCACGCAGCGCGGCGGCGTTCTCCTCCGGCACCCGGGTCGGCAGCCGACGCGGTCAGCGCTGACACCACGCGGGCCGCGCGCCCGTGTTAGCCTGACCGGGTCAAAAGCTTTGGTTTGTCGCATACTTTGCCAGCGCCTGGTGGGTATCTAACCCGCCAGGCGCTTTTTGTTCTGCCGGTTCCTCCGGACGAGCAGCGGCGACAACCAGGGGTCCATACGGGGCCCCATCAGCTACTCAGAGGAGAAGACATGGCACTCGGCACCGTCAAGTGGTTCAACGCGGACAAGGGTTTCGGCTTCATCACACAGGATGACGGCGGGGCTGACGTCTTCGCCCACTTCTCCGCCATCTCATCGAGCGGGTACCGCAGCCTCGACGAGAACCAGCGCGTCGAGTTCGACGTCGAGCAGGGCCAGAAGGGCCTCCAGGCCGCCAACATCCGCCCGGTCTGACGTTGACTCCGCCAAGCCGTGGCGACGAGGCCTCGCCCGTCGCCACGGCGATGGCCGAGACAACGACCCGGCGAACACCGGTCCCGTCCGACGGCGCGGTCCCCGGCCTCGAACCGCTGGTGTTGTACGCGCTCTCCGCCCTCGGAAGCGCCCCCGATATCGCGAGCCTGGACCGGCTCCGGCTGACTCCGGTGCCGCTGGTGCCGGAGGTGCGACTGGTCCTCGCGGAGGACGCGATCGTCCTGTGGGCCCGGCTCGAAGCCGCGGCCGGGCACGTCCTTCCCGCGCCGTACTGGGCGTCGGCCTGGACCGGCGGGCAGGCGCTGGCGCGGTACATCCTCGATCACCCGGACACCGTCACCGGTCGCCACGTCCTCGACGTCGCCTCCGGCTCCGGACTGGTCGCCATCGCCGCGGCGATCGCCGGCGCCGCCACGGTCACCGCCAACGACATCGATCCCTACTCGGTCGCGGCGATCAACGCCAACGCCGACGCCAACGGCGTCGACCTGATCGTGTCGTCGAGCGACCTGCTCGACGGAGACGGTGCCGGCGTGGATGTGGTGTTGGCCGGCGACGCGCTCTACCACCCGTCCGTGGCGACCCGGATGCTGCCGTTCCTCGCCCGCGTCGCGGCGAAGGGTGGTCGGGTCCTCGTCGGCGATCCGGACCGGGGCCACCTGCCCCATGACTGGCTCGAGCCGGTCGCGACCTACCAGGTGCCGCTGAGTAGCGCTCCGGAAGACGCGCAGCACCACCTGACGAGCGTGCTCAAACCACGACGCGACCAGGTGGACGACCGGCGCGGCCGGACGACACGGCCACGGCGTCGTACGCCGGACAACTCTGCCGGGCGCGGCGGGGACAGGGTGCAAGGGCACACGCGTGGGTACGTTGTCGTTGGGCGCCCCGAGGACCGACCGTGACGACCGCGTTTCGCGCCGCCGGCTTCCGGCAGCCGACAAACTAGACGCATCGCGCTGACCGCTCAGCGTTTCCCCCGTCGGCGCCGTTCAGCGACGCGTCCAACGGCGCGCGGCACCGCCGCGACGGGCCCGGCCGCATCGGAGATCGCACGCGAAGAGAACGGACATAGAAGATGAAGATCGACAAAAGTAAGATCGTTGAGGCTCTGCGCCAGCGCGGCCAGCACAGCCGGGCGGATTGGGCCGAGCGGGAGCTGCCCGAGCGCATTGACACCGCCCAGCACTCGGGCATCCTCGCCACCCTCAATCTCAATCCGGCCGAGTTCGCCGACTCGCCGGCGTGACCACGCTGTCGCCGAGACCTCCGTCGGGTTGACCCTGGTTCCGCACCGGACCCGCGCCCGGCTCGCGGCGGACGCTCAGCCCTCGCAGCAGACGCGGCGCAGCCACTCCGGTTCGTGCCACCAGTGCTCGCCGTCGTGCGCGTGCGCGGCGGCCGCGGTCAACGGTGCCGGGCCGACGGCCGTGACGGACGGTCGCGGCGCGTCCGCCGCGTGCGCGGACGAGAACGGCTCCAGCAGCTCGTCGACCGTCCAGAGCCGGCCGCCCACCATCACCTGCGCGACGTCGGCGGCCGCCCGGATGTCGCTCAGTGGGTTGCCCCGGACGAAGGCCAGGTCCGCCTGCGCCCCCGGCGCGACAACGCCGAGCTTGCCGGCCAGATTGAGCCAGCGCGCGGGGTTGGCGGTCGCGGTGACCAACGCCTCGTACGGTGTGAAACCGCCCGCGACCATCGACCGCAGGTTGGCGTGCAGCGACACCGCGACGTTGTCCAGCGGCGCGTCGGTGCCGGCGATCACCAGGCCGCCGCCGCGGTGAATCCGCAGCACCATGTCCACGTTGCCGGCGAGCAGCGCCCGGGTGGTCTCACCGGCCGGCCCCGACGCCGCCGCCACCTCGCTGCGCAGCATCGCCTGTTCCCAGGCGGGGAAGAGCGCCGTCGTGCGTCGATCCGTCAGCAGCGACGGATCGTCGACGTGCGCCATGGTCGAGTTGAACAGCGTCGGCGTCACCGACATGCCGGAGCGGGTGAAGAGCGTGACGACGTCGGCGTAGGCGCGGCCCAGCCGACTCACGGTGTGCGAGTAGCCGAGCCGGTTGGTCGCGCCGGTGTGCTCCATCCCGTCCATGCCGAGGTGCTCCGCGGGGTACAGGTAGTGCGAGGACAACTGCAACCCGAGCCGGTGCACGGCGGCGACCACCCGACGCTGCAACTCGACCGGGAGCCGCACGTACGTCTTCACCAGGTCGTAGGCGAGCCCCTCCACCCGGTCGAGCTCCCGCCCGAGCTGCTCGACCGAGAGGGTCGGGCGCATGAAGTTGTAGAACACCCGGGATCCGTCGATCGCCTCGCCGGTGGCGAAGTAGCGCGGGCCGACCAGTGCGCCGGCCGCGAGCGCCTCACGGGTCTCCTGCATCTGGTAGACGGGGTCGCCCGGTGAGCGCGTCGAGGTGATGCCGTAGCTCAGCCAGAGCGGACCCTGCCGGCTCCCCCACGCGCGACCGCGCAGATGCCAGTGGTTGTGCGCGTCGATCAGGCCGGGCATCACGGTCAGCTCGGAGGCGTCCACGTTGACCCGCCCGCCGCGGTGCGGACGGATCTGCGCGATCGTCGAACCCTCCAGGACGAGTTCCACATCGCGACGCAGCGTGGTCGAGCGACCGTCCCACACCGCGCCGGCGTGGATGGTCACGTGCTCACGGACCTGGGCCCGCCGCCAGCTCAGGTCGAGCCGGATCGTCTGAGGCCGGGAACCGGCCAGGTCGGTACGGCGCAGCCGGCCGTTGCTCAGGTAGAGCAGGGTGCGCGCGTCCTGCCACACGGGTGAGTCGGTGACCTCGGACGTGACCGCCCGTGGCTCGCCGGTGAACCGTCCGGCCCGGTCGACGGGGACGACGTGGAGCAGGCTCTCGACGACGAAGGCGAGATGGCTGCCGTCCGGGGAGAAGACGGGGCCGTCGTCGCCGCGGGTCGACAGCGACCGGGACGGCATCGGTTCGACGTACTCGAGTTCGGCGGAGGCGACGTCGACGTACAGCAGCTGGCTGGTGCCCTCGCGGAACCGCTTCGAGACGGGCTTCACCGCGGCGAGCACGAGGGTCCGGCCGTCGGGCGACCAGCTGACCCGGCCGGGCTGGAACAACGTCGGTGTCACCTGGCGGACCTGCCCGGACCGCAGATCGAGCACCCAGGCGGTGCCGTCCTGGTCCTGGTAGGCGACCCGGTTTCCGTCCGGCGAGAACCGCGGCGCGGTCTGCGCGCCCGGAAGTCCGCTCAACCGTCGGTCCGCTCCGGTGCGCAGGTCACGCAGCCACAGGTCGGCCGTGCCGGCACGGTCGCTCGCGTAGAGCAGACTGCGGCCGTCCGGGGAGAAGTCGGGGTCGGAGTTGAAGTAGCCGTCGGCGACCAGTCGCCGCGGCCGGGACCGGGCGGTCGGGTCGGCGAGCCAGAGTGCGTTCAGCGCGCGGAACGCCAACTGCCGCCCGTCCCGCGACACGGTCGGGCTCGCGATGCCCAGCACCGGACGGGGCCCGGTCGACTCGATGTCGGGCTTGCGCGGACGCGGACGCCGCGAAGTGACCGGCACGATCGCGGCGAACGGCACCGGACTGCCGGTGCCGCCGAGGCGCTGACGCACGATCGTGCCGTCCGCGGTGTAGTAGAGCTCGGTCTCGGACGCCCAGGCGGGCGGGAGCGCGAAGACGTCCTTCCCCACGGTGACCGTCCTGTCGCCGACGATCAGATCGCAGCGGGGGCCGGCCAGCCGTACGTAGGCGAGGGTCGACGTCTGCGGCGAGTACGCCGGCCCGTAGACGGTGGCGCCGGTCTGCGCCGGGACCAGGGTGCGGCGTTGGCCGGTGGCGAGGTCGACCTCGTCGATGGAGGTCGCGTCGACGGTGAACGCGACCCGCCGACCGTCGGCCGACACGGTGGGCTCGGCCTCTTCCGCGGCCGCGTCCGTGACCGCCGTGATGGCCCCCGTGCGCAGGTCCAGACGGTGGATCCCGTAGCTGCCGGTGCCGCCGCGATCCGAGGAGAACACCAGGCCGCGCCCGTCGGGGGTGAAGTGCGGCTCGCGGTGGTCGTACCGGCCCGAGGTGAGCTGCCGGAGGCCCGACCCGTCCGGTCGGATCGCCCAGAGGTGGTAGTTGCCGTCCCGGTAGGACTGGAACACGATGTCGCTGCCGTCGGGCGACCAGCGTGGTCGCGTCGCATCCTGCAGGTCGTCGGTGAGTCGGCGGGCGTCGCCGCCACGGGCGTCGAGCACCCAGATAGCGGTGACCAGGTCGAGGACCAGTCGCCGGCCGTCCGGCGACACCGCCACCATCATGTTCGTGCCCTCGGTGAGCTCCGCGGAGCCCGACGGGGCGGAAGCCTGCGCCGCGCCGGCGCGCTGCGCGCCGACGGTCAGGCCGGTGCCGGCGGCCAGCCCGCCGAGCTGGAGCGCCCGGCGGCGGGTGAGGCTCCACGGGGCGGGATTCTCTGCCGTGCTGCGGAAATCATCGCTGTCACGCATCGGCGCGCCTCCCAACGTCAGGGGTGGGTGCGCTCGACCCTGCCAGGAGCAGCCTCGTGTGTTGAGGTTCAGGTTCGTGGTCAGGCGATGAGCGGCATGAACGTTGCGATGAACGGTTCGCCGGGTTCGTCCCGCTGCGCCGCACGCCCCGCGCGAAGCGGCGCGGGGCGGTGGAGCGCCGACCACTGTGGCACCATCGGCACCCGACCTGGGCACGGGGGAGCTTTCGTGGTTGATGACGTCGTTACCGAGAGTGCTTCGCGGCGCGAGCAGGACACACGTCGATGGGTGATCGACGGGGTGGCCGCGGTCGCGGTGGGGATCGCCTTCACCAGCGCGGGGT
The DNA here is from genome assembly GCF_040659735.1 of Micromonospora sp. NPDC049679. Classification (NCBI taxonomy): domain Bacteria; kingdom Bacillati; phylum Actinomycetota; class Actinomycetes; order Micromonosporales; family Micromonosporaceae; genus Micromonospora; species Micromonospora sp. NPDC049679. Next base: position 50,789 of record NZ_JBFANZ010000027.1, read on the forward strand.
GGCCGCTAATCGCCTGGTCGGGTTTGATGGAAATGCTGCCCGGCGGCCTGCCACAGCGCTACGCCGCGTTCGCGCCTGCCGTGCTCGCGGTCGCGGTCGCCCTCGTCGGCACGCTCGCCCGGCTGGGTGGATGGCTTGTCGCTGCGATCGGACTGGCCGTCACCGTCGTGGCGACGCAGCTCCCCATCCCCGGGATCCTGGGCAGCCTTGCCTTTGACGACTCTTTGGCATGCGCCTCGGCCTTTGACGGCTCTTTGGCATGCGCCTCGGCGGGGATGCTCCTGGCCGCCGGGGTGGGGTTCGCGCTCGGTGGTGCCGTACTCGTGGCCGCCCACGCCACCGCACCGGCCCGCCTCGGGATCGCGGGCGGCCTGGCCGCGGGCATGCTGTTGGGCCCGTTCACCACCGAGCTGGTCACCGCCGTGCTGGGCCCCGACCCGGCGGCGGTGATCTCCCCTACGACGCTGCCACTCGGCACGGCGACCGTCGTCGTGGCCACGGCCGCCGTGCTCACCCGCGGACGCGAGCGGGCGCAGTCCCCGGCGATCGTCCGGACTGGGCTGGGCCCGGTGCTCGTCGTGGCTCTGCTCGCGATCCTGCCGGTGATCGGTGGAGTCCTGCGCCGGGTCATCATCCGAGAAGTCGGACCGGGCCCGGATGGCCTCGAGGGACTACCGCGCCGCGAAGCCGTCGAACTGCTCTCCCGTTACTCGATGATCGCGATCGCTGTCGTGGTCGCCGTCGTGCTGACCTTGTACGCCTACCACCGGGGCCGCGCCCCCGCCGCGCGATGGGTGGTGCTCGGGTTCACGGTTGGTGGCGTCACCATCGGCTGGCTGCCGGTCGTCGTCGCGTACCGGCCGATCGACGCCGTCCTCGCCGGGGTTGTCGCGGTGCTGGCCGCGATCGTGGGGACGGGTCTCGCCCGCTACGCCGATCGCCTCCTTCCCTGGGACGTACTCGGCGTCTGCGTGGCCGTCGGCGGGATGATGCTCAAAACCGAGGTGATGGGGCAGGAGTACGACTGGACGGTGACGGCGCACGCGTTACTCGTCGCTCTCGGCCTGCCGCTTGCCCTGAGCTTCGGGTTCGCTCGGGCTCTGCTCCACGCCGACGCAGCGCAACCCGAGACGCCCCCGCCGGGCACGGCTGACCGCGCCGGCACCCTGACGCTCGGTGTCGCCGCGCTGGTCCTGGCGGCACAGACCCTGGCGCCGATGGCACTGGACGCGTGGGCGAGCCATTCGGATGGCGCCCCACGGGTGACGATTCCGGTCGTCGCGGCCACCGGCGCCGCCGCGCTCCTGATGTTCTTCGGGTGGGCCATGCGTCGCTCCGTGCCTCGCCCCACCCCCGCACCGGAACCGACCTGAGTCGCAGGTATCGGTCGGAACGGCGCGCGGGCGGTGCGCCGTGGCCGCAGCGTCGCTATGCGCACGCCTCCCGGGCGCCCAGCCACAGCGACCCCGCCCCGGACCCGTACGTCGGGCCGGGGCGCGGTCGTTTCCGGGCAGCCGCAGCGGGCATAGATCTTGTAGACGGTGTGTTGCAGCAGTAGTTGCCGCGTCAACTAACCTGTCGCGAGGAAAGTCAAGGAGCGCACATGCAGTTCGGGATCTTCACCGTCGGCGATGTCACCACCGATCCGACGAACGGTCGCACACCGACCGAGGCGGAACGGATCAAGGCGATGGTGAGGCTCGCGCTGAAGGCCGAGGAGGTCGGCCTCGACGTCTTCGCCACGGGTGAGCACCACAACCCTCCGTTCGTCCCGTCGTCCCCCACGACGATGCTCGGGTACATCGCCGCCCGCACGCAGCGCCTGATCCTGTCGACGTCCACGACGCTGATCACCACCAACGACCCGGTGAAGATCGCCGAGGACTACGCGATGCTGCAGCACCTGGCCGACGGCCGGGTCGACCTGATGATGGGGCGTGGCAACACCGGCCCCGTCTACCCGTGGTTCGGCCAGGACATCCGCAACGGCATCCCGCTGGCCATCGACAACTACGCGCTGCTGCGTCGGCTGTGGCGCGAGGACGTCGTCGACTGGGAGGGCAAATTCCGCACGCCGCTGCAGAGCTTCACCTCGACGCCCCGGCCGCTCGACGGCGTGCCCCCGTTCGTGTGGCACGGGTCGATCCGCAGTCCGGAGATCGCCGAGCAGGCCGCGTACTACGGCGACGGCTTCTTCCACAACAACATCTTCTGGCCGATGGACCACACCCGGCGGATGGTCGAGCTCTACCGCCGACGCTTCCAGCACTACGGGCACGGACAGGCCGACCAGGCGATCGTCGGGCTGGGCGGACAGGTGTTCATGCGGAGGAACTCGCAGGACGCGGTACGCGAGTTCCGTCCCTACTTCGACAACGCGCCGGTATACGGCCACGGCCCCTCCCTCGAGGACTTCAGCGCCCAGACGCCGCTCACGGTCGGCAGTCCGCAGCAGGTCATCGACCGCACGCTCGGCTTCCGGCAACACGTCGGCGACTACCAGCGCCAACTGTTCCTGATGGACCACGCGGGCCTTCCGCTGAAGACGGTGCTCGAGCAACTCGACCTCCTCGGCGAGGAGGTCGTGCCGGTCCTCCGCAAGGAGTTCGACGCGCTGCGACCGGCCCACGTACCGGAGGCACCCACGCACGCCACCCTGGTCGCGGCCGCAGCAGCGGCGGGCGACGCGACGACGGAAGGGCGGAGCCGGTGACGAACCGTACGCTGGCGGTCGTCACCGCCGGCCTGAGCCAGCCGTCGGCGACACGCCTGCTGGCCGACCGGCTGGCCGCCGCGACCGAGCGCGCGTCACGGGACCTGGGCGTAACGCTGGACGTCACCATCATCGAGCTGCGCGACCACGCCCACGATCTCACCGACAACCTGCTGACCGGCTTTCCGAGTCCCGCGCTGGGCGCGGCGATCGACACCGTGGTCCGCGCCGACGGCCTCATCGCCGTGACGCCGATCTTCACCGGCTCCTACAGCGGCCTGTTCAAGACCTTCTTCGACGTGCTCGGGAAGGATGCCCTGGTCGGCAAGCCCGTGCTGATCGCCGCGACCGCGGGGACCGCGCGGCACTCGCTGGCACTGGACCACGCGCTTCGGCCGATGTTCGCCTACCTGCGGGCGCTCGTCGTGCCGACCGGGGTGTTCGCGGCCGCGGAGGACTGGGGCACCGGCGACGGGGCGTCCAGCCGCGGGCTCGCCGACCGGATCGACCGGGCGGGCGGCGAGTTGTCCGCGCTCATCGCGGCACGCGAGCAGCCGGCGCCAGCTGACCCGTTCGACAATCCGACCCCCTTCGACCAGCTCCTGTCCGGCGGATAGGGGCGGTTCATCCGCCCAGCGGGGACCGGCCTCCGTGGCCGGCCCCCGCGCTTTCTCTGCCGACGTCGTGTCACCAGCGGCTGGAATACAGGGCGTTCGCCGCGACCCGCCCCGGTGCGGCACCATGCGCGTACGGCCTGGCGGCAGGCGCTCGACATTCTCGAGGCGCTCGGGCATCCGGACGCCGACCGGATCCGCGACAAGCTCCGGCAGCTCGACGGAGAACGGTCCTGACGACCGGAAACGGCCGCGCCCGGGTGCCGGGCGCGGCCGCTTCGCGATGGGACGCTACGACCAGTCGCCGTTGTAATAGGGGCCGTTGCAGCCCTTACGGTTTTCGCAGACGAAGACGAACTCGATGTACTGCGCCGGGTAGTTGCCGTCGGAGTAGTACTCCTGGAACGTGATGGTGCCGGCGCGGTAGCCCGACCCGTCCGGGTCCCAGAGGATGCGCGAGTCGTAGGTGGCGTAGTGTTGCACGACGCCCATGTCGTTGCCGTGGTAGTAGGTCGCCTTGGGAAAGGCCTGGGCCGGGGATGCGGTCACGAACTGGTTCGCCGCCGCGGCGACGGCGAACAGGGCCAGCATTGCCAGGCACCGCCGGAGAGCGTTCATGGCGCTCCTCCTTCCGGGTTGACACCGATACCTGGGCCAAGCGTGGCCGCCAACCATTGCGTAGACCTTCGATGAACCTTGAATCCGCGGACGGAGGTCACGCTCGACCGGTCAGGACGAACCCCTCGGGATGCCGGGCATCTCGTGCCGCTCCCGCTTGGCCGCGGACACGGCGTCGCTGACGCGCTGGATCAACTGCTCGCCCGCCTCGACGCGGTCATCGCAAACGACGCCGACGCTCGCCCCCATCGACACCGGCTCGCCATCGACCGTGAACGCCTCGCGGAACAGCCGTTCGATACGCCGGCGCAGCTCCGGCGCGTCGGCGTGCTCCGCGTCGACGCAGAGGATGGCGAACTCGTCCGTGCCGAACCGGCTCACCGTGTCGTCCTCACGCGTGCAGCTGACCAGCCGCTCGGCCACCTGCACCAGTAGCTGATCGCCGCCGGCATGACCGAACCGGTCATTGACGGCCTTGAACCCGTCCAGTTCGCACAGCAGCACCACCAGCGGGACGCCACCACCGAGCGCGGCATTGAGGCGGCTCGCGAACTCATGACGGTTGGGCAGGTCCGTGACGGGGTCATGGCTGGCCTGGTACCGCAGGACCCGGACGCGTTCGGACCACACCCGCCAGATACGCACCATGACCAGGGGCGTGACTGCGGCCGTACCGACCGCAAGCAACGCGACGTCGACGGGCTGCCCGAACAACTCGCGCGCGCCGCCCACGGCCGGCATGACGCAGAGCGCGAACCCGAGGAACGCCAGTCGTCCTTTGGTCAGATCGTCCTTCGGCGCGGGGCCGGGCTGCAGCAGCCGGACGACCGACCGGGCCAGCGCGCACAACCCGAGCGCGGTGAAACCCACGAGATAGATCATGTCGGTGTACGCCGGCCGTCCGCTCGTGCCGGGGGCGACCACCAGCGAAACGGTGAGCACGCCGGAGAGCGAGCAGGACATGGCCGCCACCAGCAGCCACATCGCGGGGATGAACTCCTTGGCGGTCAACACCAGTCGGGCCATACACCCGAGCACGCCGGTCAGCATGAACACGGTCACGCAGGTCGCGATCTGCGTCATCTGCGGGGTGCCGACGTCCTGCATGTGGGGCAGGAGCACGAAGTCCCAGATAACCCCGCCGAGGGCCATCGACATGATGGTGCTGTCGATCATCCCCCCGACGTCGTTGCGTCCGCGTCGGGCCACGATGGTGATCGCCCCGCAGAACATGAAGATCTGGCCCAGGGCGGCGAAAATGCCGGCGATCGTGCCGTCGCCCGTGGGCAGGCCCATGGCGAAGACGTACCAGTACCACGCCACGTTGCCGGCGTTGAAGCTGACCAGCGCCGCGAGCAGGAACCAGAACGGTTTCCGGTCGCCGACGGGGGTGCGGTTGAGCCCGATCATGACTGCCGGCACAGGCGCGAACGACAAGGCGAGGTAATCGACCATCTTCGCGGTGTCGGACAGGAGTGGATATACCGCGATACCTGCCAGTGAAATCAGTAAATATGTCACGGTCAGGCGCAGCCCGTCGGGCCCGCCGTGCAGGCCGCGGTACCGGCCAACCGGGCGTCTGTCCCACTCCACCGCATCGAACACGCTCACGACAACCCACCGTAGGACCCAGCTCGCCGATGACCAACAACTTCTTTTCGGCCGCATGAAAACTGTTTCGGTCCAGCCGGGCGGACCTTACCCGGTTTCCGTCTGTCCACTGGACACCCGGCCGTTGCCGTCGGGCGTCGTCACGGGATCCGCACGCCTGGACGCGTTTAACCTTTTTGGATTGTGCCGATCAAACGGCTTTTGACACTTTCATAATTTGCAGCAAGCGATCTTGATACCGCCATGACAACGACTTACTATTCGCTGGCCCGCTACCCGGCACCCACCGGAGGTCAGCGTGCACCTAACCGTGCGCAGCTCCATCCTCGCGGCAGCCGCCGCCGTCACCGTTACGACCCCCGACCACTGCGGCGCCGCGAATCACGCGATCAGCGAGGACGCGTACACCCCCACGGTCCCGTGCGTGACGACGGACCACGGCGCCCGGCCACCGAGGACCACGTGACGAGCTCCACCGGTGACGACCGCCGGGAGGCGGACGTCCCCCGCGACGACGCGGAGCCGACGCTGCGCGCCGGGCTGTGTCCGCGATGCGGCCGGGCGCTGGCCGATGATGTCTGCCTGCACTGCGTGGGCGAGGACGAGTTCCGCGGTGCGGCGCTGGTCCGCAACTTCGTCAACTTTCCGGACCTCTACTCCAAGGACTCCCCCTCGGGGTCGCGGCCCGACCGCCGTCCCGACGACTGGCCGGCGCGTGGCGACGGCCTGCCGGATTCGCCGCCGCCGCAGTCCGATCAGAGCCGGCGCGCCCCGCGGGCAGCACGTCGGGGGCGGCCTGGCTCCCCGTCGGCACCTCCCCCCACCGGCGGCACCCGCGGCCTGCTGGATCGGGCCGGATGGGGGCCACGCGGAATCGTGGCGAAGGTCGTCATCGCCAGCGGATCGATCCTGCTCGCCACGGCGATCGGGATCACGGGCGCCGTGGTCACCGGACCGGCGACCAACAGCGCCAGCCCGAGCGTCGGGACGACGCCGCCCGGCGCGCGATCAGGCGGCCCCTCCCCCCGGCCCACCGGCTCGCCGACCGATGTGTCGCGGCGTCCCGGCGCCGGCCCAGCCGCCTCCGACCCCGCGGTCGCTCGACCGGACACGGCGGGGCGGTCCGCGACCGGAGCCCTCGTGCAACGGGGCTTCTGCCTGCACGACTACGCGAGCCTCACCAGCAACGGCAACCCGATCCACATGTCGCGGTGCGACAACAGCGACGCTCAGCGGTGGACCTTCGCCATCGACGGGACGGTGCGCGTGTTCGGCAGGTGCATGCGACCGGTCGGCGGCGCGTCGGCGCACGGCACCAAGCTCGAGCTGTGGGAATGTGACGGCAGCCCCGCCCAGCAGTGGCTGCGCGGGCCCGATGGCAGCCTCATCCACCCGGCCAGCGCCGCGTGCCTGGAGAGCCCGGCGCCCGACGACGCGCGACCACAGCTCGCGGTCTGCGACAACGGCCCCGGCCAGCGGTGGAGCCTGCCGAACATGGGCCTGGCCGGTTAGCCGGAGACCGTCATCGGTCAGCCCGCGGCGTAGGAGGGAAATTGGCGGCCCGGAGGCATTGACCTCAATCACGCTTCACGTCGCAGACTCGGCCCGTCGGTTTCCGCACCCCGGGAGGAACCCATGACCAATCTGCAGCACGGACCGGTTACGGCGACGCGGCCACGGGCACGGGCAGGCAGGCGCGCACTGGTGGTGCTGGCCGCGGTCCTGGCGGCCAGCCTCGTCTGGCTGATCGCCGTACCCCTGCTCGCCATCGAGGTGACCGTGCCCGTGCGGTACGGCGCGAGCGAGCGGGTCGATCTCGCACTCGTGCCGGTGGTGTTCGCCGCGCTCCTCGCCGGCCTCGCCGGCTGGGCGCTGCTGGCCGTGCTCGAGCGGTTCACCACGAAGGCACGCCTCATCTGGACAGTGATCGCGCTGGTGGTCTTCGTGGTCACGCTGCCGTGGATGCCCGACGCCACCGCGGCCGAAATCACCGTGCTGGCGCTGCTGCACGCGGCCGTGGCGGCCGCGCTGATCCCCGGCCTGCCCCGCGCCGGCCGGCTCACCGACTGAGGTACGCGGCATCCGAACGCGCCATCGGCGGGATCGTCGTGGCGCGCGGCTGCCGGAACAGACGACCGGCCGGGACGGGACATCGGCGATTTTACATATGTTGACAGTCTTGATGGATCAGGAAACAATCCTGCCAGAGAGCGCTCTCACACCCCTCGATGTCCCGTACCCGGAAGGAAACATCCGCATGAGACGGAGCTTGAGCGCCTTCGCGGCCGTGGCCACCTTCGCGGCCGTCGCCGTCGCCCCCGTGCTGCCCGCCGCGGCCACGCCGACCATCCCGCCGGACGTCGCCGGCCCGATGGTGTCGGCGCTGCAACGCGACCTGCGCCTCACCGAACAGCAGGCCCGGGCCCGCCTGGCGGCCGAGGCGACCGCGCCCCCGGTGGAGCACCGCCTGCGCGCCATCCTGGGCGCGACCTTCGGCGGCGCCTGGCTGACCGCGGACGGCAGCCGGCTCGTCGTCGCGACCACCGATCCCGCCCGGGCGGAGACGGTGCGCGCCGCCGGAGCCGAGCCACGGGTCGTCGCGCACAGCGAGCGGCAGCTGGACGCGGCGAAGACGGCGCTCGACCGCACCGCGCGCCGCGCGACCACCGGCGTGCACGCCTGGTACGTCGATGTCGCCACGAACACCGTGGTCGTCACCGCCGCACGCCCGGCCGACGCGGACGCCTTCGTCCGCGCCAGCGGCGCCCCCGGGCAGCTGGTCCGCACCGTCGCCGGCGGCCCGGCGCCGCGGCCGCTGCACGATGTGCGCGGCGGGGACCAGTACGTCATCAACGGCAACACGCTCTGCTCGGTCGGCTTCTCCGTCGTCGGCGGGTTCGTCACCGCCGGGCACTGCGGCGCGGCGGGCAGCGGCACGGCCGGCTACAACGGCGTCGCCCAGGGCACCGTGCGCGGCTCGTCCTTCCCCGGCAACGACTACGGCTGGGTGCAGGTCAATTCGAGCTGGACCCCGCAACCGTGGGTCAACAACTACTCCGGCGGCAACGTCGCGGTCGCCGGCTCGCAGGAGGCCGCCGTGAACAGCTCGGTGTGCCGCTCAGGGCGGACCACCGGCTGGCGGTGCGGCACCATCCAGGCCAAGAACGTCACCGTCAACTACGCACAGGGCGCCGTTTACGGCCTGACCCAGAGCAACGCCTGCGCCGAGGGGGGCGACTCGGGCGGCGCCTGGATCTCGGGCAACCAGGCGCAGGGCGTCACCTCGGGCGGCTCCGGCAACTGCACCTCCGGCGGGACGATGTTCTTCCAGCCGCTCAACGAGATTCTCGCAGCGTACGGGCTGTCGCTGGTCACCACCGGCGGCGGCAGCACCAGCCGGATCATCGGCTACGCCGACAAGTGCATCGACGTACCGAACTCGAACCCGGTCGACGGCGCTGCGCTGCAGCTCTGGGACTGCAACGGCACCGCCGCGCAGAACTGGACCTTCGCCGGCGACGGCACCGTGCGGGCCTTCGGCAAGTGCATGGACGTGGCCTGGGGCTCGACGGCGAACGGGGCGACGATTCAGCTCGTCACCTGCAGCGGCAACCCGGCTCAGCAGTTCGTCCTCAGCGGCGCCGGCGACCTGGTCAACCCGCAGGCCAACAAGTGCGTCGACGTCGCGGACTGGAACTCGGCCAGCGGGGCGCGGCTGCAGACGTGGGAGTGCACCGGGGGCGCGAACCAAAAGTGGCGCCGCGGCTGAGCCATTGGCGGTGGTGCACGGAGATCGTGGGAAGTCCCGGGGTGTGACCCCGGTACTTCCCACGATGCTCTTCGTCGGGGTCGCCGATGGAACGGCGAGCCCCGCTCAGCTCCGCTCGGGCACAGCCATCTCGCCGAGGAGGGACCAGCCGTCCTGCGGAATCGTCGTGTTGACGATTCGAGGCGTCTCGGCGAGGTGCGACGGCAGCGTCTGCTGCGCCTTCCGGAAATGCTCGGACTGGACGTGCGCCGCCCCGGCCTCACCGTCCCGGAAAGCCTCGACCAGGACGTACTCGGTGGGGTCGTCGATGCTGCGGGACCAGTCGAACCACAGGCAGCCCGGCTCACCGCGAGTCCCCCGCGTGAACTCATCGGCGATCTCGGGCCACCGGTCGGCGTGCTCGGGCAGTACGCGGAACTTCGCGGTAATGAAGATCATGTGGATCTCTCTCGACGGCTGGGTGGGCGATCGCTCCCGCCGACTCTAATACGAGTTCCGTGAGTCGTGATCTCTTCCGGCGGCGCCTCGCTGGCTCCGACGCCTCGACGTCAGGCCGTCGGAGATCCCGCCACGCCGACGGCCTTGGCGCGGTACATCGCCTCGTCGGCGAGGTGCAGGACCTCGGTGGGGGTGAGTTCGGGCTCACTGATGCTCACCACGCCGACACTGCCGGTGACGCGGATGGCGCCGACCTCCGCGACCGCCGCCCGCCGCAGACGTCCGGTCCAGGCGGCCAGCGCCGCCGGCGTGGGCGGCAGCATGGTGGCGACGATGAACTCGTCCCCGCCCAGCCGCCCGTACAGGTCGCCGGTACGCCCGGTCGCGCTGAGCGATGAGGCGAGGCGGCGCAGCACCTCGTCACCCACCGTGTGCCCGTGGGTGTCGTTGATCGGCTTGAACTGGTCGAGGTCGATGAAGGCCACGGCGAGTTGCTCGAATTCCGGACGGAGTTCGACCAGCGCGGTGGCCAGCCAGCTCTGGATGCCGGCGCGGTTGAGCAGGCCGGTGAGCGGGTCGCGCTCCGCGAGGTCTCGCAGCTTGCTCATCCGCTCCTCGAGCGCCGCCATCCGGGCCAGTTCCGTGGTGCGGGCGGCCTCACGCGCGAGCTGACCGGCGACCAGGCGGCCGAACATCTCCATCGAGGCCACGTGGCGGGGGTCCACCTCCCGGGAGGTGTTGCTCGCCCCGCACAGCGTTCCGACCACCGCGCCGTGCGGGTCGATCAGTGGCACGGTGAGGTAGGTGACGATGCCGAGCTGCCGCCCCACCTCGGACTCGCCCCAGATCTCGGGAACGTTGGTGGTGAGCGGTCGCCCCTCCTCGAACGCGCGCCGGCAGAGCGTGTCGGACCAGGGCGCGCTGATACCTTCCGGGATGTTCATCGCCCCGGCGTTCAGCGAGTAGACGACGCGCTGCTCCTCCGCCTCCCAGTCGATGATCGACAAGAAGGTCGTGTCGAGATGCGTGATCTGCTGGAGCAGCTCGAGCAGCGGTCGCGTGAGCCCTTCCAGGTCGTGCCCGCCCGCCACCGCGGTCGACAGCTGACTCAGCTCCACCGGCGCGGACGGCGCAGTGGGGGTGGACGACGCACGGAGCAGCTCGCTGATGTAGCCGCCGACCGCACGCAGCGTCGCACCGTCACGCGCGTTCACGGTGGCACTGGGCGAGCGGGACAGACAGCACAACGTCCCGACGACCTCTCCGCCGGCCCGCAGGGGCACACCGGCGTAGGCGCCGATGCCGAACCGGGAGGTGTGGGGATGGGCAGCCGCCAGCGCGTTCGCGGCCGTGTCGGCGACCAGCGGCTCCAGTTCGCCCGAGACGATCAGGTGACACAGGGTCTCCTCGATCGGGTGCGCGGTGCCGACCGGCACGACCTGACCACCCGGCGCGCTCACCGTATGGGTCACCACCCGCTGCCCGTCGCGGAACTCGCTGACGAAGGCGACCTCCATCCTCAGCTCCTCGACAAGCACCGCGAGGGCCCGCGAGACGCGGTCGGACACGGTGCCACCCGCCGCGCGGAGCAGCGCGACGAGGGCGCTCCGTCCGGCCGACTGCTCATCGCTCATACCGCGCTGATCGGCACCCGACGGCCGGAGTGAAGAAATGGACGTTGGCGCGTTACGTCACACCGTCCGGCGTCGATGGTCACCACGTCAGATGGTGATGACGATCTTGCCGCGGGCGTGGCCGCCGCGCAGGTACCGGATCGCTCCGGGCACCTCGCTCAGCGCGTACGTCCGCCTCGACGACCGGCGTGACGCCTGACCGCGCCTCATGCTGCTCCCGCCTGCCCTCTCGTGTCAGGCGGTATGCCCGAAATCAGGTTATTGCCGCCGGTAGTGGATAGCGTGGCGATAGGCCGCGAGCAGCGGCGTTCACGCGGGAAAGGCACGACCACAAGGAGCGACCTGCAATGGCCGACGTGAAGCTCTCCATCATCTACTACTCAGCCACAGGCACGGTTCACGCCATGGCGCAGCGCATGGCCGCGGCGGGCGCCGACAAAGCCGGCGCCCAGGTGCGGCTGCGGCAGGTCCCGGAGCTCGCTCCCGACGAGGCCATCGCCTCCAATGCCGCCTGGAGCCAGCATTTCGATCGCACCAAGAACGAGGCAAAGGCGAGCGCGGACGACGTCGTGTGGGCCGACGCGGTTCTCTTCGGCTCCCCCACCCGCTACGGCAACATCGCCAGCCAGCTGAAGCAGTTCATCGACACGTTGGGACCGCAGTGGCAGCAGGGGCTGCTCGCCGACAAGGTCTACGCGGGTTTCACCGCGTCGATGACCGCCCACGGGGGCCAGGAGTCCACGCTGCTCGCGCTCTACAACACGATCTACCACTTCGGCGGCATCGTGGTCGCCCCCGGCTACACCGATCCGCTCAAGTTCGCCGACGGCAACCCGTACGGCGCCTCGCACGTCACCGGCGGCACCAACAGCGACCCGCTCACCGACGTGCAGCACGCCGCGCTCGACCATCTCGCGGTTCGCGCGGTCACCATGGCCAAACGCCTGAAGACGGGCTGAGGGGTGACGTGCCGGGGCCTGCCACCGCGCACGTCGCGGGAAGCCGTGGCGCCGCGCGCCGTCGCCCGGGCCGGGGCCGATGAGCCCCGTTCAGAACCTCCGCGTCCACCCCGATCTGCTCTACATCGCCAGCGGGTGGAGCAGCCTCGTCACCGACGTGCGCGGACGGATCACCGGTGCCGACCCGCAAGGATTCTTCGCCCGCAACACCCGCGTGCTCAGCGAGGAACACATCACGGTCAACGGCCGCGAGCCGCTGGCGTTCAGCATCGCGAACGTGCACGGACACGCCCAACTGTCCTACGCGGAGCTGTGCGACGGGGAGGCGATGCCGTCACAGGCGGCGTACCTGCTGACCGAACGCTTTCTCGGCGAGGGGCTGCGGACGCGGCTGAGCGTCGTCAGCTACGGCGACGAGCAGCTGAACCTGCAGGTCGACATCGAGCTTGCCGCCGACTTCGCTGACACCACCGAAGCCGAGACGCACCGCCGTGAGCAGAGCGGCGACGTCGATACGACCTGGATCCCGGAGACGCGCGAGCTACGCCTCACCTACCTGCACGAGAACCTCGACCGGGCAGTCGCGATCCGGGTGCACACCTCGCAAACCGTTCGCTACGCCGGGCAGACGCTCACGGTCGACCTCGCGGTGCCATCACGCCAGTGTGCCTGCGTCGAGCTCCTGATCGAACCCGTCTTCGACGGAGAACGCCTCGCCGCGCCGCCCCCCACGTACGCCGAGCCCACCGACACCGCGGCGATCGCCCGTACGACGCTCGCCCGCGAGTTCACCCGGCTGCGCAGCACCGCCTTCGACGTCGCCGGCGCATGGCGCGCGGCGGTTGACGACCTCGCCGCTCTGCCGCTCGGGGAGCCGCCGGGACCGACCGCACCGATAGCAGGGCTTCCGATGTACCAGGAGATCTTCGGTCGCGACACGATGACCGCATCGTGGCAGGCGCTGCTCGCCGGACCGACGATGCTGCGCGACAGCCTGCGGCTGAACGCCGCCCACCTCGGGCAGCGGATCGACGAATGGCACGACGAGGAGCCGGGAAAGCCGCTGCACGAAGCCCGCCGCGGTCCCGTCTCGGCGCTCGGGCTCGACCCGTTCGCCGACTATCACGGCGACTGGTCGACCGCGCCGGACTTCCTGGTCTTTCTCGGGCAGTACTTCACGTGGACCGGGGACGTGGACACGCTGCGGGATCTGCTGCCGACGGCGCGCCGCGTCCTTGACTGGATCGACCGCTACGGCGACCCGGACGGCGAGGGCTTCCTCGACTACCGCTGCCGGTCGCCCGCCGGGTTGAAGAACCAGGGATGGAAGGACTCCGGCACCGCGATCGTCGACGAGCACGGCCAGATCGTGGAGAACCCGATCGCGACGAGCGAGTTGCAGGCGTACTGGTATGCCGCGCTGCGGCACGGCGCGATGGTGTTCGCCGCCGCCGGCGACCGCGCCTTCGGCGCCGTGCTCGTCGCCCGGGCCGCCGCGCTACGCAGACGCTTTCACCGCGCCTTCTGGATGCCCGACCAGGGCTGTCACGCGCTGGCGCTGGACCCGCACAAGCGGCAGGTGCGGTCGGTCAACTCGAACGACGGGCATCTGCTCGCCACCGGAATCGTGCCGGCCCGCATCGCTCACGTGGTGGCGCGTCGGCTCTTCGCACCCGACATGTTCAGCGGCTGGGGCATCCGTACCCTCTCGGCCGAGCACCCGGCGTACAACCCGTTCAGCTACCACCGTGGCAGCGTCTGGCCGGTTGAGGCCGGCACGATCGGCCTCGGGCTCGCCCGCTACGGCTGCTGGGAGCAGTTGCACCTCCTCGCCGAGGCGACGTTCGCCGCAGCCGCCCTCTTTGAAGGACATCGGCTGCCCGAGGTGCTCAGCGGGCTGCCCCGCGACCAGGCACACCCGCACCCCGGCGTATACCCGAACTCCTGCGCCCCGCAGGCCTGGTCGGCGAGCGCCGTGATCGCCCTCGTCCAGGCGTTGCTCGCGCTGCGGCCGGTCGCGCCGCTACGCACGATCTTCGTCGACCCGCACCTGCCCGATTGGCTGCCGGATCTTACGCTGGAAGGCGTACAGGTCGGCAGGTCGACCTTCGACCTGACCATTCGACGTCGTCGTGGCGGCCGGACATCGGTGCGCACCCACGGCGACGGCATCATGGTGATTCGGCGCCCCACGCTGCAGGCCATGTTCCCCCGCCGCACAGCGTCGTAACCGGCCGTCACCGACGGGTGGACAACGGTTCTGCCGCCACCGCTGGACGCGCGGAGATCACTCCACCCGGCGGTAGATGGAGCCGCGATCGACCACCGGAGCGAGAACGTCGTCCTCGAGAAAGTACTCAGCCTCACCGTCAGCGGCAGGTAGTCGGCGCGGTGCGATACCCGGGTAACCCAGGGCATCGCGTACGGCAGGATTCATGAAGTACGCGCCGGCTACGGCGAACGCGAACCGTTCGAAGACGTCGGGATGGCTGAGTCGCAGGTCGCTGAGTACCTCGTCGGGTGCACCGGGGGTCGCGAGTACCTGGGTGACGGCCCCGGCCAGGTCGCCGTTGGCGGCCAGCGCGCGATTGATCCACTGGCCGGCCACGTCCGCTTCACTCGCGGACGGAAGGCCGGATCCGCCGGGGATCAGCACGTCGGCGAGCGCGGCGAGGCGAGCCCGCGAAGCGTCGCCGAGTTCAGTCGAAAGGTCGAGGGCCGTCACAACGCCACCTCCTGTTCCCGGGCGTTCGACGCGATGTGGCTCGCGGTACGTTTCGCCAGCGCGCAGATCGTGGCGGTCGGGTTCACGCCCGTCGAGGTGGTGAACACGCTGGCGTCGATGATGTAGAGGTTCGGCACGTCGTGCGTGCGGCCGAAGCGGTCGACGACCGAGGTGGCCGGGTCGTCGCCCATCTTGGCGGTGCCGGTGTTGTGCCCCGTCATGAAGTTGCGCCCGGCGACCCAGGCCTTCTTCGCGCCGGCGGCCTCGTGTGCCTCCAACGACCTCGCCAGGTTGAAGTCGATGATCTTGCGCGTGTTGTCGGAGACCCGGTAATGCACCTTCGCCGCCGGCAGCCCGTCGGAGTCGGTGAGCGAGGGGTGCAGCGAGACGAAGTTGGTCTCCTCCGGGAGATCCTCCGGCACGATGTGCCACTGCAGCATGCGGCCGAACGACTTCATCCGGTCGGCGGAGCCTTCGCCCCAGAACTCCTCGCCGTTGAGGCTGCCGGGGTCCGTCCACTTCTCGGCGGCTTCGAGGGGCCCCGCGATGGGGAGCAGGGCCCACTTCGCGCCGCGGACGAAGCCGCGGGACGGATCCGACTCGTAGAACTGCATCGAACCGATGTGTTCGCCGGCCGGCCCCAGCCAGTTCTCGAGGTCGTCGTCGTAGATACCGACGGACGCGGCGTACGGGTGCAGCATGAGCCGCTTTCCGACCAGCCCCGAGGAGTTCGCCAGCCCGTCCGGGAAGCGCTCGGACGCCGACATCAGGAGCAGGCGGGGAGTCCCGATGCCGCCGGCCGCCATGATGACCAACGAAGCGGACTGGAAGTGCTCATGCCCGTCCCGCAGATAGACGGCGCCGTTGGCGCGACCCCGGTCGTCCAGTGTCACGCGGGCGACCCGGGCGCGGGTGATGACCTGTGCCCCCAGCGCCACGGCGTCCCGCAGATGCGTCACGTCCGTCGAGGACTTCGCCCCTTCCGGACAGCCCATCCGGCAGATGCCGTAACGGACGCACCGGCCTTCCTTGCTGTTGTCGCGATTCAGCGTGGGGATGGAGTTGGTGCCGGGCCACCAGTGCCAACCGAGCCGGTTCATGCCCTCGGCCATGGTCCGGCCGGTCTGGTGGATCGGCGCGGCCGGCAGCGGCGGGTCGAAGCCCGGCGGGTAGGCCGGGTTGCCGGCGAGACCGGAGACGCGCATCTCACGCTCGACCGCCTGGTAGTACGGCAGGAGTTCGTCGTACGTGAGGGGCCAGTCATCGGCTACGCCGTCGAGGGTGCTAACCCGGAAGTCCGACGGCAGGGGGCGCGCCCAGATGCCGCCGTAGAGCACGCTCGAGCCACCGACGCCGTTGTACATCCATACCGGCAGGTCGGACTCGCTGTGGTCCACCGGGTAGTCCTCGCGGCGACCGCGAACGTTCGGGTCCGGATGCCAGTCCTTGGCCCCGGCCAACTCGTATTCGGGCTTGTTCCCCGGCAGTTTCCCGGGGTCCACCCACTCGCCCTGCTCAAGGCAGACGACCGTGAACCCTGCCTCGGCCAGATGCCGCGCCGCGACCCCGGCCGCGGTGCCCGCGCCGACGATCAGGACGTCTACGTGATCTTGCTTGGAATCCACACCAACCCACTCCCGTGCGGCTTCGCGGCCTTCGCTGCGGCGAAGGCCACCGACCGACAAGTAGCTCACCCGGTGACCGGATCAGCGTTGCTTGCGATTCGTTGGGAACTGTTGCAACTCGTTGGAATTCTGTCAACCCCGCGGACACCCTCGGCGTCAGTGCCCCACGTTCAACCGCCCCGCGAGGGTGCCATGCATCTGCGCGCTTGGCCTGTTCAGTCCCGTGATCTCCACCGTCTTGCCCCGGGCCGCGTACTTGGTGGTGATGGCGTCCAACGCGGCCACCGACGAGGCGTCCCAGACGTGCGCGCGCGACAGGTCGATGACAATGTTGTCCGGGTCACCGGCGTAGTCGAACTGGTAGACGACGTCGTTGCTGGAAGCGAAGAAGAGCTCGCCCTGCACCGAGTAGGTGCGCGTGCCGCCGTTGGGATCCACAACGCTCGTCACCTCGACGATGTGCGCGACCCGTCGGGCGAAGATCACCATGGCGACGAGCACCCCGACGACCACACCGATGGCAAGATTGCTGGTCGCCAGCACGACCGCGACGGTGGAGACCATGACGATGGTCTCCCCCGCCGGCATGCGCTTGAGCGTTGCCGGGGAAACGCTGTGCCAGTCGAAGGTGGAGACCGTCACGATGACCATCACGGCGACGAGCGCGGCCATCGGGATCACGGCCACCACGTCGCCCAGAGTGACGACCAGAACAAGCAGGAAGACGCCGGCCAGGAAGGTGGAGAGTCGGGTACGGGCCCCCGACACCTTCACATTGATCATCGTCTGGCCGATCATGGCGCAACCGCCCATGCCGCCGAAGAAGCCGGTCACGATGTTGGCCACGCCCTGGCCCCAGGATTCGCGGGTCTTGTTCGAGTGCGTGTCCGTGATGTCGTCGACGAGCTTGGCGGTCATCAACGACTCCATCAACCCGACCAGGGCGATGCCCAGCGCGTAGGGCGCGATGATCTGCAGGGTCTGCCCGGTGTACGGGATGTCGGGCAGGCCGAGCACGGGCAAGCTGTGCGGCAGTTCGCCCTCGTCGCCCACGGTCGGCACGGCGACGTGGGTGAGGACGGTGAAGAGGGTGAGCACGACGATCGCTACCAGCGGCGCCGGCACGGCTCTGGTGAGCCGCGGCAGCCCCACGATGATCGCCAGCGCGATGGCGACCAGCGGGTAGACGAGCCAGGGCACGCCGATCAGATGCGGCACCTGTGCCGCGAAGACCAGGATCGCGAGCGCGTTGACGAAGCCGACCATGACGCTGCGCGGGATGAACCGCATCAGCCTGGCCACGCCCAGCACCGCCAGGACCACCTGGAGGATGCCGCCCACGATGACGGCCGCGATGAGGTACTGCAACCCGTGGTCACGGACGAGCGGCGCCACGACCAGGGCCACGGCACCGGTCGCGGCGGAGATCATCGCCGGACGACCGCCGCACACCGCGATCGTCACCGCCATCGTGAACGAGGCGAACAGCCCCACCCGCGGATCCACGCCAGCCAGGATCGAGAACGAGATCGCCTCGGGAATCAACGCCAGCGCCACCACGAGGCCGGCGAGAACCTCGGTGCGCAACACACGCGGCGACAGCCAGGAGGGACGGGACAGCCGCGGCCCACCGACCGGCGACAGCGATGAAGACATACAGCCACTTCCATTCTGGGTACTGCCGAAACGCGTACGCACCACCACACCCGTGCCAGGCGGCGCGGCGAGCCACGCCTCACCGTCGAGGCATGAGGCGTGTCCACGGCGTCGATGACCGACCGTCGTTGCCGGAAAACCGCACCGCGGGCGCACCTGCGGTGTGCGCGTCCAGCGGGCACGAGGTCAGATCAGTCGAGCCACGCCCCTGTCCGGCACGGCGGCGAAGCAGTGCGGGTCGTCGTAGCCGGCGGCGGCGAACGCGCCGCGCACCGCCGCGGCGGTCGCGTCGACCGACGCGTGTTCGACCAGGCCGAGGACGCAGCCGCCGAACCCGCCGCCGGTCATCCGCGCGCCGTACGCGCCCTCGGCCAGCATCGTCTCCACGCCGGTGTCGACCTGCGCCACGGTGATCTCGTAGTCGTCGCGCATCGACGCGTGCGACGCGGTCAGCAACGGACCGATGGCACGCACCTGCCCGGCGCGCAGCAGCCGGACCGCGTCCAGGACCCGCTCGTTCTCCGTCACCACATGCCGCACCCGGCGGCCGGTCACCTCGTCGAGACGAGCGAGAGCACCCGGTAGCGCGGAACGGTCGAGGTCGCGCAGCGCGGCGACCCCCAAGGCGGCGGCGGCGGACTCGCACGCGGCGCGGCGGGCCGCGTACTCCCCCGAGACCAGCCGATGCGGGGCTCTCGTGTCGACCACCAGCAGCGCGAGCCCGTGCCCGGCGAGGTCGAACGGAACCTGCTCGCGCGTCCCGTGCCGGCAATCGAGGAACAAGGCATGCCCGTCCCGGCACAGCGTCGACGCCGACTGGTCCATGATCCCGCACGGCACGCCGACGTAACCGTTCTCCGCCTGCTGCGCCAACCGCGGCCAGGCCTCCCGTGGCACGTCGAGGCCGCCCAACTCGACCAGCGCCGCCAGCACCGCGCACTCCAACGCCGCCGACGACGACAGACCCGCACCCAGCGGCACCTGCGAGGTGACCGCGATCCGCGCCGACGGTGGCGGAAAGCCGGCCTCCCGCAGCGCCCACAACACACCCGCGACGTAGGCCGCCCAACCCGTAACCCGGCCGGGCATCAGATCATCAGACCCGATGACAACCGTTTCGCCGGCCTCCCGCGAATACACCGTCCACTGAGGTTCATCCTGGAGGGCGGCGGCGACAGTCGTCCGCAGCGGCAGGGCGAAGGGCAACACGTACCCGTCGTTGTAATCGGTGTGCTCACCGATCAGGTTGACCCGCCCCGGCGCGGACCACACCCCCGCCGGCGCCGCACCGAAACGCTGCCCGAACAACTCCGCCCCCGCCACACCACCGGAGTCGGTCACTGCGACACCTCACGCAGCATCCGCGCGGCGTCCTCCGGACGTACGTCGTTGACGAACACCCCCATCGCCGCCTCCGAACCGGCAAGATACTTCAGCTTGCCCGGCGCCCGCCGCGGACTGAACAACTGCAGATGCAGATAACCCAACTCCCGGTCCGTACGCACCGGCGCCTGATACCACCCCGACACGTACGGCATCGACACACCGAACACGCCGTCCAACCGACGCAACACCTCCAGGTAAACCGGCCCGAACCCGGCCCGCTCGGCATCCGAGAGCGCCGCAATGTCGGGCACCTTGCGATGCGGGTAGACGTGCACCTCGAACGGCCAACGCGCGAACGCCGGCACGAACGCCGTCCAATGCTCATTCGCCGCCACCACGCGTTCCCCCGACCGCTCCCCCGCCAACACCGCCGCGAACAGATCGGCACCGTCGTGCGCGTCGGCGTACGAGCGGGCCGATGCCAGCATCCGCCGCGTACGCGGGGTGACGAACGGATAGGCATAGATCTGCCCATGCGGATGGTGCAGGGTAACGCCGATCTCCTCCCCCCGGTTCTCGAAGCAGAAGACCTGCTCCACACCGGGCAAGCCGGACAGCTCGGCGGTACGGTCGGCCCACGCCTCCATCACCGTGCGCACCCGCTGCGGGGTGAGACCGACGAACGACGTGTCGTGCGCCGAGGTGAAACAGACGACCTCACAACGGCCGACACCCGGCCGGGCCGGGACTAGCTCCGGCAGCGCCGG
>NZ_JBFANZ010000028.1:0-67691 GCF_040659735.1 Micromonospora sp. NPDC049679
CAACAGGTGGGGGCCATGACGGCGATGAATCAGGAGCCGTCGGAAAGCTCCGGCAGCCCGGCGACGAGAGCGGCCAATCCGTCCACGTCGCCCCGCGATCCGGGCTCAGCCGACGGCCGCGCCCGCGGCCTTCACCAGCGCCACGGTCTGCTCGATGGTCTGCGCCCGATCGGACGCGAATGCCGCGTCAAGGATGACGAGCGGGTCCTGCGGATAGACCAGTGCGGAGATGTGCAGGTGCCCGCCGGGGACGTCAGTCGCGCCGAGCGCGAGCCGCAACCGGTTCGAGCGGTACATGCTCTCGTTGGACAGGTAGTTGCCGCCGCCACCGGAGTGGGCCTGGGCATCGGGCGACGGCCCGTTGTCGTGGCAGAACAGCTTCGTCGGGTCGGGCCGGGTGTTGCCGGTCCACTCGCAGAGGCGCGGATTGAGGCGCACGGGCCACGGGGTCGTGCCGGCGGCGACCATCTGCTGGTGGGGCAGGGTGGTCTCGATGAACTCGGGGTTCGGGTCGAGCTGCGGCCAGGTCGTCGCCGAGGGGACGAGCTCCGCGGTGCCCTCGTTGTTGTTGTCCGGGTTGCCGCCGCGCCAGGCGCCGCCCCACTGCTCGATGTTCATCGTGCCCCGCAGGCCCTGGCTGATCGTCATGATCAGGTCGGCGCGCTCCTTCGCCGAGGCGGTCAGGTGCGGCCCGAAGGCGTCCTCGACGTGGCCGGCGTTGAAGGCGCTCCAGGTGACCGGCAGCATCACGGCCTGGATCTGGACCATTCGGTCGCCGACCGCGTATGCCTGACCGTCGAGCTGCAGAGCCGAGGCGCCGGACGGGTTCGAGCGGCGGATCTCGTTGTTGAGCTGGTACGGGTCGAACCCGCTGACGAGCACGCGGGTGGCCTTCCTGTCGCGCGGGAAGTCGGTCGACGAGATCCCCCGTGCGGCGTACTCGAACGTCTTCAGCAGTGCCGCCCGCCGCACGTCGGAGAGCGGGAACGCGGGTCGCCACTGGCGCAGGTCGCGGGTGCCCATCAGTCGCGTCCAGTACAGGGGACGGTCGTCGTAGCGCTCGATGCTCCCCATCCAGCGCTTGCCCTGCGCCCGCTCGACCGCCGTTCTCCACAGCTCGGCCCCGCGGCGCCGCAGCAGCTGCTCCGCCGCCCCGGCGGACCGGGCACCGCACAGCTCGGCGCTGAGCTGTTCGACGAACCCGGTGAAGCCCCCGAGCGTGACCAGCGTGTACGGCACGCGTGTGCCACCGGGCAGCGCCGGGGTCTCGATGCGGCTCTCCTCGTACGTGATCGGCGCGCTGCGGTCGTAGCACTGAGCCGCAGCGGCGGGGCGCGCGAGGGCGGGGGTGGGCGTCCCCGCCAGCGCGAGGCCGACGGCGGCGGCGGTGACCAGCCGGGCGGGCGTGAGTATGCGTGCGGTCATCGGGCCCTTCTTCGATCCGCGCGCCTCCTCCACGTGCGGAGCCGACGCTTGAGCGGGTGGTGGTGATGCGGCGCGCGGCGGTGCCACTTGCGGCCGGGGAGTGCTGCCGATGTCGTCGCCACGGTGCATCGACGGCCAAGAATAGTGGCGTTCGTGAGTTTCATCGACGGGAATGCAACACCCGAACCGGGGCCTCCTGCGAAGGAACCCTGCCGAGGAAGCCCCGGATCGTCGGTCCTCGTAGCACGGGTTCGTCTGGTCAGGCCACCGCGTACCGGTGCTGTCCAGTGGCGCCGGGCGATGCGGCCCCACCACCGCCGCCCGCCGATGTCGAGACGGCGGTTCGGACCCGGTCGGATCCGGCCCGCCGGGCCGTCCGCGGTGCGGTGTTCGGGGCCGCGATGGCCACACCCTTGATTACGCGTCGTAACTCACGCAACGGCATTTTCCGAATGCTCTCCGCGACGGAGCGGGTAAGAAATGAGAGCATTCGCATCTGTCGTCCGCTTCTCGGGGGGACGATCGCCGCGTCTTCCACCCCACGCCGACCGGTCGCACGGGGCCCGCCCCGATTCCCGGCAAGATCGCAAAGGTTTTCTGCTGGCCAGTGGTGCTATACGGTAGGGGGGTGAGAGTTGAGCGCCATTGGTGGAACGGGAACCGCAGTCAAATTGGGCGTCGTGACGTCTTCATACGCACCGATGGCGAGAGCTGGGAAGTAGAGGCCCAGGCCGGAGGAGTTGGCGGCCGCTCGAAGGTGCAGCAATGCCCCGGCCGCTCCTCCGCGGAGATCCTGGCCGGCGCGTGGCGGGGTGCCCGCCCGGAGTGGCGCGAGTTGGTGCCGTAGGGCAGGTCGTTCGCTACCGGCTGTAATCACGCGCTTCCCCGCGCGGAGCGTTGCGGCCGTCCGGTCGGATGGATGGCTACCTCGCCGGGCGGCGCCTTGAAGATCAACCACCCGTCACCCGCGTCGACGTGGGGATACTCCAGCACATCGCGGAAGAAGGCGCGATCGGCTGCCGCGGTCCGGCTGTAGATGATCACATGGGTTCCATTGATCACCCCGCGACCGTACTCCCGATTCCTGGCTGCCGCGCCGCCTCGCCGGTGTGTCCGGAGTCGTTGCGCGGGCCGGTCGGCACGGCACGCTCGTGCGACCCCTCGCCGTGCCGCCGTACTGTCGTCCGATGACCTACCCGCCTGAGCCGTGGCACCTGCGGGGCCAGTTGTACCTGTCGGTGTGGCTCCTGCCCCGGGCGCGGCTACCCGAGCTGCCGCCCGGGTTGGCCGAGCGGGCCCGTCCGATCTTGATCGGCGGTCGCGCCGTCGTGGGGACCGCCTGGGTCCGGTACGAGTCGGGCGGGGTGCTGGACTACCGCGAGCTGCTCTCCGCGGTGCTGGTCAGCGTCGGGGCCCGACCCGGGGTGAGCATCGTCGACATCTGGGTGGACAGCGAAGCGTCGCGGGCCGGCGGCCGGGAGCTGTGGGGGATACCGAAGGAACTGGCGGCGTTCGAGTTTCCCGACCCCTCGCAGCGGGCTTCGGCGGTCACCGTCGCGGCGACGACGACGGGTGGCGTGCCGGTGGCCGAGGCGCGGCTCTCGGCGGGCACGAGGCTGCCGGGCCGGTGGCCGTTCGGGTTCCCGGTGACGCAGACGCTCCATGGTCGCGTGCTCGGCACCCCGGTACGGGGGAGTGCCCGGCTGCGCTTCGGCGCCGCCCGCTGGCATCCCAATCCAGCGGGACCGCTGCGTTACCTCGCCGGTCAGCGGCCGTGGCTGACCCTGTCGCTGACCGACTTCCGGCTGGTGTTCGGTCGACGCCCGGGCGATCGGCACCGGGGCGCCTGAAGCCGCGCGGTCACTTCCGCTGCTGCGACCGGTGGTGTGCCCCGGTCAGGAGCGGGACGGCAGGAGCGCGTCGACGCCGTCGAGAATGCGGCGCAGTCCGAAGTCGAATTCGGCCGCCCCGTCGACCTCGTCACCGTCCGGCTCGAAGACGCCGGCGGCGGACGGACGCAGTTCCAGTTGGTGGCTCGAGCGCGGGCAGCCGGCCGGGCGACCCGTCCGAGTGTGCGGGCGCGCCACGGGGCCGCTGTGACCGCGACGCGTCAGCCGGTGTATCCGCTCGCCTGCAGGTCGAACAGTTCCCGGTAGAGACCGCCGTGCACGATGAGTTGCCCGTGGTCGCCCTCTTCGACGAGCCGGCCGCCGCGCATGACGTAGATCCTGTCCGCGTGGCGCACGTTCGCGAGGCGGTGGGTGATGAGCACGACGGTGCGGTCGGGTCGACGGCGCAGTTGTTGGAAGAGAGCGTGTTCGGCCCGGGCGTCGAGAGCGGCGGAGGGTTCATCGCAGATGAGCAGGCGCGCGTCGCGGTAGAGCCCGCGCGCCGCGACGAGGCGCTGCCACTGCCCGCCGGACAGGTCGTGGCCGTCCTTGAACTCGCGGTTGAGTAGCGTGTCGTAGCCGTTCGGCAGGGCGACGATCATGTCGTGCGCGGTGGCGGCCGTCGCCGCGTCCACGATGGTCGGTCCGGTGCCGTCGCTGCGCTCGTGCCGGCCGATGCTCACGTTCTGCGCGGCGGTGAACGGGAACCGCCACCAGTCCTGGGTGATCACCCCGATGTGCGCACCCATGCTCGCCGGACAGAGTTCGGTGCTGTCGATGCCGTCCCAGTGGATGCTTCCAATCGTGGGCCGGTAGAGCCCGGCGATGAGTTTGGCGAGCGTCGTCTTGCCTGATCCGTTCTCGCCGACCAGCGCGATGACTTCACCCCGCCGTAACCGCAGGCTGACGTCGTCCACCGCCGGGGTGTCGGTGTCCGGGTAGCGCAGGGTGACGTGGTCGAGCCGGATCTCGTCGAAGCCGTTGACCGGCAGGGTGCCGCCGGGACGGGTGTGTGCGTCGGCGCGGTCGAGAAACCGGAGGAAGTCGCGGTAGTACAGCGCGTCCTCGTACAGCGAGTTGGTGGCGTGGATCGCCGTGGCCAGCCGGGTGCGGGCGGCCTGCAGGGCGAGCATGGCGGTCGCCGCCGCGGCGAGCGGCACCGTCCCGGCGAGCAGGAGCCAGCCGAGCACGGCGTAGACCGCGAAGGTGGCGAGGCCGGTGGCCGAGCCGCCGACGACGCGGGTGACCGTCTGCGAGCCGACCAGCCGCAGTTGCGCGCTGGTCTCGGTGGTCATGATCCGCCGGTATTCGCCGAGCAGGAAGCCGCGCATCTGATAGGTGCGCACCTCGGCCGCGGTGTGGCGGTTGGCCATGAGACCGGCGAGCATCCGCATCCGGCGCTGTCGGGTGACCCGGGCGAGCATGGCGAGATATTCGCGGCGGGCGATCCGGACCGCGGTCACCGCTGCCGGTACGGCGGCGAGCAGCAGGCACGGCATCAGAAGGGGTTGGATCACGGTCACCGCGATGGCGGTCGCCACGACCCCGACCACGCCGGTGACGAGGTTGACCGCGTCGTCGACGATGGATGCCGCGTCGTTCATGCCCCGGTCGCGCGCGCGGTCCATCTCCTCGGCGAAGCCCGCGTCGTCGAACGCGCCCAGTTCCACCGCGGTCGTGGCCTCGAACAGCCGCAACTCCACCTGATAGTTGATCTGCGGGGCCATGCGCGCCTGCGCCCACCCGGCCGCGATCGTCAGACCGCCATGGAGCATCAGCGCGAGCGCGGCCACCGCGAGCGCGGGCGCCGCCGCGCGTACCCGCTCGGGGGTCGGGGCGGACGCGAACAGCTCGCGGAGAACGGTGCTGGTGGCGACCAGGCCGAGCGTGGTCATCACGCCGGCGGCGATGTTGAGTCCGATCGCCGCCACCGTGTCACGAGGGCTGGCCTGCCAGGCCAGGGCGATCGCCTCGCGCAGGATGGCCGGGAGGCGCCGGGCGACCGCCCAGAAGCTGGTGGTGGCGAACTCGCTGCCGTGGCGCATCCAGTCGGGATCCGCGAGCTCGGCCAGGCCGGGGGCGTGCAGGTCCGGGTCGTCACCGTCGTCGGCGGTCTGTGGTGGGGACGCCAGTCCGGCGTCCGGTCGAGCATGGCCGTGGGGCACGAGGACCTCCCGTGGCTCAGGTGCGGTTGCGTGTGGCTCCACACCTACCGGGAGGTCCTGACCCCTTCAATATCTGGCTGGTGCCATCAATGGCACGACTCCGGCTCAGGCGCGGAACTCGGCGGCCAGTTCGTTGAGCCGCGCCGCCGTCGCGGTCAGGTCGGCCGCGGCGGTACGGGTCTGCGCGGACGCCGCGCGGGCGTCGTCCGCCGCGCCATGGGCCCCGTCGATCGCCCGGACGATCGCCGTCGTGTTCCTGCTGACGACGTCCGCTCCGGCGGCCATCGCGCCCGTCGTCGCCGACTGCTGCTCGACGGCAGCGGTGATCGTGGTCTGGTAGTCGGCGATCGATCCGATGACGTCGGCGAAGCCGGCGACCATCCGCACCGCCCGCTCGGTGTCCTCCTGGATGCTCTCGATGCGGCGGGTGATCTCCTCCGTGGCGCTCGAGGTGGCCTGCGCGAGCTCCTTCACCTCACCGGCGACGATCGCGAAGCCCTTGCCCGCCTCGCCGGCCCGTGCGGCCTCGATCGTGGCGTTCAGCGCGAGCAGGTTGGTCTGCTCGGCGATCGCCGTGATCGTCCGGATCACCTTGCCGATCTCACGGCTGGAGTCGCGCAACCGGCCCATGTTCTCGGCCGCCTCGCCGGCATCGCCAACCGCGCCCGACGCGGCCCGGGCCGCGGCGGTCGTGTTGGCGCTGATCTCGGTGATGGCGGAGCGCATCTGCTCCGTACGGGCGGTCACGTCGTCGATGTCACCGGTCACCTGGCGGGCGGAGAGCGTGACGCTGTCCATCTGCTGCGCCGTCGCCTCGGCGGCCCGCGTCATGGTGGTGCTCGTCGCTTCGAGCGCCGCCGAGGACGCCAGCAGGTCGGCCGCCGCGGCGCGGATGCCCTCGACGGTGCTGCCGACGCGGGTCGCCATCTTGTTGAACGAGACGGCCATCGCGCCCAGCTCGTCCTTGCCGACGACCGGCATACGCTGGCTCAGGTCGCCTGCCGCGGCCTTGGTGATCACGGCCTCGCACATGCGCAGCGCCCGCACGATCGAGCGCCAGACCGAGGCCTGGAAGAGCATCCCGAGTGGGCAGAGCACCACAGGGATCCACACGGCGGCCGTCGCCAGGGATTCCAGGCGCTCGCGCGCCCCCGATCCCGCGGGCAACTGCGCGGCGGCATCGGTCGCGGCCGAGTGGGCGAGCACCGCCAGCCAGACAACCCCGCCCACCAGGCAGAGTTGGGCCAGGACGGTACGCAGCTTCGTCGGCAACTTGTCCAGGAAAGCCATCATCGGGCGACACCTCCACGCATGACATCGACAATGGCGGTGGAGAGCTGAGAGATGTCAGCCACATGTTCTACCGATTCCACGCGCCGTCCGGGCCGAAGCGCGTTGATCACTACGATGAGAAGGCGCATCCGTGCTGGGCGATTGACGGCGGGTTCGGCCGCTGAAGACAAAACGGCGGAACCCGGGCGACGACGCGTACGGGTGGCGCTGCTACCGCTAGGCAGTGCGCTGGCATGAACGTTTGCCGGCTGGCTGGCTCCGCAACTGGCAGTGCGACCGCTCTAGTCTCGGGTCTGTGCGGGACGCCTTCGGCATGAGCTGTCTCCGCTGCGGCTCGGCGTCCAGCGTGCTGATGATTCGCGTCACCCCGCCGACCCTGCCATCCGACGGACACGGTCCGGTGGCGCGACGTCGGGTGATCCTGGCACGGCGTCCCGACGTAATCTCCTAGTTACTGGTGTCGTACCGCATGATCGCCGGGCGGTGTGCGGGAAGCCGTTCCTCATTCTCGCGGTTGGCCGGCCGATAGAGACAGCGGGACGTCCAGGACAGCGTAGGGAGGCGCACATGGGAGATCCGCGTGTGCCCGCACTGATGCGGCCGTTCGGACCCTTCGTGCACCTGGGTCTGCAGGCCCACGAGCTGACCGTCAAAGGGCGCAACACCGAGGCGCTGCGGTTGACCGATGAGTTCGAGGGCATTGTCGGGCTGCTCGGCGACGAGCGGACGGTCGCCATGCTGGTCCAGGTGCGCATGTACGCGTTCATCGGGCTGGGGCGTTTCCAGGAGGCCCTGCTCGTCGGCGAGACCCTGTTGCGCCGCCATCGGGCGACGGGTGCCCGGTGCAGCGAGGCGAAGGCCCTCGCGGACATCGCCGAGGTCCTCGTCCGGATGGGGCGGCTCGACGAGGGGCTGCACCGGCTGGCGCGCGCGAGCACGATCATGGATCTCATTCCGCAAACCAACCCGCGGTACGCCTCCGCCCTGGCATCGGTCGGTGAGGCGGCCCGCGCCGCCGAACTCTTCGAGCACGCCGACGAGTGCGTGCGCGTCGCCGTGGAGTGGTTCGAGCCGGACAGCGGCCAACGGGCGGCCATGGAGCTGCAGCGCGCGGAACTGCTCCTCGAATGGGGGCTGCGGTTGGAGCAGATCGGCATGATCGACGAGGCCAGCGTCCGGTTCGCCCGGGCGGCGAGCCTGGCGCGGTACTGGGTCACCATGTATCGCGAGCGGGGCCCGGACGGAGACGCGCCGCTCGCCGCGGCGTTGCTCGCGCTGGGGCTCGCGAAGATCGGCGAGGTCGAGGAGACCGTCGCGCTGTGCGAGTCGATGATCGTCCCGTTGCGCGCCGCCGGCCAGTACCACGAGGCCCGCCTGGTCCACCTCGCGTACGGGGTCGCGCTGCGCACCCGCGGTGAGCTGCGTGGCGCGCGACGGGAGTTCATGGCGGCCGAGGAGTTGTCGGCCGCGGAGGGACAGAGCGCGCAGCAACTGCTCTTCCAGTACGAGTTGGCCGCGCTCGCCGCGGTCGAGTTTCCCGGCGACGGGGCACAGGCGATGCTCGCCGCGCTGCGCGACCACGCTCTCCACCTGTGGCGACTGCGCATGGAGCGCAAGTCGATGCTGCATCAGGCGCGCCGGCGGGTGTGGCTGGAGGCCGAGCACGCGCGTGCGGACAGTGCGGCCGGGCAGGACGCGCTGACCGGGCTCGGCAACCGGCGGGTCTACGAGCGGCAGATAGTCGCGATCGAAGCCGATCCGGAGACCCCGGTGGTCCTGCTTCTGGTCGATCTTGACCGGTTCAAGCTGATCAACGACCGGTATTCGCACGGGATGGGCGACCGGGTGCTGCGTGAGATCGCCTCGGTGCTACGGGCGCACTGCCGCCCCGATGACGTGCCGATCCGGTTCGGCGGCGACGAGTTCGCGCTCTTCCTGCGGACCGACCTCGCCAGCGCGGCCCGCGTCGGTGAACGCATCCGCCAGGTCATCGCGGGACGTGACTGGGAGGAGTTGGCGCCCGGCCTGCGGGTCACGGTGAGTCTGGGCGCGGCCGCGCTGGCGCCGGGGATGACCGGACAGGATCTGTTCGACTCGGCGGACCGCCAGTTGTATGTCGCGAAGACGCACGGCCGCGACCAGGTGGCCGCCTGACGAGACGGCCCATCGTCGCACCCTCGACGGATGGCCGTACTGCCATCCGGCGAAATCCATCGAGACCACGACGATCGCCACCACCAGCGTGCGCGTCATCGACAGCGTGAACAGCCGCTGCACCGGGTCGTCTGTGTACCGCCGGAATGCGGCATGGACACAGCCACCCGGCGGACACTCCGTTTCGTCCGATTACCCCGGGGGTACGGCGAAGGCCAGGCAGGTCGATACGCCGGCCGGTCGGAAGGGAGTGTTCTGGTGAAGGCAGTCGTCTGGCACGGAACGAGGGACGTGCGGGTGGACACGGTGCCCGACCCCGGCATACAGGACCTCAACGACATCGTCATCCGGGTCACATCGAGCGGCATCTGCGGCTCCGACCTGCACCTCTACGAGGTGCTCGGGCCCTTCATGAGCGCGGGCGACATCCTCGGCCACGAGCCCATGGGCATCGTCGAGGAGGTCGGGCCGGCCATCACCAACCTGCGGCCCGGTGACCGCGTGGTCATCCCGTTCAACATCGCCTGCGGCCACTGCTACATGTGCGGGCAGGGCCTGATGACACAGTGCGAGAGCACCCAGGTGCGCGAGGAGGGCAAGGGGGCGGCGCTGTTCGGCTACACCCGGCTCTACGGCCGCGTCCCGGGCGGGCAGGCCGAATACCTGCGCGTGCCGCAGGCCCAGTTCGGTCCGATCGTGGTGCCGCAGGGCCCGTCCGACGACCGGTTCGTCTACCTGTCGGACGTGCTGCCGACGGCCTGGCAGGCGGTGGAGTACGCGGCCGTGCCGCCCGGCGGTTCGGTGGTCGTGCTCGGACTCGGCCCGATCGGCGACATGGCCACCCGGGTGGCCATGCACCGCGGGGCGGGCCGGGTGATCGGCGTCGACCTGGTGCCGGAGCGGCTGGCCCGGGCGCGGGCCAACGGGGTCGAGACGCTCGACCTGACCGCGCACGACGATGTCGCCGAGGCGATCCGCGACCTGACCGACGGGCGTGGTCCCGACGCGGTCATCGACGCGGTCGGCATGGAGGCGCACGGATCGCCGGCCGGCAAACTCGCCCAGCGGGTCGCCGGGCTGCTGCCGGACGCCGTCGCGGCCAAACTGATCGAGAAGGCCGGCGTGGATCGGCTCGCCGCGTTGCACCTGGCCATCGACATCGTCCGGCGGGGCGGCACCATCTCCTTGTCCGGGGTGTACGGCGGGATGGCCGATCCGCTGCCGTTGATGGTGCTGTTCGACAAGCAGATCCAGCTGCGGATGGGGCAGGCCAACGTGCGGCGGTGGGTCGACGACATCATGCCGCTGCTGACCGGCGACGGGGACCCGCTCGGGGTCGAGACGTTCGCGACGCACCGCGTACCGCTCGACGACGCGCCCCTGGCGTACGAGAACTTCCAGCAGAAGAAGGACGGCGCGGTCAAGGTGCTGCTCAAGCCCTGAGTGAAGGATCCCGCGCCCCTCCGCACGACGGAGTGCGGCGCTGAGCGCGCGGATGGCGTGCGTCCGGAGCCCGGGCGACGCCATCCGCGCGAATAAGGGCGACGGCTACTGCGCGGCCGCCGCGTTGCCCACTCCGCGCTGGCCGAGGCCGCTCCGAAGTAGATCGGAGACGGACAGGCTCCCCAATGACCGGGCGTCGCGATCCACGAGGCCTGAATCCAGTCCGCGCGGCGAACCGTGACCCACGTCACATCGACGGTTGGCTCCGAAACGTCGGGGTAGCCCGGAACGTCACCGCCTTGTCTGATCGGAGCTGTTGGATGTCGACGTTGCGTGCCCTGGTCCTGTGTTGTTCGCTCAAGCCGTCGCCGGCGTCGTCCAGTTCGGAGCTGCTCGGGCGGGAGGTCCTCGCTGCGCTCGCCGACCACGACATCGACGGCGACGTGATCCGGGTGGTGGACCACGACGTCAAGTTCGGTGTCTCCACGGACGAGGGCGACGGCGACGCCTGGCCGTCGATCCGCGCCAAGCTGCTCGACGCGCAGGTGCTCATCATCGCCACCCCGATCTGGTTGGGGCAGCCGTCCAGCGTCTGCAAGATGGTGCTCGAGCGGCTGAACGCCGAGTTGTCCGAGACTGACGACCAGGGCCGACCGCTGACCTACGGCAAGGTCGCCACCGTGGCGGTCGTCGGAAACGAGGACGGCGCCCACCACGTGACCGCCGAGGTCCTGCAGGCCCTCAACGATGTGGGCTTCACGGTCCCCGCCGCGGCCGCCGCCTACTGGGTCGGCGAGGCGATGGGGTCGGTCGACTACGACAAGGCGGGACCGAAGCCGGATACGACCGGGGCCGCCACCCGGACACTGGCGGCCAACGCCGCCCACCTGGCGCGCCTGCTGACGGGCAGCCCGTATCCGCCGAGCTGACGGCACCTCCGCGGCAGCGGGTCCCGGCCCCTCGGCACGTTCGTGACCAGTCGATGGGTCGCGAAGGCCGACGCTGTTTCCGTGGCCGACCGTCGGGGTAGGGCGGTGCGCATGAGTGCCGAGGAGGCCGCCGGGCGCAAGCGCCCGCGGCCGCACATGCCCAGCGACGTCACACCGCGGCTGTCGGTTTTTGATCGGTTCGCCACCCGGGCGGCGATGCTGGTGTCCCGCGCCTGGTTCTTTGCCTGCTGCGTCCTGCTGGTGCTGCTCTGGGCGCCGTCGGTTCTGCTGATCGGCAACATCGACACCTGGCAGCTGATCATCAACACGGCCACCACGATCGTGACGTTCCTGCTCGTGGCCCTGCTGCAGAACACCCAGACCCGCAACGACGCGGCCACGCAGGACAAGCTCAACGCGATCGCGGAGGCGATGGCCGAGCTGATGACGCATACCGCCGACATCCACGACCGTCGCGAACTGCGGCGGTCGGTGCGGGAACTCCGCGATGCGGTCGGCCTGGAGGACGAGGAGAGCGCCTGATCCCGATTTCCGGGCTCAGCTCGTTCGCCAACTCGCCGTCGACGTCACACTCACCGTGTTGCCGAACGAATCACTGGTCTCGTCGCCGTCGACGAGCGGGTCGCTGCCGCCGACCTTCAGCGTCCGCGTCCCGGGGCTGAGCGTGACGACGGACGGGGGCGACGTGAACGCGTTGCCGTTTGAGGTGAGCGTGCCGGTGAAGGTGAAGGTGCAGGACGCCGACCGGATGACGCGTTTACCGTCGGCGCCCGCGACCGTAACCGGGGTCTCGGCGACCGGACCGACCGCCGCCCAGGCGCCGGTCGCCGTCGGCGCCTTGTCGTTCGGGTAGTTCGTTCTGCCGCTGGCCGTTGCCGCGGCGTCCCCGGCCCGCGCGACGGCCTTCATCGTGACCGGCCCCGAATCGCGGTGGCGACCCGCGCCCGCGCCACCGCGAGCCGGAGCGCTTCCGTGCTCACCTGCACGCCGCTGCCGGCCACCCGGCCGGCGAGGTCGGTGCTGGTCATGCCCGCCAGCCCGCCGACCGAGGTGTCCACCCCGGCCCCGGAGAGCAGGCCGATTACCGTCGCGTCGACCCCCACGCCCGTCGCGTCCGCCGAGCGGAGCGAGGTGATGCTGCCACGCCGCAGTCGGCTTTCCGTGATCACCGCGCTGGTGGTCGCTGTGACGGTCTCGGCCGGCAGGGTGCCCACCACGTGCGCCGCGATCGTGTCGACGGCGCCCGGCACGTTCTTGAGCTGGACGTCGGCCGGCATCGACGCCAGCACGGACGCGAGCGTTTCGCCGGTGGGCAGGGCCAGCCCGCCGGCGGTGGCGCGTAGCTCGGCCACCGTGGCGCCGTCCGGACGATCGACGAGCTCGCGGATGCGGGGCACGGTGATCGCGTCCTCCAGCCCCGCGAAGAGGTCGATGAGTTCGTTCGGCCGCACCTTCGCCGGATCGAAGACCAGGCCCGGCCCCGGATCGAGGATCTTCGTCCGCACGTTGCCGCCGAGGGATGAACCGGCGAACTCCACCAGCGTGAAATCGTCGCCGACGTTGGCGATGAACGCGTCCTTCTGGCCGACCTTGACGCTGCCGACGATGCCCAGCCCGGTGCCGTTGAGTGACTTCTCCGGCAGCGCCTCCCTGCGGAGCTCGAAGATGTCGTTCTGCAGCACCGTCAGCTTGCTCTCGATCTCCCGCACGACGCCCACCAGGTCGGCACGGAGCTCCGCCGCGCACGCCCCGAGCCGGCGGAACTGCTCGGCGATCGCATCGAACTCGTTCTCGATCCCGTGGAAGCGTGCGTTGAAGCCGAGTTCCTCGGGCGTCGCGGCCGCCTGCACCCGGTCCTCGCCGTCCACCCAGTCCGCATGCGTGAAGCTGCGCGCGTAGGTGACGTCGCAGCGCGGGTCGTGGGTCTGGACGTCCGTGACGAAGTCGAACGGTGCGGGGCTGGTGTTGCCGGTCGCGCCGACGTACCAGAAACCGATGATCTCGCCGATCTTCGACTCGGCCAGACCGGCCTGCTTCAACGTCCCGGCGACCTTGGTGCTCGAGACGCCATCGATGAGGATGTCGTTGTCGACAAAGCTGAACTTGGCCATGCCTACCTCCTGGGCGGGTCGGCGTCGGGATATCGGTCGGCCCCATCCGGTCGGCGGCGACGGAACCGGGTGTAGCTGCGGGAGACCCGGCTGGACAGGAAGGTGGGCTCCCCGCCGTCGACGCTGACGTGGTTGCGCCGTAGATCAAATGTGTTGATCTCGATGCCCAGCGGGCACAGATGCTCGAGCAGGTTCATCACGTAGCCGTACTGCTCGAGACTCAGCACGTCGTCTCCGGGTAGTTCGACGCGCACCTCGTACGGGTCGGGGAGGCCCCGCCGGGCGTACGCCACGCAGACCAGCAGGGCCAGGCCGGCGCGGCGACCGCGCACGGTGACGCGACCCCCGGCGCCGCGCTGCAGTTCCAACGTGGCCCCGCCCTTCACCGCCGGCAGTTCCGTGACGTACCAGCGGTACGCGGCCGGCGGCGGCTCGCCGGGACGGTTCGATCCGCCGGGCAGGACCGACAACGCGCCGAGCAGCAGCACCCCGTCGCCCGATGGCGCGGGCAGCACCCGTACGGAGTGGAACCCCGCCGCGGTCAGGGCGTCAGAGCGGGCGATCATGCGGTCCCGAAGTTCCCTCGCCGGGTCGGACTCCGGGTTGACGGCCCCGACCGGATCATCAACGTGGACGCCGAGCAGCAGGTCGAGGTCGTACGCCTCGAGGATCCGCGTGGCGAGTTCGCCCGGCAGCGCCGGCGCGAGCCCGATGGAGGCCAGCGGCGACAGCACCACCGGCAGGTCCGGTGCCGCGGCGGAGAGCTCTTCCAGTGCGGTACGAAGCTCCTCGGGGGCGAGCAGGATCGGGTTGCCGCCCGCCTCGGCGAGCGGTGCCCGCGCCCGCTGCCACGCCTCGTCGACGAGGACGTGCCGCCCCGTGCTGTCGTCCTGGCGCAGGCGGGCGACGAACTCCGCGGTCGCGCCCGGCGCCACCTGCTCCGGGCCCTCGACCACGAGCCCCATCGACGGGAGCGGGGACAGGTACACACTTTTGTCGTCCGGCGCGGTGACCGTGGCCATCCCCGCGGCCGAGAAGAGCCACGCGCCGAGCGGATCATCGGCGGTGTCCCGCGGCTCGGCGCCGACGATGGCGGCGAGCAGTTCGGGATCGACGTCACCGTCCGCGCCGGGCAACTGCACCCGCTCCCCGGCGGCCGCCGCATCCCGCGCGGCGCGCGCGGCGGTGACGGCACGGCCCAGCCGGGTTGCGGTGACCCGGCGGACGGTCACCCCCAGGCCCAGTTCATGCCGCGGGTCGGGCGTCGCGGTCCAGGCCCGCAGCAACGACAGCGATCCGTCCCCGGTCAGCAGCTCCAGCAACAGGACGGCGCGCGCGAGACTCGTCGCGGTCAGCGTCGTCATGTACCTCGGCCGGGTGCCGCCCCCGGTGCGGGACAGCGCCCCGGTCAAGGTGGCCCGGACCCGGGTGAGTCGTTCCCGGGTGGCGGCGGGCAGCTGCGTCGGCGGCGCCGCGTCGAGGTCGGCGAGCAGACCGCCGGTGAGCAGGCCAGCGAACCGTTCGCGGGCCGGAACATCCGCGCCGACCTGCACCAGCCGGACCGCGATCGCGAGCTGCCCGGCCTGCTCCAGCACCCGGAAACGCGATGTCACCCCGACGGTGGCCGGCAGTCCGGCGGCGGGCTGCTCCGGTGACCCCGGCCCGTTGAGCGCGGCGGAGAAACCGGCCGGGGTGGCCAGCCGCCACGACGAGTAGACGGCGAGCCGGGTCCGGTACCGGTCATCCGGTTCGTCCGCCAGCCGCGGCACGGCCAGATCCGCTCCGTGCGCGTCGAGGGCGGCGCCGCGGGCCAGCGCGACGTGCCGGGCGGCGGTCACCTCCCGGGCGGCGGCGAGCAGCCGCTGCTTCTCCAGCGTCGACAGGTACACCATCCGGGAGAGGAGTCCGTCGAGCACAATGCCGTCGACCAGCGTGGCGGCGTCGGCGTCCGACAGGGGCGGACCGGTGGTCACGAGCACGGCTTCGGCGTCGTGGGCGATCGCCGCGGCGTCGGCGCCGTCCACGTGCCACACCCGCGCCCGCACGGTGAACGAACCGGTGCCGTCCGAGCCGGCGGGCAGCCGTGGCACGTAGAGCGGAAGCACCGAACCGGCGGCGGTATACGCCCCGAAGACGACCGGCGCCAACTGCTCCCCGTTCACCTCCGCGTGGACCAGCACCGCGGTCCGGGCGAGCGCCATCCGCAGCCGCACCAGCAGCGCGGGATGCCGGCGGGGGCCCTCGACCGCGAACCGGCCGCCGGTGAGCGTCAGCTCGTCGCGGATCGCGGCCGCCGCGAACGGCGGCGTGAGCAGGTCCAGGGCCGTTTCCAACCCGGACCCGGCGACCGTACGGGGCGGGATCGGGCGCATCTCACACCACCGTGATCCGGTCGGGGTCGTCCACGAGAACAGCGACTTCGGTGGGGCCGATCGCGACGTCTTCGCCGCAGCCGGCCACCGACGCGGTCACGGCGGCGCCGGCGACGGTGATGTCGAGGTCGGTCAGCCGGGGCGGATATCGCAGTAGCCGCAGGTCGCGGGCGTCGACGACGCCGGGCTCGTTCATCACCGCCCACATCACCTCGCTGAACCGCACCGGCTCGCCGATCCGTAGCCGATCGACGTACCGGCGGACCCGGTCGCCGATCCGACCCAGCAGGGCGCCCGCCTCCGGGCCGGGCGTCCCCGCCGCGCCCGTGGCGAGCGGAAGACCGTCGACGACGAGCCGTACCTGGAATCCCACCCCCACGGGGTCCGCCCGTTCGATGTTCGGCGCGATCCCGATCGGCCGCACCTCGTCGACCGCCCCGCGTACCCGGTCGGCGAGCTGACCGGGACCGTCCCACACCGCGCCATCCTCCGCGGCGACGAGAATCGTCACGAAGTACGGGCTGCCGAGGCTGCGCTGCTCGGCGAAGAGCCGCTCGGCGAAGGAGAAGTTGC
The DNA here is from genome assembly GCF_040659735.1 of Micromonospora sp. NPDC049679. Lineage (NCBI taxonomy): Bacteria > Bacillati > Actinomycetota > Actinomycetes > Micromonosporales > Micromonosporaceae > Micromonospora > Micromonospora sp. NPDC049679. The sequence continues at coordinate 16,376 of NZ_JBFANZ010000028.1, forward strand.
CGAAGATGGACTGGTTGATGTCCAGGCCGCCGTAGAGGTCCTTCACGACGACCTGGCGGACGCCGGGCACCAGCGATACGGCGACGCGCACGGCGTCGGGGGTCCACAGGTTGCGCGGATAGGCCAGCAACAGGTCACGGTAGAGCTCGTCGGGCCACTGCCGTGATCCGCCCGACAGGGCCATCTCGTGGGTGATCGACAGCGTGCCGTCGGCGAGTAACTGCGCGGCCCGCGCCACCCGGACGTCGGCGGGGGAGAAGGCCGCGATGAGTCCGGGGGTGTCGCCCCCGACGGTGGCGGCCGGGTCCAGGTCGCCGTCCGGGCCGGGCAGGAACGCGACCACCGGCGCGGTCGCGGCGCGGTCGGTGTTGGTGAGCCGGACCGTTTCGGCCAGGAACACCTCGGCGCCGCCGCGGGCGCTCAGCCGTGATCCGCGCGGCAGCACGAGAAGGGGAAGGTCGGTCGGGAGGTCCGCCTGCACGGCGATCCCGACCTGCCCCGACGCCCGGTGGAACGGCCGTATGATGCCGAGCTCCGCGCCGAGCCGGGAGAGCGCCTCCTCGGTCGCGGTCGCGACGTGGGTGTCGGCGAAGCACTGTCCGATGTGGGTCCAGACGTGCGCCTCCTCGACCGTGATCAGTTCGAGCACGGTACGCAGCGCGCTTCCCGACGTGAGATCGACGGTCGGCCCGAACAACTCCCGGGCCGCGGCGAGTTTCTCCTCGAGCAGCCGGGCCACCGGCTTGGGCACGAATCCGGACTCGGTGATGCCGTACGCCTTCCCCACGGCGGTCGTGCGGGCAATCCGCTCGAGTTCACTGTCGGTCATCAGATCTCCACCTCTCCCAGCACGAGCCGGAGTGCCTCGCCGAGCACGGTGCGGACCTCCGCGGTTACCCGCTGCCGGCGGTCCGCCCCGACCGGACTCAACGTCACGTCGAGCACCTCACGGACCCTGGCGTCCGCGGTCAGCGTGCGGATCACCGACAGCCGGATGAGCTCCTCGGTCAGCGCCGGCGGCGTGTTCAGGGTGAGCACGCGCAGTCCGTCGAAGCCGAACCCGAGGTCGAACGGGTCGGTCCCGGTGGGGGTGAGCAGCGCGACGGTGAGGTCCTGGGCGAGGTTCTCCACCCCGTCCACGATGGCGATCCCGGCGCCGGCGGTCCCGTCCCGCCAGCGCAGGTCGAGCCCGAGGGAGTCGGGCCCGATCGGGGTCAGCGCCAGGCCGTGCCCGAGCACCGCCCGCGCCGTGACCGCGTTCGTCTCCGTCACTGGACCTCCACCGACTGCTCGACGTCGAATGTGACCTTGCGGGCGGTGAACCGGATCTCGGCCGACGTGGAGATCTCGATGTTGCCGTCGGCGTCGAACCGGATCGTGGCGTTGCCCTTCGCGCTGCTGATGACGACCTCGTCGACCGCCGCGTCCGCCGGACGCTGGCCGACACCGGGCATCTTCTGCTCGCCGACGCCGATGTGCAGGGCGCGGACCGCGACGGCGCGTACCCCGCGGGCGTCGATCAGGTCGCTGGAGACCTTGCCGGTGGGTGCCGGTTCGGCGGCCGGGTCGCTGCTCGACTCGGCGGCGCCGACGCCGGTCGGCAGGGTGAGCCACCAGTCGCCCGGTTTGCTCTCCGGCTCCTCGCCCCGGTCCCAGAGACAGCCGGCGACGACCGCGTTGCGCGGGTCGTTCTGGTGGTTGAGGTGCAGCACGCGCGCGCCCGGGTAGTGCGGGATCACCAGGCCGGTGCCGCGGAACGCGAACGGCGTCAGGTACGGCTTGTCGACGAGCTGGGTCGGCGTGGGCATCAGGTCGCCGTCGACCGGCACGTTCGGCGCCGGTCTGTCGGCCAGCCCCGAACGCAGCTGGAGCCGTTGCGGCCGTACGGCCATCGTGCCGTCCTGCTGCGGCGCGGTGGTCTGCCGGTTGACCAGCCCGACGTCCATCGGACGCCGGGCGCTGGCGAGCTGGCGTGCCCGGGTGTCCAGCTCCTCGGCCAGTCGGTGCGCCTCGCTGGTCTGCGCCGGATCCCCGGTGTGCGCGGCGCGCGGCTGCTGGCGCTCCACCCGCAGCGTGGTCGTGAAACCGGTTGACCTGCCCAGTTGATGGGTCAACCCGAGCACCCGGAACGGACGTGGTGCCGGCGGTGGGGCGGCGCCGGTCAGCGCGGTGAACGGCTCGACCAGCACTCCCAGCGCGCCGACCACGGAGGCCGCCGCGTTCGTCGTCGGCACGACCGCGGGCACCGCGAGCTCCACCACATCCCCGACCTGGATGTCCGGACGCCCGAGCAGGGTGACGGTGAACGCGTCCACCACGGTGCGGGCGTACGGGTTGTCGGGCGCGGGTTCCGGCCGTTCGGCCGGCACCGGCACCACGTCGACCAGGCCGGTGGACGCGTCCAGCGGGTGGGTCGTCCCGCCGTCGACGGGCCCCACCCAGGTGCCCACGTGCAGCCGGCCGCCGCGCAGGAAGAGCGGAACACCGGTGTCGGTCGCGCCGCCGCGCGCGATCTGGGCCAGATGCAGGATGACCCGGTCCAGCGGCAGGTCCAGCGGGACGTCGAGCCGGCCGTCGACCCCCGGCTGGTCGCCCTCGGCCACCACCTCCACCGGCGGCTCGGTCTGGCCGCACAGCGCCCGCAGGTAGTCGATCAGCGGCCGTCCGGCCGGTACGTCGACGGCGCGGGACCGGGTGCCGCGCAGCCGCGCGAAGGCGGCGTCGACGCCAGTGAACGTGGTGCGGTAGCGGAAGTCGCCGGCGGTGCGTTCGACCCGGGTGATCCGGCCGAGAAACACCTCGGGCAGCCCGTCCGATCCGGGACCGAAGCTGAGGGCGCCGGCCAGGTTGGCCAGCCCCGACACGAAGGTGCCGGGGGTGTCCCGCCAGCCGAGCGCGACGGTCACGTGCGGGCACGGCCGGCCGGCGAGCTTCTCGTAGTCGGGGTCGGTCAGCCCGTCCACCGCCAGGCTGAAGGTCGCCGCCCGGAACGACCCGTCCGACTCCCAGCGCAGCTCCGCGTCGTACTGCTCGCGGCCCACGCTGAGCGCCGGCTCGGCGGCGAGGCCGTCGGCGCCGTCGGCGCGGAAGTCCGCCCGCCAGCCCGCGTCGAAGCCGACGGTCGAATCAGATGAGCCCGGCATAGGGGTCCTCCTCCTCGGGACGTGGCTGCGTCGCGGCGCCGCCGACGGGTCGCCAGCCGACGCTGATCCGGGAACCGCACTCGCCGCCGCGGACCAGCGAGCCGGCGGCGAGCCGGAGGTCGTCGATCCAGAGTTCGCCCAGCAGCCGTCCGTCACCGGCGACCGGCAGCGCCCGGTCGGGCAGCGCCGGCCAGGTGGTGAGCACCCCGGACGGGCCGATGACCAGGATCACCGCGGACGTCGCGGCGGTGCTCAGCGAGTCCGGGGGCGGTGCGGTCAGCGCGGCGACCGCCTGCCGGTGTGCGGCGATGTGGATGGGTAGCCCGACGCCGACAGCGGTGGCCCCGACCGGTGCGCGCCGCAGCGCCGCGTCGTGCACCACCTGGTCGACGGGGGCGCAGAGCAGCCGGGGCAGGTCGCCCGCGCCGGTCACGAGGACGGCGCGCAGGCCGGGCACCGGGCCGGCGATCGGTACGGCCTGTGGGACGCCGCGTGCGGCGTCGAAGGGCAGCGCGGTCCAGCCGTCGGGCAGGCTCATGTCAGGAACTCCAGTGTGGACATCGCGGCGGTGGCGCCGAGGTCGACGAGGGCGTCGACCGGGCCCGGGCGCGGCACGTGCCGCAGTGTCACGGAAACCTCCAGCGTCTCCAGCCGTTGCGCGGACGCGGTGAAGGACAGGTCGCTGATCTGCATGTTGATCCGACTGACGAGCCGGCTGACGAACATCAGCCCGCCCACCGTGCCGCCGGTCCAGGCACCGAGTGACCCGCCGCGCCGGCTCGACGCGGCGAGCAGCTCCAGGTCCTTCTTCCACAGCAGCCGTTGCGGGCCGACGAGCAGCGCCGACAGGGAAACGGTGTCGGTCGAGGACGTGGTGGCCGTGCGGTACGCCTGGGCGCCGACCGGTGGCAGCGAGTACGTCTCGCTGAGGGTCAGCCGGCTGACCGCGAAGAGCGGGATGAACAGCGGAAGGTCGACGATCAGGGCGGCCGGCAGCCGTTGGAACTCGTCGACGTGGGATCGCGACGGCATCTCTCACCTCGTTCCGGTCAGGGGCACGCGGTCGGGCCAGACCCCGGCCGGCAGGTCGTGGCTCACCCGCCAACTGCCGTCGGAGTTGACGTGGATGTCGATGTGCAGTGGCGGGCCGCCGGGGCGGGGGATCTCGTAGCGCACCGACGTGAGCACGTCGATGAACTCGAAAGCGCCGTTCGTCAACGGGATGGCCAGCCGCCGCCCCTGGGCGGTGACGACCGGCGCCACCGAAGCCGTGGCACCGGTGGCGCGTTCGGCGGCCGCGAGCTGTCGCAGCACGTGTTCGGCCCCCTTGTTCTGGGCGAGCTGGTTGACCCCCCACGGGGCCAGCATCAGCCCGGCGAACACCTCGCCGCCGAAGCCCGGGCCGACCAGGTGCGCCCGCTGCCAGCCGGCGACCATGTTCGCGAGCCGGTCGGCCAGCCAGGCCGGGGATGTGGGCAGCGCCCGGACGGCGCGACCGCCCAGCGTGTAGCCCTGCAGGCCCATCCCGGGCAGGTCGCGCGACAGCGGTTCGCTCAGCACGCCGGTGGCGGTGGCCCGGACGTCGTCGAAGCGGAGGGCTTCGCTGATCTCGGTCGCGCTGGCCGACGGCTCGACGAGCGCGCCGGCCCGTGAGCGGACGGCGAGCGCATCCGCCGCGGCCGATCCCGGCTCGTGCGTGCCACCGGCCGGGATCGGACGGCTCGGCGGCACCCGGTCCCTGCTGGGGCCCGAGTCGAACCGGCGCCCGAAGCTGCGCAACACCTCGTTGCTCTCGGCAATCACCCGTTGCAGGTCATCCGCCGCACGGGCCGCCGCCGCGGGGCTCGGTTGCCCGGCCATCACCGCGCGGTACGCCTCGGTGGCGTTTCGCATCCGCTGCATCTGCTCCACCAGTACCGGGTGGTCCGGCCAGCCCACCCGCACCGAGGCGACCCCGGCCGGCTCCAGCGTGCGGCCGTCCTGCCAGGCCCGGACGATCTCCCCGGCCCAGTCGAGGAGCTCCCGGCCCCGGCTGCGCGACCGGGCCAACGGCGGCACCTCACGGGCGGCGGCCAGCGCCGCGGGACTGGCGCCACCGGTGACGGCCGCCTGGGTGGACGTGGTGGGCGCGCCGGTCCCAGCGGTGAGGAGGTCGCGCATCGTGCTCTGCACGTCGGTGGCGTTCTGGTCCAGCATGAACCGGACCCGGTCCTCGAACGTCGACATCTCCGCCAGCGCGTCGGCGACGATGTGCAGATCCGCCTCGCGCATCGCGGGCGCGCGGCCCTCGCCGGCTGCGCCGCGCAGCATCTCCATGTCGTCGAGCAACCGGCCGAGCGCGCCGTCGAGTTGGCCCAGCGCGCCGTCGAGGCGCCGCTCGTGCTGGTTGGCGACGGCGAGCAGCAGCGCGTGCGCGAGGTCGTCCACGGATCGGCTGCCCGGCCGCTCCCGGTAGACGATCGTCAGCGCGCGCTGGATCGCCTCCAGCGTCTGCGATTGTTCCCGCGCCCAGCGCTGCATGCCCGCGCGGACCATGGCGGCGGTGATCGCCATCAGTGCCCACCTCCCGGCAGGGTCGGCGTGGGCAGGCCGGCGGCCAGCGGCCCGAGGGCGGCGTCCACCTCCCGCAGGGTGCCGTGTTCCAGGGCCTGCTGGCGCATCCAGGGCACGAGCACCGGCGTGATCACCCTGGGCAGTAGCGCGGTCATCACCGCGACGACGGCCGCTTCTGTCACCGCCTGGCGCACGGCCTGGTCCAGCACCTCCCGGGTCATGTTCCGGACGAGCTCGCGCCGGGTGCTGCGGGCCACCGACCGGACCGCCATCCCGACGCCGGCCCGTTCGGCGACCCGCAGCCCCTGCCGCGCCGTGCCGACGATGGCGTGCGCGGCCTTGCCGACGCCGGTCACGTCGAAGACGCTGAACGCGATGCTGAGCCCGGCCATCAGTTGGGCGAGCTGCACCTCCTGCCAGCGCAGGAACAGCTCCGGGTCTTCCAGCGACCGGTACAGGTCGGTCTTGCGATCGGCCTCCAGCACGTCGACGGCGGTCAGCGCGAGCCCGGCGATCCCGGTGATCGCGGCGGCGGCGATCGCGCCGAGCGGCGCGCAGAGCAGCCCGAGCGCGATGATGCCGATGGTCGAGAAGATGGTGATGAACGAGTCGAAGTCGGCCTTGCGGCCGATCGCAGCGTTGATCCCCTCGACGTAGTGCCGGTCGTCGCCGATGTGCGGGCGCAGCTGGTCGTCGGCGAGCGCGTGGATGCCGTGCAGTTCGAACCGGAGCCCGCGCCAGTCGCGGCCGCCCTCGCGTTCGACGTACTGCGACGCCTCCAGCGCGAAGAACGCCCCATCCTCGGCGTCGGAGCTCTTCGCGATCATCTCGGTGTTCGCGCGGAACATCTCCCCGAGCAGGTCGGTGAGGTAGCGGCGGACGTGTGCGGCGTCCCGCTGCGCCCCGGCGTACAGCGCGTCCAGGTCGCTTACCTGGAGGAAGAGCGGGTCCACCTGGTTGAGCAGCCCGCGTCGCGTGCCGATCGACGCCTCCAGATCGGTCACCGACCAGTCCCGTCCCTGGAACACGGCCACCCGCTGAGAACCGCGCCGTTCGATCCGGGCCTCGCCGACCACGGAGAGGATCCCGGCCGGGATGGACTGGATCGGCGGCGGCAGCGTGTACCGCTCGTGCCGGGAGCCGATCTCCCGCGGCACCGACATCACCTCCCGCACGGTGCCGGTGGCGATCACCTGCTCGGAGTAGCGGATCGCGCGACGCAACGTGGTCAGCTGCACCACCGTCTCGCCCAGGATGTCCAGCGCAGACGAGAACGAGGCCAGCGTCTGATCGAACCGGTGGTCCTTGCGCCCCACGATGCCCTGCCGCGACGACCGCAGCTGCTGCAGCAGCAGCGCGCGGCAGGTCTCGGCGTAGAGGTGCGTGAAGCCGTGCTTCATGGAGTCGTTGAAGTCGCCGCTGAACCGCAGTGCCCAACTGGCGGCGTTCGGCTCCCAGTCCGGGTCGACGCGGACCAGGCCGGCGTTACGCGCGTCGAGATAGCAGTTGATCACCGCGCTGCCGAAATCGCTGACGTCGGCGGCGATGCGGGCCAGCAGCCGCAGGTAGTCGAACTCCGGTGACGCTCCCGGGCGTACGTCCAGGAATCCGTTGTTGCCGCCGCCGTCGGTGCGGATGGTTACCTCGGTCATCGAGGTGGCGCGGACGGCGCCCAGGCCGATGCCCCGCGCCCGGCCGGCCACCATCAGCGCGGTATTGAGTGCGAACCGGCCCAGGTACGGGCATTCCGGCACCTCGAGCGCCGCCGCGATCGCCCGCATCTTCGCGATCAGCCCATGGTCGTTGACGAGCAGGTCGGACCTCGGCTCGGCGAGGTACGGCCCGTCGTCGAACCGCCGACCGTCCACCCCGGTCGACGGCCAGAGCCGCCTGCCGTGCTCGCTGTCACCGAGCCGGCCGCCCCGCGGCGGCGGCGACACAGCTTGCGCCCCCGTTCCGCCGGTGCCGCCCTGCCCACCGGTACCGGTGGCGGTCCCCGTGCCGTCGCCCCGTCCGGAGCCGGTGCCGGTGCCGGTGCCGCTGCCGGTGCCACCCGAGCCGGCGTCGCCCGCCTGCTCCCCGTTCGCGGTCCGGGTCGGTGTCCCGGTGACGAACCGGATCGGCCCGTGCACCGCGGTGCCCCCGATGGTCGGCGGCATGACGACCAGGGACTCCTGCGATCCACCCGCCAGGTTCCAGATCAGCTGCGTCTCGACCAGTTCGCCACGATGGTCGCGCAGCAGTGCCTCCGCGTACGCCCGCCGCCGCGCGGGGTCGCGCAGCGCGAAGTCGGCTGGATAACCGCCCCGGTCGACCATGCCCTCGATCCGGGTGACGACCGTCGCCACCGTTGCGGTCTCCCCGGTGTCGGTGAGCTCGTAGCCCCCGAAACTGGGATCCAGCCGGCTGCGCTGGATGCCCCGGGAGGCGCCCCGTTCGGGTACCAGCGTCAGCATCGGCCACCACAGGTGGTCGTAGGAGCGCGCCGCCAGACTGCCGTCCTCGGGCACCGGGCCACGCACCTCGGTGATCCAGACCAGGGTCATCCGCGACGCCCCTCCGACGTGCACCGGGCCGTAGAACCCCGGATAGCCGAGGGCGCCCGGATCCCAGCGCGGCCCGTGCCGGTACACGTGCCACAGCCAGGCGACGCTGAGCGCCTGCACCAGGGTGAGCACCTGGCCGGCCGCCGGCAGCGGCGGTGGCGGCCCGGCGGCCGCGGCGGTCGCCGTCGCCTCCTCGGTCAGCGGCACCTCGGTTTCGCCACCGTCGAAGAACGGCACCACGTAGGTGGTCAGCCCGCCGCGGCGGCGCACCCGGGACGGGTCGAAGGGTTCCGCGGGCGTGCCGGTGACGCGTCCGCCGGCGACCGGTCGATCGTGCAGCCGCGCGCGGACCGTCTCCAGCGCACCGGCGCGGGCGCCGTCGAGGAGCGCGGCCAGGACCGTGGGGGTGAGCACGTCCTCGTGGCCGGGCGGCGCCACGACGGTGGGCGCGGTCAGCGCGACATCCTGCGGTCCGTTCGCGCCGAGCGCGGCCAGCGGCGCGGCCTCGCAGCCCGCCGCCACCGCCCGGAACACCGCCTCCCGTACGCGCTGCGGGGTGAGCGGGTCGCCCGGCACGGCCCCGACGAGCCGTACGCGGACCGGAATCCTCAGCCGAGCCGACATGGTCTCACCCGATCGTCCTGGCGTGCAGCGCCTCGCGCAGCCGCCGCAGGGCCAGCTCAGCCGCGTCCTCGGTGATCTGGTCGGCGGAGGGACCGACCTCGACGGTCACCGCCACCTCGATCGTGACGGCCGGTGCCACGCCGAGCGCGGTTTCGACCAGCCGTGCCGCCGAATCGGCCTTGGGGACCACCGTTTCTCCGATCCGGACCAGGCCGAGACCGGTCCGTTCCACCCGACCGCCGAGCGGGCGGGCCATCGCGTCGTCGCGGGCCAGGGCGTCGGGGTCGATCGCACCGAGGCGGGTCGCCGGGGGCAGCTCGTTCATCGCGGGCTCCTCTCGCCGTGTCGTGAGTGGACGGCTCGGGACGGTCAGACCGTGAACGTCGGCCTGGTGAGCGCGGCCCCGTCGTTGATCTCGGCCTGCCGGCTGATGCCCGAGAACGTCGCCGTGGGCGCGCCGTTGACCATCGCGTTCGAGGGGTTCGCCGAGGTGATCAGACACTTGCGCAGGACGACGTGGGTGAAGTCCCACTCGCCGGTGCTGCCGGCCGCCTCGTAGACGCCGATCTCGAACTCGGTGCCCTCCATGGCGATTCGGGTGAGCTGGGCGGCGGCGCCGCCGATCGCCTTCACCGACATGCTGAACGTGTAGCTGTCGGGGTTGGCGATCCACCCGACATGTGTCGCCTCGCAGGAGTGGACGACCTCGGTGTTGAGCGCGAACGTGGGGGTGAAGGACTCGATCGGGGTGAGTGGGTTCGCGCTGTCCCCGTCGACGATCACCGCGAGCCGGGTGGACATCCAGGTGGGCATGGTCGGCCTTTCCGTTCGGGTGTGCGGGTGGGTGCGGATCAGGCGCGCAGCGCGAGGTTGACGTCGAGGAAGTGCACGGAGCCGGCGTAGGTGACCGAGAGCAGCACCTCGACGATGCGGCTGGTCCGTGCGGCGGTGAGCGTCGCCACCGCCCCTGGTGAGCGCAGGCTCTCCTCCAGCTCGAGCACCGGCAGCAGCGGGATTTCGGTCGAATAGCCGGCGATCACCCGCGCGGTGGCGAGCGGGCCGAGGATCGCGTCGATCCGGCTGCGCAGCGCCTGCATTCCGAGCCGGTCGATCTGGACGTTGCCGATCGTGCCGATCAGGCCCGCCTTGAGCCGGAACTCGATGTCGTCGAGGACCCGGATCACGTCGACGTACAGGCGCGAGGTGTCGGTGGTGTAGCAGCGGCCGGATCCCATGAAGATTCCCTCGCCGGGCACCAGCTCGGGGTCGATCAGGGGCAGCATGAACTGCTCCGCCAGCTGTTTGATCTCCGAACCGGAGAACTGGCGGGCGAGCGGGACGCTCACGCCACGGATCTGCTTCATCAACACGCTGATGTGCGGGGGATACCCGGCCATCGCGCCCATCACCGCGGCCGCGACGTCGGCGGCCGGAACGCCGCCGGTGACCGGCACCCGCGCCGCCGCCAGCACCATCCGACTGACGTCGCTCTTCACACCGCTGTAAGCGGCCTCCGCCGCCTGCGCGAAGGTGCTGCCCTCGGCGACAGCGAGGTCCGGGTCGACCATGGCGACGCCGATGCGCCGGTCCCCGTCGGCGCTCACCGTCTCGACGTGGTTCTTCAGAGCCGCCAGCGCGGCCGGATCGGTTTCCCCGGCGAGCGCGACGAACTGCACGGGGGTGGCGGCCAGGGAGGCCAGCGCGGCGGTGTAGCCGGGGGAGCCGTCGCTGTCGTCGGTCGCGACGGCGAAGACCCGGGAGGGTGCCGGATCCTGCAGGAGCACCGTCCGTACGGCGTGGTAGAGGGGTCCGGCGTCCGCGCCGTCGTTGGCGATGGCGCCCGAGCCGTCGACGTCGGCGAACTGTGCGCGGGCCTCCGCCTCGCTGCCGATCTGGATAGGGGTGTCGGGTACGGCGGTGCCGAACCCGCCGGTGGACCCCACGACGGCGACGTTGCCGAACGCCCGGGTGGCGGCCGGCTGGAGGCCACGCGTGTCGATGGTGACTCTGATGAACGGGAACTCGGCGGCGATGGTCATCGACGTCTCCTGATGGCGACTGGACTCTGCTGGTCGGGTGGGGCACGTACTCGAACGCCGGGCGGGGTCAGATCGCGACCGGGACGACGGCGGTGGTCCGGAGTCGGGTGGTCAGCTCGGCCAGCCGGGCCGCGCGCCGCGCGTCCGGTTCGACCGGCGGCGGACCGGTGGGAAACGGCAGGTCCTCGTCGTCGAGGCTGGCGAGCGGAACGACGAGGAGAGCCGGGTACTCCAGCCGGGCGGACATCCCCGTCGGTGCCGGCAACGGTTCGGTCCCGCCGGCGAGCGTGGCCCGGGTCAGGCTGATCTGCGTCAGCGCGGGCGCCAGCCCGTCGTCGAGGTCATCGATGATGTGCACGAGTGCCGTGAGCCGGTACGTGCGCTCGGTGGGCGGCACCGTGGAGTCGGTGACCACCGTGAGAGCGAGACGGTGCACGGCATGCGGCGGCGCGAGAAAGGCCAGGAGCGTCTCCAGATCGGTAATGCCCCGGTCCCGCAGTGTCGTCGCGACCGCGGTCGACGGCACCTCGCCGAAGTGTTCGGCGATGGCGGCCAGCAGTTCCTCGAACCGACGCCGCGCCAGCAGAGCGGGATCTGCGGGCAGGGCGCCGTCCGCCGCCACCACCCGCGCGTCGATCGCGTCGAGGTCGGCCAGCCCCGACAGGTCCGCCGCGGTCACCTCGACCACCTCGCTGACCACGCCGCGGACGGCTGCGGTGAGCTCCACCTCGACCACGGCGTGCCCCGCGACCGCCGGTTGTGCCGGAAGATCCGCGGTGAGCTGCCAATGGTCGACCGAGGTGGTCTCGCGGGCCGTCGCGGCGACCGCGCGCTGCGGGTGGACCACCGGCGCGAGCATCACCGCGCGGACCGAAACCGCACTGACCGTTCCCACCGCGACCTGGTCAAAAACGTACGCGGCGGACAGCAGGGCGTCCCCTATCGACGTCGTGAACACGACTGACCGCTCGGCTGGATCTGCCAGGCGGAGGATCGTCCTATCCGTGAACCGCATCGCGTCCACCGCAGACCGGGACCGTGTTCCGTGGAGTCATGACCGCGAGCATGCGCGGCCCGCGTATTCGCGGCGTCACGGATCTGTCACCGCACTGTGGTGTGCCGGGATGTCGGATCGGCGGGTGGCCGGGCCAGGGGAGGCGTCGCAGGTGAGCCGAGCCGAGGAGGACATGTGACTGACGACCGGAGACCGAAGCTGCACCTGCTCGGCGGTTTCCGCCTGACAGCCGGGGACCGCGAGCTGTGTGTGCCGGGCACGGGGCAGCGGCTACTGGCGATCCTGGCGGTCCGCGGGCACATGAACCGGCTCAGGGTGGCGGGTTCGCTCTGGCCGGACCGACTGGAGTCGCGCGCGCTGGCGAGTCTCCGGACGGCGGTCTGGCGGATGCAGGCGCAGGTCGGCGACGTGTCGTACCCGTTGCTGCGCTGCACGGGCAGTGAACTGTCGCTGACCGATGACGTCGTCGTTGATCTTCACGAACTGCGCCGGCAGGTGCAGGGCGGTTCGACGTCGCTGCTGCCACCGGTGGTGTTCCGGCCGTGGGTCGGGCATTCCGAGCTGCTGCCGGGGTGGGACGACGAATGGCTGCTCGTCGAACGGGAACGGGTCCGCCAGATGCGGCTGCACGCGCTGGAGCAGTTGGCCACGCGCCTCGCCCGGCAGGCTGAGTTCGGGCCGGCGCTCGACGCGGCGCTGACCTGCATGAGCATCGACCCGCTGCGCGAGAGCGCGCACCGGACGCTGATCCGGATCCATGTGGAGGAAGGCAACCTCTCCGAGGCGCGCCGGGCGTACGAGGCGTGCCGGAAGCTCCTCTGGGAACAGCTGGGGGTCGCTCCGACATCCGAGACCCGGAGTCTGCTGAGCGTGGCGGCCGAGCGGGCGCCCCGCGCGGGCCGGGCTCCGGAACCGTTGGCGCGGGCGACCCTCACCGCGGCGCGGTGACCGGCACGCGGGGGCGGGGCGGCGACGGTGCGACCCCGGGTGCCCGCGCTACCGCTTCACGGACGGGGCGAGGTGCGGGTCCAGGCGCGGCGTCGACGGCCGCCGGTGAGTGCCGTGCAGCGCGGGCAGATCCAACCGATCTCGTCGGTGGGCGTCGGCACGTCGGTGGCCGTGAAGTCGAAAGGCACGTGCGGAAAACGCCGCAGTGACGACCGGCTCAGCGCGAGCCCACAGGCGGTCTGGTTCTGGCCCGGCGTCCAGGCGTGCACCTCACCGCCGGGCTGGCGTACGCCCGTGTCGTCGATCCACTCGCTCGACGCGGCGACGGCGCGCGCGCTCCGGGGGCCGTGCGCACGCCCTGCGCCGCGAGGCCGGCTCACCGCTGGACCGCCAGCGCCCGCGGGCGTTCGGCCGGCACCGCGCCCAAATCCTCGAGTACGGCGACCACATCCTCGAGCTTCTCGTACAGCACCAGCACGACCTCGCCGGCACCCGCGAGCTTCAGCGCCTGCCGCAGCGCGGTCGACGCGTCGCCGGTCTGCTCGCACCGCACCTGTGGGCGTCGGGCGACGATCTCACGGCAGAGCAACGCGGGCAGCTCGCCGGGAGTCCGTCCGCGCAGGTCGGTGTCCTCGTAGAGGACCACCCGGCTGAACCCGTCGGCGAGAATCCGGGCCGACTGGGCGAGCAGGTCGTCGCGGCGGTCGCCCGGCAGGGTCACCACGGCGACGGACCGGTCCGCACCCCACAGCTGATGCAGGCTGCGCGTCACGGCGGCGATCGCCGCGGGATTGTGCGCGTAGTCGACGAACAGGTCCACGTCGCCGTGCCGCCACAGCATGCCCCGCCCCGGGTTGTCGCGCACCGGCTCGAACGTCGTCAGGCGCCGCCCGACCTGCTCCGGCGTGGCGCCCAGGGCGCGGGCGGCCGCAACGGCGGCGAGCGCGTTCTGCACGACGTACGACGCCCGGCCGGCGAAGTTGCCCGGGAGGTCGGCCGCGGCCAGCAGCGGTGTGCGGCGGCCGTCGACCGCCTCGACGAGCCAGTCGTCGGTGAGTAGGTAGGCGGTGCCGCCGGCGACGAGGTGACGCTGGATGAACGGGGGGTCCGGGAGCAGACTGAACCAGGCCACCCGCTTGCGGTCGGCGCCAACCCGCGGCCGCTCGACCAGCCCCCGTACGAGTGGGTCGTCGGCGTTGAGCACGAGCGTCCCGCCGTCGCGCACCCGTTCCGCGATCAGGGCCTTCACGTGGACGACGTCCTCGATCGACTCCAGCCCGTCCTGCCCGAGGTGTTCGGCGGTGATGTTGGTGATCACGCCGACGTCGGTCACGTCGTAGCCGAGGCCGCTGCGCAGGATCCCGCCGCGGGCCGTTTCGAGCACGGCCACCTCCACCGCCGGGTCGCTCAGCACGACCTGCGCGGAACGGGGCCCGGTGGCGTCCGCGTGCTGCACCATCCGGCCGTCGATGTACACCCCGTCGGTCGTGGTCAACCCGACGCACCGGCCGGGCCCCGTCAGCAGGTGCGCGGTCAGCCGCGACGTGGACGTCTTGCCGTTCGTGCCGGTGACGGCGACGGTCGGGATCCGTCCGTCGTCGCCGGCCGGAAAGAGGGCGTCCACGATCGCCGCTCCGACGTCGCGCGGTTGGCCCTCACACGGCGCCAGGTGCATGCGCAGTCCCGGTACGGCGTTCACCTCGATCACGCCGCGGTCGGCGTCCCGGCCATCCGGCGTCGGAAGCGGCTCGGCGATGTCGGGCAGCCGCAGGTCGATGCCGGCGATATCGAGCCCGACGAGTCGGACCACCCGGCGGCACAGCCCTACCACGTCGGGGTGCAGCCGGTCGGTGACGTCCCGGCTCGTGCCGCCGGTGGAGAGGTTGCCGCTGTGCCGCAGCCAGACGACCTGTCCCGCCGTCGGCACCCCGTCCTCCGTCAGGTCCTGCTCGGCGAGCAACGCGCGGGCCGTCTGGTCGAGGCGGAGACGGCTCAGGAAACGGCAGTGGCCCTCGCCTCGCCGGGGGTCGGTGTTGGCTCGTTCGACGAGCGACGCGACCGTGCTCCTCCCATCGCCGACGACGTGGGCGGGGGTCTGCTCGGCCGCCGCGACCACCTCGCCCCCGATCATCAGCACCCGGTAGTCGCGTCCGCCGAGCTGCCGTTCGACCACGACGGGGCCGTCGACCGCGGCGAACGCCGCCCCGACCGCCGCCTCATCGTTCAGGGCGAGGTGGACGTCGCGGCCCTGGCGGCCGTTGCGTGGCTTCAGCACCACCGGACCGCCGAACTCCGCGAAGAGCCGCAACGCCTCCTGGACGCTGTCGGCGGCACCGCCCGGCGCGACCGGCACTCCGGCCTGGTCCAGCAACTGCCGGGTCAGCTGCTTGTCGCCGACGAGGTCGACCCCGATCGCGGCGGTCTGGTCGGTCATGGCCGCCCAGGTCAGCCTGCGCCTGTGCCCCTGGCCCAGCTGCAGCAGGCTCAGCCGGCCGATCCGCTCGACCGGAATGCGACGGCGCTGCGCCGCAGCGATGATCGACTCGGTGCTCGGCCCGGGCGCCTCCCGTTCGATGGTCCGCCGCAGCGCGGCCAGCGCGGGCCCGTGCCGGGTCTCCCGCCCGTCCAGCACATCCGTCACCAGTTGCACCGCGGCGGCGAGCAGGTCCAGCGGCAGCGACGAGTCGGCCGGCTCGTGCACCGGGCACTCCGTGATGACGTCGTAGAGGCCTGCTTCCCCCGCGAAGGTGGTCCGACCGAAGTGGACTTCGCGGCCGGCGAGATGGGACAGCTCGATCGCGATGTGCTCCGCGGTGTGCCCGAAGTACGTCCCTTCGCGCAGCCGCCGGATGAACCCCCCGGGCGCGCCCGCGGCGCAGTGATGGTCGGCGAGGCCGGGCAGGCTGTCCAGCAGCCGCTCGGTGAAGCCCGCGAAGTCGCAGGTCTCCCGCTCGGTGAGGGCGCCGAGACGGACCCGGGCCACCGCGACCGGTCGCTCCAGATAGGCGTTCGGCCCGCGGAGCCGACGGATGTGCAGAACTTCCATCAGGCCACCTCGCGATCGTCGTCGGGCGTTGCGGTGATGGACGGGCAGCGGCCGTGGAGATCGAACGTGTAGCCCGCCGGCATCACATGCAGGCATACGCCGATCATCGCCAGCGGCTTGCCGTCGTATTCCGCGGTGCGGATCGTGTTGGCGCAGCCGGCGTCGATCACGGTGACCGCGCCGCTGCCGATCACCTCGAACCGGCCGCCTTCCGCAACGATCGCGGTGTCCTCGTCGATGCCCAGTCCCAGCTCGTGCGGGTAGAGCGCGACGGCGCTCAGCAGGCGGTCCAGCCGGTGCCGCTCGGCGAAGTGCATGTCGATCAGGACACCGGGCAGGAACTCCATGCCCGGACCGGTGCGGACGGAGTGCGCTGAGATGCCGCCGTCCTCACCGCTGTCGATGATCATCGTGCCGGACATCATCGCGGCGCCGGCGCTCGTACCGGCCACCGTGATCGCGCCAGCACCCAGTCGGGTGTGCAGCACGGAGTCGACGCGGGTGCCGCCCAGCACGTTGGCGATGCGCGTCTGGTCGCCCCCGGTGAAGAAGACGCCGGTCGCGTCGCTCAACGCCTCGACCGTGGCATCGGAGTTGGCCTGCTGACGGCTCTCCAGCCGCAGCGCGCGCACCGTGCCGGCGCCCAGCCGGGTGAGGACCTCGACATATTCGATCTCGACCGGCTCGGGGTCGGTGCTGGCCGTCGCGACGACCACGAGCCGGGCCCGGGCGCCGCCGGTCAGTTCGACGAAGCGCCGCAGGATCGGACTACCGTCGGCGCGCGCCCGCTCCGCCCCGCCGATCGCGACCACCCGCCCCGCCGCCTGCTCGATACCGCTGCCTCCGAGGGCCATGCGCCCTCCTCTCTACCCAGCGGTGGCATCGCTTTGCGGGACTACCCGCCTCCACCAGCGCAAAACGCGGCGCTCCCGGTGCGGGAGGGCGCGCAACGACCGCACGGCAGCCGGGTGTGGTGCGCGGGGACGGCGGTGCCGGGCCAGCGGGGGACGGCGGGTGGGGATCACCTCTACGGGCGCGTGTCGACGAGGGCGAGCATCTGGGTGATCTGCGCCGAGCGCGACCGGTCGATCCGGCGGGCCAGATCGGTGGCGTGCGGGTTGACGCCCGCCCCGGTCTCGATCCGGGCGAATTCGATCGCGGCGTGCTGATGGGCGATCATCAGGTGCAGGAAGTCCCGTTCGAAACGGGCGTCGGTCGTCTTGGTCAGGCTGGCTATGTCCGCTGCGGACGTACCGTGCAGCCCGCCGTGCGCGTCGTGCGCGTGCGCGTCCGCGGTCATCGGTTCGCCCCAGCCGCGCAGCCACCCCGTCATGGTCGCGGCCTCGTCGGTTTCGGTCACCTCGATGGCGGCGGCCAGCGTCCTGACCTCGGCGCCGGCCGGCCGGGTCCGGGCGAGCCGGACGATCTCCAGTCCCTGCCGGTGGTGCGCGATCATCATCTGGACGAACATGACGTCGGTCGCGTTGAATGTCCCGCCTGGTGAGGTCTCCGACCGCGACGGGCTCGCCGCGGCGGTGCCCGGCGTGACGCTGCCCGGCCCCGAGGGATCGGCACCGCAGCCGGCGAGCAGCGGAAGGCTCGCGATGGCCAGCGCCAATGTTGATCGCTTCATCCGTCGCCCTTCTCCCGTCCCGATCGTGACCGGACGGCGGACCCGCGCCCCTGGTGGACGCGGGTCCGGTCACGATGGTTCAGATCCGTTCCCACAGGGCCGGGACGTTGGGCGGCTCCCAGCCCGGGATGGCGGTGTGCGCCTGCCGGCAGCGGTAGGTCGCGCCGCCGTAGGTCACCTGGTTGCCCACCTGGTACGCGGTGCCCGCGGCCCAGGTGCCACCGGGCTGCGGCGGCGGTTGGGTCGTGGGGCCGGGGCCCGGGGGCGGCGTGGTCGGGGGCGGCGGGGGCGGCGGGTTGGTGCCGCCACCGCCGAACTGGACGTCGATGCAGGCATAGAAGGCGTTACCGGTATCGGCGATGTCCCAGGTGGCGAGGATGACCTGGTGCCCGGACCGGGACGGCACGTTCACGGTGTGCGTGACGGTCGGGGGCGGCTGCCGGCCGGCGTCGTTGAACGACGCGATCCGGGTGAGGTTGCCGCGCGTGACGCTGGGACCGTTGTTGGTGATGTAGTAGTCCCACTTCGTGGTTGAGTGCCGGGCGGTCAGCACCCAACTGAAGTTGCGGGACCCGGCGCTGATGGACGTCGCCGGCCAGCCGCTGGTCCGGTCGAGCTCCGCGAACCGGCTGAGGCCGCCGCTGCAGATGCTGCCGTCCCGGGGGCCGCCGCCCGGGAAGCCCTTCACCCCTTCCACGCTCTGCGGCTCGTACTGGATGGCGCCGCAGTTGGCGACCCGGCCCTGGGCGCAGTTCGCCTGTCGGCTCGCCGGCGACGACACGTAGCCGTGCCCCTGTGCGGGCGCGGCGATCGCCAGCGCGGACAGGACGGCGGCGGCTGCCAGGACCGGGAGAGTGATCCGTCTTCGCATGAGGTGCTCCTCCTTCATCGGGCCGGAGCGGCTCTCGGTGTGCGCCGTCGCCGGTCCGGTGCAAGCCGTGTGCTGGGTCAGCGGCGTCCGGAGTCGGGGGGTGCCGGGGTCGGCCGACGCTCGTTCAGCATGGTGTGTTCACGATAAAGTAAGGAGTGTTAACAGTAAATACACGCAGCGGAGTTCATCGATAGACGTACCGTGCCGCTGCCCTTCCGGATCCGCGGGATCAGGGGCTGACCGCCAGAAAGAGGAAGGCCGCGAAGAGAGCGAGGTGCACCCCACCCTGCAGGGGAGTCGCCCGACCGGGCACCACGGTCAGGATCCCGGTGACGACGGTGAGGGCCAGCAGCACCATCTGGGTCGCGCCCAGCCCGAGCAGCAGCGGGCCACTGAGCCAGATCGACGCGATGGCGATGGCGGGGATGGTCAGGCCGATGCTCGCCATGGCCGAGCCGAGCGCCAGGTTGAGGCTCGTCTGCACGCGGTCTCTGCGCGCCGCCCGGACCGCGGCGATCGTCTCGGGGAGCAGCACCAGGAGCGCGATCACGACGCCGACCACCGCGTGCGGGAAGCCCAGGGCGGCGACGGCGCTCTCGATCGTGGGAGACACGGCCTTGGCGTTGCCGACGACGGCGACGAGGGCCACGGCCAGCAGACCGAGACTGATCATCGCGGTCCGTGCCGACGGCGGAGCTGCGTGATCCTCGCCATCGATGACGCTGCCGTCGGTGGTGATCGGCAGGAAGTAGTCGCGGTGCCGGACCGTCTGCATCGCGACGAACAACCCGTAGAGCCCGAGCGACGCCACCGCGGCGAAGGCGAGCTGTCCCGGAGAGAACTCCGGACCCGGCTTCGTCGTCGTGAACGTCGGCAGCACCAGGCTGAGCGCCGCCAGCGTCGCCACCATGGCGAGGGCGCCACCCGTACCCTCCGGGTTGAAGACCGCGACACGCCGACGCAGCGCGCCGGAGAGCAGGCAGAGGCCCAGGATCCCGTTGCAGGTGATCATCACGGCGGCGAACACCGTGTCGCGGGCCAGCGACGCCGTCTTCTCGCCGCCGCTGATCATCAGGGTGACGATGAGCGCGACCTCGATCACCGTGACCGCGACGGCCAGCACCAGCGAACCGAACGGTTCGCCCACGCGGTGCGCGACCACCTCGGCGTGGTGCACCGCCGCCAACACCGCGCCCGCCAGGAAGACGGCGACCAGAGCGACGACGACGGGCGGCAGGTCACGTCCCCATGTCGCGATAAGTGCGAGGGCCGCGAGCACCGGGACGACGGTGCTCCAACGGGTAAGCGGCGAGCGGGTCACAACGTTCATGGGCTCTACAGTGCCAGATCGATCGACACGATCTGTGTCGGCGTCGGCACTGAAAGTCGCGACGCCGTGGGGTAACGGCACCGGTCGATACGCCTGCCGCACCGTTACCGATGGCTTGGTTTAGCCGTGGCGGAGTGCGCGGTGAACCGGGTGCCGCCGCGACCGCGTCGGCCGCGACCCGCGCTCGGGCGGATGTTCGCGCCCGCCCGAGCGCCGTCGCCGCATCGCCGCGGGGTCAAGGACTAGCTGTCGATGAACAGTCCACTGCCGACCCCGGAGCCGGTGCTGTCGTTACCGGGAAGGACGGTCGTGCCGTTGCCACGGCGGGGCAGGCCGGTGATCTGCGGTTCGCCGTCCACCTGGTAGATGTCATCTCCGCCGCGGTCCAGGAACACTCCGAGGCCCTGGTTGTTGCCGAACCCCAGACTCCCCGCCCGCACGCTCGGGATCTGGAACGGTCCGGTGAACTCGACCACGAACGCGCCGTGGTAGTGGTCCCGGCCGCCGTCGTCGATCAGGAGACCGATGCTGGTGGGGGCGACGTTCGCGGTGCCCTGGGTGAAGCGCGGGATCCGGTCGCACAGGCCCTCGCCCTCGTCGTCGCGGACCCCGCCCGCGCCTTCGGTCTGGTTGGGCGCGGCGGGATTGATCGGCGCCGGCATGGTGAAGCCGTACGTGTCGTCGCCGGCCTCGTCGCGCAGCACGCCCAGCGCGCCGATGAGGGAGAAGCCCTGGCTGTTGCGGACCGCGTCGTAGGTGTCGTCGCCGCCGGCGTCGGAGAGGACCCCGATCCCGAAGATGTGCCCGGCGCCGAGCGAACCGGTCTTGCCGGTGTAGTGATCGGTGGTGGTGTCGGCGTCGCGCAGAATGCCCACGCCGAGGAATCCGGCGCCGCCGGTCATCATCCGACGCACCACCGGATCGGTGGTGCACCCGGCATCGTGGTCCGGGCTCTCCTTGACCCCGTAGGTGTCCTGTCCCTGCAGGTCCAGCAGGACGGCGGCGGCCGGAACGCAGTCCGCGGCGGTGAGGCCGGGGATGGCGCGCTGGCAGCCCTTCGCCGGGCCCACGCCCCGCAGACCGGGGACGGTGGAGCCGGCGGGGGAGAAGTTGACGTCGACGAGGTTGCTGCCGGCGTTGTTGCGGTAGGTGTCGTTGCCGCCGGCATCGACCAGCAGCAGGTAGTCGTTCGGATAGATGTTGTCCGCGCAGGAGGCCTCCAGCCGCAGCACCGGCCAGATGTCCAGCGACGGCGTACCCAGCGGTGTGCACTCACCCGCCGCCCCCGCCGGCGCCTGCTCGCGGAGCGCGAGCTGCAGCGCGCCCGTCGCGCTCCACATCTGCTCCGCGCACGCCCGGATGCCGACGAACTGCGCCGGGTCGAGTCCTCCGCCGGTCCTGATCACGTCGGAAAGCTGGCCGGACGGGATCGCGGCGAACTTGGTCGCCGTCAGCGCCCGGCACGTCGCGATGTCCCCGAGCAGATTCGCCAGCCCTCCGGCGACCGTCGGCGGCAGCCCCGCCGCGCGGATCTTCGCACCCGGGGACTGGACGAAACCGAGCTGGGCCGACAGCGTGGTCACGGCTGTCACCAGGGCTTCGGTCGGCAGCGCGGGCAGCGGTCGGGAGGCCGCGGTCACGGGCTCGATCAGCGCTTCGTACGGGCGGATCCGATCCCCGACCGTGCTGTCGGCGGCGGAGATCTCCGCGACCGCGCCCGTGCCGGCGGACGCCGCCGCACCGGTCGCCGGTATCGCGCCCAGGGCGCAGAGCAGGGAGACGAGCAGAGCACCAACCGGTTTTGGACGCATGGCATCACCTTCGACGGAGTTGGAGGCGTGGGCATCCGGCCATCACGCATTGATCATCGCCTTGTCCCGGCTATTGCCAGGCGGAGAAATCATCTCGGACATTCGCGGGGATCGCATCTCGGGCGTCGAAATTCCGGCCATTGTTTCGCGCCCCGGAGTCGCGATATTCCCTACACGAATTTCGTCCGAATCTCGTCCGTAACCGCCGAAGGTGACGCCAACTCTCGCATTTGTTCACATGAATCGATCTTAGGCTGGGGCGGCGACGCGGTGCGCGCGAGTCGGCGGCGCGAATCGCACCAGGCGGTGCGGCCACGGGGCTTCGGCGGTCAGGACGTCTGCTGCTGTTCCCGGACGAGCTCGTGCGCGCTCCTGCCGTCGGAAACCTCCGCCCGGTCGCGACTTGCCGAGCGACTACCCCCGCCCGGGGCGTACGCCGATCGCGGTGAGCAGGGCGTCCATCTCCCGGGCGACCTGCTCGGGAGCGACGACGGTGTGCAGGTGCTGACCGGGCAGGGTGGCTACCCGCCAGCCGCGCGCCGCGGCGGCCTTGCGCTCGCTGTCGTACGTGTCGCCGAAGGCCAGGTAGGCGCCGGGCCGCTCATCCCAACCGCCCGGCACCGGCAGCGATCCACCGAAGTACGACAGGGGCAGCCGTTGCTGTTCCCGTTCGACCAGTTCGCGGGCCGCCGCGTCGGGAAAGAGGGCGGCGACATCCGGGGAGTCCCACCAGCGTGTCCACGGCGGCAGCAGTCCGTCGGCATCCGCCTTCCCGCCCAGAAAGTCCCGGAAGGCGGGCGGGGCAAGGGCGACGCTGGTGCCGTCGGCCGGCAGCCCGGCGTCCACGAACACGTAGCCGGCGACGCGGCGCCGCGTGGTGAGAGCGGGGACATAGAGCCCGGCGTTGCTGTGCGGCACCAGGATCAGGTCGCGGTCGGCGGGCAACGCCGCCAGGAACGACCGCATCACGTCATCCGGTGTGCGCGGAGCCCGCTGCGGCACGGGTGGGGTGACGATTTCCCATCCGAGCCGGGTGAGTCCCGCGGCGACCGGCGCCCAGGTCGCCGGACCGAGGAGCGGGCTCGGCAACAGCGCCAGAAGAACTCCCACCTGCCGGATAGTAGTGCGGTGCCACTGACCGTCGGCACCGCCGCTGGTCGGCGGCACCGCGGTCTGGTTCGCCGCCGTCGGCCGCGTTGCGGCGAGCGTTGTGGCGGCGCTGGCCGGCATCTGTCTATGGACGCCGAGCCAGCCAGACCGTCCGGGTGGTCCGGACCGTGAGGTCGTCGCGGCCGAGGACCCCGGTCGCGAGCGCGTCGAGGGTCGCCAGATCGTGGGCGCTGAGGCGGCCGTCGAGGCCGTGCCGCATGCGCTGCAGGGAGAGCTGAGCATAGCGACCGGCGGCGGCGGGCAGCGGTGGTTGCAGCGCGATGTCGAAGTGCCGCTCCGCTTCGACGGTGAAGCCGGCCTCGGCCAGGCGGACACCCCAGTCCTCACCCATGTGCATCCCCGCCTCGACCCGGAGCTCGGCGAGAGCGACATGGCAGCGCTCCTCCAGAGCGGCGCCGGCCTCGTCCGGGAGGAATCGGGGGAACGAGTCCAGCTCGGTGACGACGAGCACGCCGCCGGGGCGGAGCGTCGCGAGGGCCTGGGTAAGGGCGTGGCCGGGATCGGCCATGTGGTGCAGCGAGGCGGACGCCCACACCAGGTCGGCGGGGCCGAGGTTCGGCCAGGGCTGGTCCAGGTCGGCCTGGACGGTGCGGATCCGGTCGGTGACGCCGAGCGTGCGGGCCTTTTGCCGCAGGTGTTCGAGCATCGGCTCGGAGACGTCCACCGCGATCACCTCGGCGTCCGGCAGCTGCCGGGCCAGCGCGAGGGCGCCGGTGCCGGTGCCCGCGCCCAGATCGATGATGTGCGGCCGGTCGGGGGTGAGCGAGCCGACCCAGATGATCACGTCGCGGTGGTACTCGGTCAGAACCTCGGCGTCGAGGTCGAGCATCTCGCCCAGATGAGAATGTGTCATGCGGTCACGGTACGGCGGCTTGCGTAAATAGCATAGTGTCTTGCGTATGAAGCAAGATGGCGAGCTGGACGCCCTTGTCCGACAGCGGATACGAGGGCTGCGGGTGGCGCGCGGCTGGTCCCTGGACGAGCTGGCCACCCGCTGTTTCCTGAGTCCCTCCACGCTGAGTCGGATCGAGACCGGCCATCGGCGGATCGCCCTCGACCAGCTGGCGCCGATCGCGCGGGCGCTGGGCACTACGCTCGATCAGCTGGTGGAGTCGGACGGCGACGACGACGTGGTGATCCGCCCGCACCGAGACGAGACGCGTGGCATCACCACCTGGCTGCTGTCGCGGGAGGGCGCACCGCACGGCGTGACGGTCGCCAAGCTGCGGGTCACCCGGCCGGTCCCCACCGACCTGCGCGTGCACCCGGGCCGGGACTGGTTCACCGTGCTGTCCGGCACCGTGGTGCTGCGGCTCGGCGAGCGGACCATCCTGGTCGAGACCGGCGAGGCGGCGGAATTCTCCACAATGGTGCCGCACGCGTTCGGCGCACAGGACGGCGCGGCCGAGATCCTGTGCATTCTCGACCACGACGGGGAACGCACCCACCTCGGGCCGGCGACGCCCTAGGCGGGGCGGCGCCGGACGCGAGCGCTTTAGCTGTCGGCGTCGGCGGGGAGCAGATGGCTCGTCTCCGACTCTCCCTCCGTCAGCGCCCGCGCCCGCTCCTCCGCCTCCTGGTCCGCTCGGGTCAGCCGGTTGCGGTGCTGGCGCAGGTGTTCGTCCCACGAGGGCAGTTGGTAGACCTCGACGAAGCACTGTCCCGCCTCGCCCTTGCGGAAGAGCCCCCAACGCACCGCGCCGGTCCGCTGCCGGGACTCCCGGACCAGGTCCATCGCGGCGACGAAGTCCCGCTCGCATTCGGGCCGCACGGTGTAGGTGACGGTGACCAGGACCGGCCCGGCGCGCCGGTCCGGCTTCAGCGTCAGCCGCAGCTCCGGCCAGTAGCTCGCCGGGTCCCCCTTGAATCCGCGCAGGTCCGGCACCGGCCACAACCGCACCGACAGCGCGCCGAGGAACATCAGCACCGCGGCGGCCAGGTGCGCGGCGACCAATCCGGTCGCCTGGCTGACGAAGCCCCAGGCCATGGCGCTCAGCGCCTGCGTCCCGGCGAAGCACACCTGGTAGACGCCGAGACCGCGGGCGCGTACCCAGCCCGGCAGGAAGAGCTGGATCTCGGCGTTGATGTTCGACAGCGCGATCACCCAGGACAGGCCGGCGGGCATCAGCGCCAGCAACACCAGCGGCACGTTGCGGGTCAGCGCGACGGCGAGGAGCGTGAGGCCGTAGAGCACCGCGGCGGCGAGCAGGAATTGGTTGGTCGACAGCCGGGCCCGCACCCATGGCAACAGCAGCCCGCCGATGATCGCGCCGATGCCGAGCGCGGCGAGCAGCAGACCGTACCCGCTGGAGCTCATGCCGAGCCGCCGGCTCGCGATCAGTGGCAGCAGCGCCCAGAGCGCGCTGGCGGGGGCGAGGAAGAGGATCGCGCGCAGCAGCAGTCGACGCACGACCGGCGAGTGACGCACATAGCGGCCGCCGGCGCGCAGCGCCGCGGTGAACCGTTCGGGCGCCTCGCCGGAGCGGGCGTAGCCGGGCTGCCATCGCAGCAGCGCTATCGCGAAGAGCACGAAGCCGACCGCGTCGATCGCGAACACCACCGCCACCCCGGCTTTCGCGACCAGCACCCCGGCGACCGCCGGCCCGATCGAACGGGCCACGTTGACGCTGATCGCGCCGAGAGCGGAGGCCGACTGCAACTCCCGGCGCGGAACCAGCTCCGGGATGATCGCCGCCCACGCCGGCAGGGTGAGCGCCTGACCCACGCCGAGCGCGAAGGTCAGGGTGAGCAGCAGCGCGGGGGGCATGCGGCCCAGCGCGGTCAGCGTCGTGAGGATCACGGCGACGACGACGAGGTAGCCCTGTACGGCGAGGAGCAGGCGCCGCCGGTCGAAGGTGTCCGCCAGGGCGCCCGCGGGCAGGGCGAGCAGCAGGATGGGGAGCATGCTCGCCGTCTGCACCATGGCGACCAGCGCCGAGGCGCTGGCCTCGTGCACGAGCAGCCACTGCGCGCCGACCGTCTGCATCCACAGGCCGATGTTGGTGGCGAGAATCGCCAGCGCGAGATTCCGGTACGCGGGGACGCGCAGCGGCGCCCACGCCGACGGGGGCGGCTCGGCGGTGGCGGGTCCGGCGTTTACCACCGTCCGTCGCCGCGCAGCACCTTCTGGCCCGTGACGTAGAGATCATCCGGGTCCAGCAGCAGCAGTCGCACCACTTCGCGGGCCACCTGCTCCGCCTGGGCGAAGATCGTGTCCTTGAACTCCGCGCCGGCGCGTTCCTGCAGCCTCGTCGGCATCGGTCCGGGGTGCATCTGCATCAGCTTGATCCTGTTCGAGCCGAGCGATTGCGCGACGGACTCCACGAGGCTCGTCCCGAAGCTCTTCGTCGCGCGGTAGACCGGAATCCCCGGCCGGGGCGTGTCCACCGCCGTCGCGCCCACGTAGACGATGTTGCCGTGGTCCTGTTCCCGCATCCGGATCACCGCCTCCCGGATGAGGTACGCCGTGCCCAGCACGTTCACCTCGACGGCGCGGCGGATCCGGTCCGGAGCGACCTCGTACAGCGGTCCGCCGGCCCACACGCCGGCGCAGTGCGCCAGCCCGTCGAACGCGCCGTACCGCGTCGCGATCTCGTCGAAGGTCTGCTGCACCTGCTCGTGCCGCGACACGTCGCAGACCACCCCGGGACACTCCAGTTCGGCGGCGACGGCGGAGACCTCCGCCGGCGCGTCGCCGAGCACGATCACGTGCCGGTCGGGTTCGGCGGCGAGGAGCCGCGCGACCTCGAGGCCGAGGCCGCTCGTCGCACCGGTCACCACGAACGTCCTCGTACTCATGACCCTCCAGCCACGCTACCCCGGACTGTCCACAAACGACATGGTTGTCCGCGTCACGTCCACGACCGGGTTCCCGTCGCCCGCGGGGACAAACCTCGCCGATGTCGGAAGTGCCACCGACCCCGACGGCTGCCGCACCTGTTCGTACAACTCCAGGTAGCGCTCCGCCATCACGCTCGGCGTGAACCGAGTCGCCGCCTCCTGGCAGCAATCGGCCGGATCGAGGGTGTCGGCGGCGACCACCAGATCGGCGAGCAGTTCCTCGTCGGCGGTGAACAGGCCGGTGCGGCCGTGCTCGATGAGCTCCGGCACGCACCCGCGGGCGAGCGAGACCACCGGTGTGCCGAGCGCGAGCGACTCGACGATCGCCGTACCGCCGGGCTCCTCCCACCGCAGCGGGAAGAGCGCCGCCCTCGCGGTGGCGACCAGATCGTCGCGGGGCTGGCCGCTGACCGTGCCGATCCAGCGGACCCGGACCCCGTCCACGTGCGGGGCCACCTTCTCCTGCCAGAACCGCACGTCGGGGTTCTGCTGCGCGAGCGGGTCGCCGGTCGCGGCCGCGAGCTCCTCCGGCCGGTGGTACGGGCCGACCGGGCCGGCCAGCACCAGGTCGAAACCGACGCGGTGGGCCAGTTGCGCGCCGAGGTCCTGTCCCTTGCCGGGCGTGATGCGGCCGAGAATGACGAGATGGTCGCCTTTCTCGGCGCGCGGTCGATGCGCGGCGCCCACCGCGAGCGGGGTGGCCAGGTGCACGTGTCCGACCGCGTGCGCCCGCAGCGCCTCGGGCGCACGGGCCAACTGGGCGGCGGAGACGCCGTTGACCCGGACCCGGTCGCCGCCGTCGAAATGGCCGTAGAGGTCGGGGTGTTTGCCCAGGTCCCAGTGGAGCGTGTGCAGGGCGGGGGGTGCGTCGGCGCCCAGCGCGTTGACGGTCGCCAGCCCGATCGCCTCCACGTGGTCGTGGATCAGGTCGATGTCGTCGCGTTCCCGCACCGCCCGCACCACCGCCTGCATGTGCGCCTGCCCGATCCCGCAGACCTGGTTGTACGGCCGCTGCAGTGCCGAGAACTGCCCGTCGGGGTAGAGCGAGATTCGCTCCTCCACCGGCAGGGTGCTCGTGCCGACCGACGCCAGCACGACGCGTACGCCGAGGAGACGCAGCTCGGGGACGAGAGTGGCGAGGACGTTCTCGATGCCGCCGTAGCCCATCGGCGGAACGGGCAGCCACGGACCCGCGTTGACGAGGACGGTCAGGCCCATACCGCGGCCTCCTTCAGTGCGGAACGGCGCAGAAATTCGCGCAGCGGCGCGACCGGCGGCCGTTCGGCGACCGCGACGTCGGTGACCAGGATTTCCCGGTCGAGGGTGGGAAGGAGACCGCCGTGGCCGCGGCGGAACTGGGTGAGCAGCGTGGACGGGGGTGTGGGGGTGGTGGCCCAGCCCTGCCGGTAGAGCCGGCTCCACGCCGTGATCAGGATCTGCGCGCCCATCCGGCCGAGCGCCTCGGTGTTCTGGTGCCGGTGCAGCCGTTCTCCCAGGTCGACCTGGGCGAGGGCGTCCAACCCCACGGCGTCGAGCAGGTCGATCAACATCGCCGTCTCCACGCCGTAGCCCGACACGAACGGCAGCTGATCGAGGATCGCCCGCCGGCCGGCGTACTCGCCGGCGAGTGGCTGCACGAAACCAGCCAACTCCGGCCAGAAGAGGTTGAGCAGGGGGCGGGCGACCAGCTCGGTCACCCGTCCGCCACTGTCCGGCTCCACGCCCGAGGCGCAGGTCAGCGGACGGTGGTAGAAGCCCTTGACGAATCCGACCGACGGATCGGTGAGCAGCGGGCCCAGCAGGCCGGTGACGAAGTGCGGGCCGAACTCGCGCAGGTCGGCGTCGAGGAAGGCCACCACGTCGCCGGAGGCCGCGAGCAGGCCGGACCAGAGCGCGTCGCCCTTCCCCTCCAGGCGCGGCATGCTCCGCGTCATGTCGTCCTGACTCACGACGCGGGCGCCGGCGGCGGCCGCCACCGCGGCTGTCGCGTCAGTGGACCGCGAATCCACCACGATCAGCTCGTCCACCAGCGGCAGCCGATCCATCAGGTGCTCCCGGATGGTCCCGACGATCGCACCGACCGTCGCCTCCTCGTCGCGGGCGGGCAGCACCACGCTCACCGTGCTGGTGCCCTTCGCCGCCACCAGCCGGCGCGGTGTCCAGTTCTCGGCCGAGCTGGTGCGATAGGTCGACCAGGCTTCGACGACGGGTGAAACAGGCGTTGGCGAGTGCCCCACAGTCGTACCCCCCCGATGCGATCTGATAAGGCCGGACCGACCGAGATTTCCCTGCCAGCCGGCGTTCAACCGCTGCCGCCGGCGCTCCTGATCACGCGATCCGCGCCCCCGCTAAACGCCCGGATCAACGTTTGACCGGCCCTTGCCGTGGCACTGGTGTGTGGAGCGCGTCAAACCGAACGGGGGACGGCGGTCATGGGCAGTTGCCGGGTGGCGCTGGTCGGGGCGGGAAATGTGGCCCAACGGCACGCCCGCGTGCTGGCCGGCTTCGACGACGTACGGATCGTCGGGGTGACCGACGTTCTCCCCGAGGCGGCGCGGAAGCTCGCCGAGACGCACGACGCCCCGGTCTTCCCCGATCATGCCGCGCTGCTCGCCGCCGAACCGGACGCCGTGTACGTGTGCGTCCCACCGTTCGCGCACGGGCCGGTCGAGGAGGCGCTGGTCGCCGCGGGGCTGCCGATGTTCGTGGAGAAGCCGCTGGCGGCGGATCTGGCCACCGCGGAGCGGATCGCCGACCGGGTGGCGCGCGGCGGGGTGCTCACCTCGGTCGGGCATCACTGGCGGTACCTGGAGATCGTGACGCGGGCGCGGGAGGTGCTCGACGGTCGTCAGGTGCGGTTGGTGAGCGGTGCCTGGCTGGACAAGGTGCCGCCGGTGGCCTGGTGGGTACGCCGGGACCGGTCCGGTGGGCCCGTGATCGAGCAGACGGCGCACGTGCTCGACCTCATCCGGTTGCTGGCCGGGGAGGTGACGGAGGTCTGCGCGGTCGGCGACGGTTCCCCGCCGGCGGTGGAGGAAGCCGACATCGACGCGGTCACCGCGGCCACGTTGCGCTTCGCCAGTGGCGCGGTGGGCACCCTCGCGTCCGCGTGCGTACTGGGGTGGAAGCACCGGGCCGGCCTGGAGGTGTACGCCGACGGACTGGCGATCGGGATCGGCGAGGACGCGCTGGTGGTGCGGGAAGGCGACCGGCAGCAGGCGGTGGCGGGCGACCCGGAGGCCGGGCGGGTGGCGGTGGACCGGGCGTTCATCGACGCGGTGCGCGGGATCGGCGCGGACATCCGCGCGCCGTATGGCGAGGCCCTGCGTACGCACCGGCTGGCCTGCGCCGTCGCGGCGTCGGCCGGGGCCGGGCGCCCGGTCGCGTTGGCGGCGACGGCGCATGCCTGACCGCGTGGTGGTGCTGCGGGGCCCGGGCGACGTGGCGATCCGGGAAGAGAACCCGGCGCCGCTGGGCGAGCGGCAGTTCCGGGTCCGCACCCTCTACAGCGGCATCTCCGCCGGCACCGAACTCAGCTACGTCAAGGGCACCAACCCCTATCTCGCGGCGCGCTTCGACACCGAACTCGGTCTCTTCCGCGACGGGGAGCCCTCCACGCGCTATCCGCTGGAACGTCTCGGTTACATGGAGGCGGGGCAGGTCGTGCAGAGCCGCAGCCCGGTGGTCGCCGAGGGCGTCACGGTGGCGATGGCGTACGGCCACCGCACGGGATATTCCGCGGATCCGCTGGTCGACCGGATCGTTCCGCTCCCTTCCGGGTTCGATCCGCTGCTCGGCGTCTTCGTCGCGCATATGGGCCCGATCTGCGCCAACGGACTGCTGCACGCCGCCGCCGACGTGCACGGCACGGACGTGCGTGGGCTCGGCGACGGGGTACGGGGACGGCGGGTCGCGGTCACCGGCGCGGGAGTGGTCGCCCTGCTGACGGCCCTGTTCGCGCGTCACCACGGGGCCGCCTCGGTGGTGGTTCTCGATCCGACGCCGCAGCGGCGTGCGGTCGCGTCCGCGCTCGGCCTCGACACGCTCGACCCGAACGCGGAGGACCCGGCGGTCGTGCTGAAGAGCCGCTGGCGGCACGGGGCCGACGACCGGGGCGCCGACGTGGTGTTCCAGTGCCGGGGACAGGCGTCGGCGCTGCACCTGGCGTTACGGCTGCTACGTCCGCAGGGGACCGTCGTGGATCTGGCGTTCTACCAGGACGGGGCGGACGCGGTCCGCCTCGGTGAGGAGTTCCACCACAACGGCCTGACGGTGCGGTGCGCGCAGATCGGCCGGGTGCCGCGCGGCCTGTCGCCCCTGTGGGACCGGGACCGGCTCTCGGCGGAGACCGTGGAGCTGCTGACCACGTACGGCCGGACGGTCCGTGAGCATCTGGTCTCCGCGGTCGTCCCGTTCGACGAGGCCCCGGCGCTACTGGCGGATCTCGCCGCCCGGCGCCGCCACGAACTCCAGGTCGTGCTCTCCTGCGAGAGCTGTCAGCTCCCGTAGATGGCGGCGATCTCCGGCGCCCTGGTCTGCTGGGCGACATCGCGCTTGACCTTGAACGTGGGGGTCAGCTCGTTCTTGGCTTCCGTGAAGTCGTCCGGCAGGATCCGGAAGGTCTTGATCTGCTCGGGGTGCGAGACCGTGCGGTTGGCGTCGTCGATAGCGGCCTGGATCTCGGCTCGCAACGGTGGGTCGTCGCGCAGGTCATCGACGGTGGTCATCGGTGGATGGCCATGTTCGGCCAGCCACTTGGGCCAGGCCGCTTGGTCGATCGTGACGAGGGCGGAGATGAACGGCCGCCGATCGCCGAGCACGACAACCTGGCTGACCAGCGGGTGCGCCCGGATCCGTTCCTCCAGCATCGCCGGCGCGACGTGCTTGCCGGCCGCCGTCACGATGATCTCCTTCTTCCGGCCGGTGACCTTCAGGAACCCGTCGCCGTCGAGTTCGCCGAGGTCCCCGCTGCGGAACCAGCCGTCGCTGAGCGCTTCGGCGGTCGCGTCCGGGTTGTTCCAGTAGCCCGGGAACACCACATCACCCTTGATGAGGATCTCGCCGTCGTCGTCGACGCGGATCGTCACTCCGGGCAGGGGACGTCCGACCGTGCCGATGCGGGTGCCGCTCGGTTGGTTCGCGGTGACGGCGGGAGAGGTCTCGGTCAGCCCGTACCCCTCGTAGATGGTGACCCCGGCGCCGCGGAAGAAGTGACCGAGTTGTGCGTTCAGCGGGGCCCCGCCGGCCATCGCGGTGCGACAGCGGTTGCCGAGGCCGGCGCGGAGCTTGCGGTAGACCAACCGGTCGAAGAGCAGGTGCTCCAGCCGCAGGCGCAGGCCCGGTCCGCCGCGCCGCTCCAGCGCCTCGCTGTAGGCCGTCGCGACCCGCTCGGCCCGCTCGAAGGTCTCCTCCCGGCCGTCCGCGCGGGCCTTCTGCACCGCCCCGCTGTGGATCTTCTCGAAGACGCGGGGCACCGCGAGCACGAACGTCGGCCGGAACGCCTGTAGCTCCTCGGTCAGCTTCTCCATGTCGGCGCTGTGCCCCAAGGTGGCGCGGGTCTGGACCGCGCCGAGCTGGATCAGCCGCGCGAACGCGTGCGCCAGCGGCAGGAAGAGCAGGGTGGAGGCTTCCTCGTTGAAGAGGTCGGGCAGCGCCGGGATCGCGTTGGTCACGTCGGATTGCAGGTTGCGGTGGGTGAGCATGCATCCCTTGGGCCGCCCGGTCGTGCCGCTGGTGTAGATGATCGTGGCGAGATCGCCGCCCTTGATCGCGCGGCGTCGCGCCTCGAGTTCGGCCGGATCGACCTGGCTGCCGTCGGTGGCCAGCCGATCGAGGTCGCCCGCCTCGATCTGCCAGATCCGCGTCAGGGCTGGCAGGCCGCCGCGGATGCCGTCCAGCAGCCCGGCGTGGTCCTTTGTTTCGACGACGCATGCCGTCGCGCCGGAATCGGAGAGAATCCAGGCCGTCTGGTCGGCGCTCGCGGTCTCGTAGATCGGCACGGTCACCGCGCCCGTCGACAAGATCGCGTAGTCGAGCACCGTCCACTCGTAGCGCGTCCTGCTCATCAGCCCGATCCGGGTGCCCGGCTCGATACCGGCGGCGATCAGGCCGCGAGCCGCTCCGACCACGTCGTCGCGGAACTGCCGGCACGTCACATGCGTCCACCCCGCGCTGTCACCCTTGCCGCCGTCCGGGGGACTGTCGCCGGGAGGGTGCCGGAGGAACTGCACGGTGTCGGGCGCGTGCTCGGCGTTTTCCCATACGGGATTGGTGAGGTTGGCCGTGTCGCCTACGGTGACGACCGCAGGTACGGAGAACTCGGGCATACCCGCACTCCCTCGCGCTCGGGCTGGCCAGTGGGTTCGTCGTCGCGCTAGCGGTCCGGCTCTCCAAAACTACCGCGCGCGTCCCGCCGGCCGACCGAAAAAGCCCATCCTCGGTTGGCCCCCAGCCCCGCCGGGAGCAGCTATCTCTCCGACCCCGAGAGCCCGACCTTCTCCAGCTCGCCGTCCGGCTCGAGGTCCGCGGTCGCCTGTCGGGCGCGGCGACGCAGCCACAGGGTGCTGCCGATGCCGCAGAGGACCGCCACCGCGAGGGCCGCCCAGGAGAGGTCCTTGAGCCAGCGCTCCGCGGCGCGGCCCACGTAGAAGAGCAGGTAGGTGGTGCCGAACGCCCAGACGACGCCGCCGGCGGCGTTGGCGATCAGAAACTTCCGGTACGGCACCCGCAGCGCGCCCGCGAGCGGCCCGGCGAGAATGCGCAGCAGCGCGACGAACCGCCCGAAGAACACCGCCCAGACGCCCCAGCGGGCGAACATCTGCTCGGCGCGGGTGAGGTGGGCGGGGCCGAGGTGGCGGGGAAAGCGACGACCGAGGCGTTCCAGCAGCGGACGTCCGCCGCGTCGGCCCACGATGTAGCCGATCGAGTCGCCGACGATCGCGCCCGCGGCGGCAACGCCGGCCACCCACTCCGGAGCGATCATCCCGGTCGAGGCGAGCAGGGCGGCGCTGACCAGGACGATCTCGCCGGGCAGCGGGATGCCCATGCTCTCGACCCCGATCACCAGTCCGACGAGCAGATAGATGTTGACCGGCGGAAGCGTCGCGAGCCAGGTCTCCACGAAGTGCACAGCGTCATCCCTTCACGTCCGGTAGCGAACCCTACCCGCCGTGGCTGGGCGCGGGGCCGGCCCGTCGTGGCACTCCGAGCACCCGGTGGACATCGCCTGACCTCGTCGGTCTTCAACGATGGAGGGGGTCATGCGTCCGTCGCCGCCTCATCCGTCTCGGTGACGTAGGCGAGGTGCGCGCTCGCGTGCGGGACGGCGTAGCGGTCGAGGCCGGTGCCGAAGACTTCCAGGTCCACCCAGGGGCCGCCGCGGGCGACCCCGAGCGCGAGGCGGCCATGGGAGAGACGCCGGCGAACCCGGCGGCTTCGGCGGCGAGCCCGTATTCGTGCGCGGCGGCGAGGGCCTGCGCGGGGGTCGCGCCGGGGAACTGCCCGGCGAGCAGGAAGAGGTGCACCGCCACCCGTTCCGCCCGCCGGGGTTCCGCGTCGACGTCAGCAGTCACGCAGCTCGGGGGACTGGTTGAGCAGTTGTCCACGCGGCGAGATGAAGCGGCGGTAGGCGTCGGTGTCGACGGCGGCGGGGCGGAAGGCGGCGACGCGGTGGCAGTTCTGGAAGGCCAGCTTCACGCCGAAGTGCCGCTCCAGCCCGGTCCGGATGGCGTCGCTGGCCAGCGCGCGCAGCAGTTGGCCGCGCTCGGCCTCGGTCGGCGGCGGGATGAGGTTGTCGGCGAAGTCGCCATCGGCCGAGTCGAGCTCGGTGACCACCTGGCTCCGGTCTGCCAGGCGTAGGGCAGCGAATCGCGGACGCACGCGATGAACGCCTCGTGGTCGACGGAACCGCGTTCGGCGGCCTCCAGCAGCGCGGTGGGGACGGTGAGAGACACGGTCCTCCTCGGATCGGAGTCGATATCGCCACCGCCGGAGGTGGCGCTCGGTGACCAATCCAGCGCATCACGATATGGTGATGATTATCAATATCGATCAGCCCGCCGGGTGGTCCCCGTCCGCCGTGGCGACCTCCGACGTGCTGCGCCAGTTGATCCAGTGGCAGGTCAGCGCCGTGTGGCGCCCTGGCCGCCGTTTGCGGCGCACCGGCCGGGGATCGCGTTTACGCTCGGCGTGATGGGACGGATGCGCGGCGTCCAGGAGCGGCCGGCAGGCCTGGTCTATCAGCCGGATCTGATCGACGCGGACGAAGAGCGCGCCCTGCTCGCGGTCCTCACCGCGCTCGAACTGCGCGACGTGGAGATGCACGGGCAGGTGGCCCGCCGCACGGTCCGGCACTTCGGCTTCGACTACGACTACGGATCGTTCCAGCTCACCCGCGCCGATGCCCTCCCGCCGACCCTGGAATGGGTGCGCGAGCGGTGCGCCACGCTCGTCGCGATCGAGGCCGAGCTGCTCGCCCAGGCGCTGGTCACCCGGTACCCGCCCGGAGCGGTCATCGGTTGGCACCGCGACGCGCCGGCCTTCGGCCCGACCGTCGTCGGGCTTTCCCTCGGGTCCCCGTGTCTGCTGCGCTTCCAGCGCCGGATGGGCGAGGAACGCCGGGTCTACGAGCTGCCCCTCGCCCCCCGCTCGGCGTACGTGCTCGGCGGCGCGTCGCGCTCCACGTGGCAGCACAGCATCCCGGCCGTCACCGACCTGCGGTACTCGATCACGTTCCGGATGCTGCGCGGCACGCCCCGCCCGTCGGTCTCGCCCACGGCCCCGCCCGGTGACCACCCGCCGCCCGACGGATCCGCGTTATGACCTGAATTACTCCGGCGCGCGACGGTGGGCATCCTCGCGTACGCCGCGCGGGGGAGCCGTCGCTGAAGCTGCCGTGTCGGCACGGACGCCAATGACCGCGTCGCGGCTCGACGCCACCGGGCGCCCCGATTTACGCCTCCGCCAGCGCCGCCTCGACCTCGTCGTCGCTGAGCTGCTCGAAGTCGTGGTACCAGGCGCCGACGGCGGAGAACCGCTCGGGTACGTGCACGCAGAGCACCGTGTCCGCCTCGCGCAACAGCAGCTGGGTGGCCTCCCTGGCGCAGACCGGAGCGGCGAACATCAACTGTCTCGGCCCCTTGGCGCGTACCTCGCGCAGCGCGGCCATCGCGGTGACCCCCGTGGCGAGTCCGTCGTCGGCGACGATGACGGTGCGGTCCGCGATCCGCGGCAGCTCACGATCGTGGCGGTAACGCCGTAGGCGGCGCCGCGCCTCCTCCCGCTCGCGCGCCACGTGCGGAACCAGATCCGACTCCGTCAGGCCGACCTGCCGCAGCACCGCCTCGTTGAACAGCGGCGGTCCGTCGGCGGTCACCGCCCCGATCCCGAACTCCGGCTGGTCCGGCAGCCCGATCTTGCGTGCCACGGCGATGTCCAGCTCGCCGTCCACCCGCGTCGCGATCTCCTGCCCGATCGGCAGACCACCGCGTGGGAGCGCCAGCACCAGCGGCCGGCCCGCGCCGTCGACCTCCTCGAGACGGGCGGCGACCTGCCGGGCGAGGGCTCGTCCGGCCTCCCGACGGTCCTGGAACGCCTCGAACTCGTCAGGTTGCATCTCTGCTGCCCTCTTCCCTGCGCCCGTCGCCGGAGACGCCCCGCCTACCCGCCGTGACGGCCCGCAAACCCGGGCTCCTGCTCGGTCGGCGCGAGCTGGACCCGGCGCAGCAGTTGAGCGTTGAGCGCCACCACGATGGTCGAGGCGGACATCAGCACGGCGGCGGCCGCCGGACTGAGTGCGATTTCAGCCCGGGCCAGCACCCCGGCGGCGAGCGGGAGCGCGACGACGTTGTATCCCGCGGCCCAGGCCAGATTCTGGATCATCTTGCGGTAGGCGGCCCGGGACAGGCGGATGATCGCGGTGACGCCGCGCGGGTCGGACGAGGCCAGGACCACCCCGGCGGACTCCATGGCGACGTCGGTGCCGGCGCCGATCGCGATCCCGACGGTGGCCCGGGCCAGGGCCGGAGCGTCGTTCACCCCGTCGCCGACCATTGCCACGAGCTGGCCGCGGGCCTGCAGCTCCGCGACGGTGTCGTCCTTGTCCGCCGGCAGCACCTCGGCGAACACCTCGTCCACGCCCGGCCGGAAGCCCAGCTGGGCGGCGACCGCCTCGGCGACCGGCCGGGCGTCACCGGTGATCATCGCGATCTTCCGCACCCCCTGCTGACGCAGCTGCGCGATCGCCTGTGCCGCTTCCGGCCGTACCTCGTCCTCCAGCGCGATCGCGCCGAGCACCCGTGCCGGGCCGTTTTCGTCCAGCCGCACCAGGTAGAGCACCGCCGCACCGCGCGCCGACCACTCGTGCGCGCGCGTCGTGAGCTCGTCAGGGCACTCGGCGCGCAGGTCACGCAGGAGGGACGGACCGCCGACCGCGTAGCCGGCGCCGTCGACCCTCGCCTGAACCCCGCGCCCCGGCAACGACCGGAAGTCGGTCGCCCCCGGTTCGCGCCCGGGCTCCCCGGCGGCGGTCACGATCGCCCGCGCGAGCGGATGCTCACTGTCGCCCTCCACCGCGCCGGCCAGCCGCAACAGCTCGTCCTCGGCGGTACCGGTGGCGGGCGCGACGGCGGTCACCCTGTGGGACCCCTTGGTGAGGGTGCCGGTCTTGTCGAAGAGCACGGCGTCGATCGTGCGCATCCGTTCCAGCGCGGTCCGGTCCCGGATCAGGACGCCGGCCCTGGCGGCCACGGCGGTGGAGAGCGCGACCACCAGTGGGATGGCCAGACCGAGGGCGTGCGGGCAGGCGATCACCAGCACCGTCACGGTACGGACGACGGCCTGGTTGAGGTCGCCGAGCGCCGACCAGACCACGAAGGTGACCACAGCGGTCGCGGTGGCGACGTAGAACAGCACGGCGGCGAACCGGTCGGCGAGGAGCTGGGCGCGCCCCCGGGACTGCTGCGCCTGGGCGACGAGCCGTTGGATGCCGGCCAGAGCGGTGTCCTCACCGACCGCGTCGACCTGAAGGCGGATCGCCGAATCCGTCGCCACGCTGCCGGTGACGACGCGATCGCCGACGCCCCGGGCGACCGGACGCGATTCCCCCGTGATCATCGATTGGTCGAGCTCCGCGGCGCCCTCGACGAGGTGGCCGTCCGCCGGCACCCGGGCGCCGGGACGGACCAGAACCACGTCACCGACGTGCAGGCCGCTCACCTGGACCCGCTCCACCCCACCGCCCGGGGTGACGCGTTCGGCCTCGTCGGGCAGGAGCGCGGCGAGCGCCGCCAGCGCGCCCTGCGCCTGACCGATCGCCTTCATCTCCTGCCAGTGTCCGAGCAGCATGATGGTGACCAGGGCGGCGAGCTCCCACCAGAAATCCAGCTGGAAAACCCGGAACGTGGTGGCGAGGGAGGCGAGGTAGGCCACCGAGATCGCCATGCCGATGAGCAGCATCATGCCCGGCGCCCGATCGCGCAGCTCCCGTACACCGCCGACCAGGAACGGCCGGCCACCGTAGAAGAACACGACGG
The DNA here is from genome assembly GCF_040659735.1 of Micromonospora sp. NPDC049679. Taxonomy (NCBI): domain Bacteria; kingdom Bacillati; phylum Actinomycetota; class Actinomycetes; order Micromonosporales; family Micromonosporaceae; genus Micromonospora; species Micromonospora sp. NPDC049679. Next base: position 54,476 of record NZ_JBFANZ010000028.1, read on the forward strand.
AACCGAGGCCCGGTCCGATCCAGGACATGCCGGGAAAGCGCAGCGAGTAACCCAGCCGGTCCATCACCATGTGACTGGTGGCCACGATCGGCAGCGTCAGCGCCAGGCACAGCCAGAACCGCCGCCGGAACATCTCCGGGTCGTGCCCGGCATGCGTGTCGTGCCCCGGACTGCGGCGCATCTCCGTCGCCCCCTTCGGGCGGAGGGGTAATGGTCGGGCCACGGCAGCCAGTCGGGGCGCCCGGTCGCAGCCGGAGACGGTCCCACCATGGCGCGGGGTGTGAGCGTCCGCGCGTCAGCTCATGAGATGCATCGGCACGGCGGACCGGGGCCGCCCGTATGCCGGCTCGTCCGGCGGGTCCGGCAGTTGCCCTGCCGCGTGCCAGAGGCCGACCAACCACCGGGCCGCGTCCGGTCGCCCGCCGAAGAACCGCTTACTCGTGATCCACACCTGTCGCTGGCCCCCGTCGAGCAGGTTCCTGATCCGGCGCAGCCGAAGCCCCACCCCGTCGCGGAGCTCCGCGGGGCACCCCTGCAGCGCGGTCTCGGCTATCGACAGGGCCGATGCGGCGTCACGGAGGTAGAGGTAGGCAGAGGATCGGGGCATCCGCTGCCGGGAGAGGTCGACGCCGCCCACGAACTCCACCCCCGGCATCGTCAGCCTACGGAAGTCGTTGCCGCTGATGACGGTGCTGTCCCGACCGACGGCGCTGCGATGCTCGTCGGGCACCCGCCCCGAGATCAGTGAACTGCGCAGCACGCCGCTGAAGGTGCAGTCGATGAGGTCCACCGCCCCCCATCGCCAGTTGCGCAGCCGCACGTTCCGGAACGAGCAGCGGATGAAACGCGCGACCCCGGCGTGGATCCGGCCCAGTCGGACCCCCTCGAACACGCAGTCCGTGTATTCCGAGCGGTCGGCGCCGGCGGCCAGTTCCGCGTCGTCGACGCTGACGCCCTCGAACACGCAGTTGTCGAAGCGCGACCCGACCGCGGTGAAGGTCAGTAGTTTCGCGCCGGCGAACGACACCCCACGGAGGACCTCGTGATCGATGATCAACCACGGCTCATCGGTGGCGGTGCCGCGTAACGGTCGTGGTTGGCGCACCCGTCCTCCTCGTACACGGGGGTGCGGTACACAGCGTAGGCCGTCACGGTCGCCCGGGTGGCGGAGCGGGCGAAACTCGGCGGAAGCGGCCCGCGTCGGCGTCCGGGGTCGGCAGCGGGGTCGCTTGCGGGAGTACGCGCCGCGTGCCGCGCGTCAGCCGCCGGCCGTGGGGGTCGGCGGCCGTACCGGCATGATGAGCTCATGAGAGAGGTCATCATCGACGGGGACTCGATCCGGCTCGGGCAGTTCCTCAAGCTGATCGGGGTGATGGAGTCCGGTGGCGAGGCCAAGACGCGGATCGCGGCCGGCGAGATCCTGATCAACGGCGAGGTGGATGTGCGGCGTGGGCGGCAGTTGCGCCGCGGCGACGTGGTCACGGTGGACGGGGAGCGGATGCGTGTCGCGTGATCGGATGGCGCGCCGGGCCGCGAAGACGGCCGGTAGTGACACCACATGATCTACAAGCTGTTGCCGGCGACCGAGTGGTCCGCGGCGGAGGCGGCCGGTGGCTACGAGGGGTCCGCGGTGGACCGGCGGGACGGGTTCATCCATCTCTCGGGGCGGGAGCAGGTGGTGGAGACCGCCGCCCGACACTTCGCCGGGGAGACCGGACTGGTGCTGCTCACGGTCGACCCGGACCGGCTGGGGGAGGAGTTGCGCTGGGAGGAGTCGCGGGGCGGCGCCCTCTTCCCGCACATCTACGGGGCGCTGCCGGTCGCCGCCGTCGCGGCGGTGGATCTCCTGCCCGCGGACGTGCCGGTCCCTGACGCGGTCGCCGCGCTGGTCGCCCGGTAGGGCCACCGGTCGCGGGTGATCGCGAAGAGGCCCGCCGGACAGGCCGAGCCGGGCTCGTCGCGATCGCCGGCGTGCTGCGACCCGGGTGCGCCGGACCGGCGCGCTATCCGAGCAGGCGGGTCGGCAGCGGCAGGTCCGGCAGCGAGGACAGCAACGACGACGGCTCCGGTGCGGGCAGCAGCGTGGGAACGGGCAGCGCGGGCCCGTTCTCCGGGTTCACCCGCCGATCGGGGGCGGGCGCCTCCGGTGCGGGGGTGATCCTGGTGGTCGCGGGGGCGCCGCCGGGTACGGGTGGCGGCACGGCCCCGGGGGGCAGCGTGCCGACCGGGCCCGCGGGTGGCGCCGGTGTGGCGACGGGCGCCGGCGGTGTGGCGACGGGCAATGGCGGCGTCATGCCGGGCACGTCGCGCAGCACGGACTCCATATCGGTGCGGAGCCGGGTCGCCACGGCGGGGTCCCTGACCCGGGTCACGTGCGTCCGCGCCTCGTCGAGCAGGCGCCGGGCCGCGTCGAGCCGTCCCGCCAGCGCGGCCGCACGGGCCTGCTCGATCGCGTACTCGGCGGCGCGTACCTCGGCCTGCTGCGGATTCACCACCTTGGCGATCGGCCACAGTGGGCTGGTCGGTCCGGCATGGTTGCCGCCGAGCGCGAGTCCGGCGGCGATGACCACCGCGGCGGCGGCCCCGAGGAGTCGCCGTCCGATCCGGACGGACTGGGGCCGCGCGGGCAGCCGCGTCTCTTCGGCGACGGCGATGGCCGCCCGGATCAGCTCCGCGTCGCGTTCCGCGGACGGTTCGTCGGCGCTGATCTCGGCACGCCACGCCGCCAGCATCGCCGTCATGTCATCGCCGGCTGGCGCGTCGTCGCCGGGGTGGAGGGCACCCGCCGCGAGCGCGTCGAGCAGCAGGTCGTCGGCGGTGATCGTGGCCAGGTCGATCGACGGCTCTCGGCGCGTCGGCTGATTCTCACTCATGCCGCCACCTCGTCAAGTGTGTCGCCGGCCAGCGTACGGAGCCGGGCGAGGGCGCGGGACTGGGTGACCCGTACGGCGGCGGCCGACATGCCGACGACCGCCCCGACCTCGTCGGCGGGGAGGCCGACCGCGACGCGCAGGATGATGATCTCCCGCTGGGTTGCCGTGAGGTGACCGAGCAGGACGGAGAGGCGCCGGGCGAGGTCGGTGGCGAGGGCCTGCTGTTCGGGCCCGGGAGCGGCATCCGGGCGTTCCAGATACGTGTCGGTGGGGGTGACCGCGGAGTCGCGGATCGCGGCCCGCTGCGCGTCGGCGACCTTGTGCGCCGCGATGCCGTAGACGAACGCGGAGAACGGGCTGCCCTGTTCGCGATAGCGGGGGAGCGCCCGGAACACCGCCAGGCAGACCTCCTGCGCGACGTCGTCCGCCGTCGTGTACGCGCCGCCGATCCGCCCCAACCGCGCCCGGCAGTACCGGACCAGCCCGGGACGGATCTCGACGAGCAACGCGGCCGTCGCGGCCGGGTCGCGCTGGGCGGCCCGGCGGACGAGGTCTGGCTCGACAGCTGCGGTCATGACTTTGAGGCACACCTTCGTTACCGGCGGGTTAATCGCACCGTATCGGTGTCCGTGGCATTTCACCAGTGCACTCTTAGTGATCATGTGATCACGCAAAAACATTGTTACGCCGGACCGTCCAACCGCGATGTCTCTTGCAACGACAGCGGGCAGGAGGAGCCGGTGGGTGTCGAGGTACGGGTCGACGGGCTGACGAAGTCCTTCGGTGGCCAGCCGGTCTGGGCGGACGTGAGCCTGACCCTGCCGGCCGGCGAGATCTCGGTCCTGCTCGGCCCCTCCGGGACCGGCAAGTCCGTGTTTCTCAAGACCCTCGTCGGACTGCTCAAACCGGACCGGGGTTCGATCGTGATCGAGAACCAGGATCTGCCCCGCCTCTCCGAGCGCGCCCTGTACGAGGTCCGCAAGCTGTTCGGGGTGCTGTTCCAGGACGGCGCGCTCTTCGGCTCGATGAACATCTACGACAACGTGGCGTTCCCGCTGCGCGAGCACACGAAGAAGTCCGAGTCGAAGATCAAGAGCATCGTGTACCAGAAGCTCGACATGGTCGGGCTGGTCGGCGCGGAGGAGAAGCTCCCCGGGCAGATCTCCGGCGGCATGCGCAAACGCGCCGGTCTGGCCCGCGCCCTCGTGCTGGACCCCGAGATCATCCTCTTCGACGAGCCCGACTCCGGTCTGGACCCGGTCCGCACCGCCTACCTCAACCAGCTCATCATCGACCTCAACCAGCAGACCGACGCGACGTTCCTGATCGTCACGCACGACATCAACACCGCCCGGACCGTGCCGGACAACATCGGCCTGATCTACCACGGCCACCTGGCGATGTTCGGGCCGCGGGAGATGCTGCTGTCGAGCACCGAACCGGTCGTCCGGCAGTTCCTCAACGCGCAGCGCGTCGGCCCGATCGGGATGGCCGAGGAGAAGGACGCCGAAGAGCTGCAGGCCGAGGCGGCGTCCGGAGTGGAGTTGCCGCCGCTGCCCCCGATCCCGCCGCAGCTGCGCCCCTCGGACGGCCGGCGGCGTCGCCGCGAGCGCGTGGCCGGCGAATGGTGCTGGCAGAACGGGGTCACGCCGCCGCCGGGGTCGTTCGGGCACCAGACGCCCGCGGGGGTTGCCCGGTGAGCGCGAGGAGTGAGCGTGCGGCCGTTCCGCCGCTCGCGGCGGCTGAGGCACGGGCAGTCACGAACGAAACGGTGGCGCCATGAGCGGGCGGGTGGCGGCGGGTCTCGGGCAGGCAGGGACGTTCTTCGCGTTCTGCCTGGATGCGCTGCGCGGCCTGGGCCGTCGACCGTTCCAGGTGCGCGAGTTCGTGCAGCAGGCCTGGTTCATCAGCTCGGTGTCGATCCTGCCGGCCGCGCTCGTCTCGATCCCGTTCGGCGCGGTCATCGCGCTGCAGCTCGGCTCGCTGGTCCGGCAGCTCGGCGCGCAGTCGTTCACCGGCGCGGCCTCGGTGCTCGCGGTGGTCCGGGAGGCCGGCCCGATCGTGACCGCGCTGATCATCGCGGGGGCGGGCGGCTCGGCGATCTGCGCGGACCTGGGCTCCCGGAAGATCCGCGAGGAGCTGGACGCGATGGAGGTGCTCGGCATCGACCCGATCCACCGCCTCGTGGTGCCCCGGGTGGTCGCCACGATGCTGGTCGCGATCCTGCTCAACGGCCTGGTCAACGTCGTCGGTGTCTCCGGCGGCTACTTCTTCAACGTGGTGATGCAGGGCGGCACGCCCGGCGCCTATCTCGCGAGCTTCCAGGCGTTGGGACAGTTGCCGGATCTCGTGGTGGGAGAGATCAAGGCGTTGCTCTTCGGTGCGGTCGCCGCGTTGGTGGCCTCGTACAAGGGGATGACGGCCCGCGGCGGCCCGAAGGGCGTGGGCGACGCGGTCAACCAGAGCGTGGTCATCACCTTCATGCTGCTGTTCGCGATCAACTTCGTCATCACCGCCGTGTACTTCCAGGTCGTGCCGCAGAAGGGGACGTGAGATGGCGGTGCTGAGATTCCTGGACGCGATGGGCGAGCAGCTCTCCTTCTACCTGCGTGCGTTCGCCTGGGCGCCGCGCACGGTGCGCCGCTACAAACGCGAGGTGGTGCGGCTGCTCGCCGAGGTGAGCTTCGGCTCGGGGGCGCTCGCCATGGCCGGTGGCACGGTCGGGGTGATCTGTTTCCTGACCTTCTTCACCGGCACCGAGGTCGGTCTCCAGGGCTACCAGGCGCTCAACCAGATCGGCAGCAGCGCGTTCACCGGCTTCATCTCGGCCTACTTCAACACCCGCGAGATCTCGCCGCTGGTGGCGGCGCTGGCGTTGTCGGCCACCGTCGGATGCGGGTTCACCGCCCAACTCGGCGCGATGCGCATCTCAGAGGAGGTCGACGCGCTCGAGGTGATGGGAATCCCGTCGCTGCCGTTCCTCGTCACCACCCGGATGATCGCCGGATTCATCGCGGTCATCCCGCTGTACGTGGTCGGCCTGCTCGCCAGCTATCTGGCCACCCGGACCATCGCGGTCGTCTACTTCGGACAATCAGCCGGCACGTACGACTACTACTTCCACCTCTTCCTGCCCCCGGTCGACGTGCTGTGGTCCTTCGCCAAGGTGTTGGTCTTCAGCGTGATCGTGGTGCTGGTGCACTGCTACTACGGCTACACCGCCAGCGGCGGACCGGCCGGCGTCGGCGTGGCGGTCGGCCGTGCCGTACGGCTGGCGATCGTCGCGGTCAACGTCGTCGACTTCTTCCTGTCGCTGGCCATCTGGGGCGCGACCACCACTGTCCGGATCGCGGGGTGAGCATGAGGCATCGCATTCTCGGCATCGTCTTCGTCGCACTGCTCACGGCGGCGCTGACCGCCTCCGTGCTGCAGTACCGTCGGGCCTTCACCCCGGTCGCCTGGGTCACACTGCGCGCCGACCGCGCCGGCCTGCAGCTCAGCGACGGGGCCGAGGTGAAGGTACGTGGCGTCATCGTCGGTGACGTCCGCTCGGTCAACAGCGACGGTCGCGGCGCGCGGCTGCGGTTGGCGCTCGACCCCGCGCTGATTCCGCAGATCCCGGCCGACGTCACCGCGCGACTGCTGCCGAAGACGCTCTTCGGCGAGCGGTACGTCGAGCTCGTCCCGGGGTCGGGGAGCACGGGCCGGCCGATCCGCGACGGCGCGGTCATCACCCAGGATCGCAGCCGCACGGCCGTCGAGCTCGAACGCGTCTTCGACGAGGCGCTGCCGCTGCTGCAGGCGATCCAACCCGACAAGCTCGCCGCGACGCTGGCCGCGCTCGCCGCAGCCGTCGAGGGGCGCGGTGACCAGCTCGGGGCGAACCTGGTGCGGCTCAACGACTATCTGCGCGAGCTCAACCCGGCGATGCCGACCATCGCGGAGGACGTCCGCAAGCTCGCCGCCGTGCTCGACAGCTACGACAGCGCGCTGCCGGAACTGCTCGCCCTGCTGCGCGACGTCACCGTCACCGCCCGTACGGTCACCGACCAGCGCACGCAGCTCGCCGCGTTCCTCGCCGAGACGACCGACGCGGCCGACGTGACCCGCGGCTTCCTCAACCGGCACGGCGACCAGATCATCCAACTCGGTTCGGTGAGCCGCCCGGTGCTGCAGCTGCTGGCCGCGTACGCCCCCGAGTACCCGTGCCTGATGCGCGGTCTGGTGACCCTGCAACCGCGCGTCGAGGAGGTCTTCGCCGGTGGCCGGATGCGGATCACCTTGGAGGTGACCAAGGACGGCGGCAAGTACGAGCGGGGCCGCGACGAGCCCGTCTACGGCGCGAAGAACGGCCCGGACTGCCGGCACCTGCCCGGCCCGCCGGTCCCCGCGCCGGAGCTACCGATCAACGACGGGTACGACTACGGCGCGGCGCGGCCGGCCGTGAAGCTCCCGGTCGGGGTGGTGCCCGCCGTGCCGGCGGGGGCGCCTCTGCCGGCGATGGGTTACGCGGCCACGAACGAGGAGAAGGCACTGGTCAAACCACTGGTGGGGGCCGTGACCGGTATACCTCCGGTGGAGGTCCCGGACATCGCGGTCCTGCTCTGGGGCCCGCTGCTGCGTGGAGCGGTGGTGAACGTGCCATGACCGGGAAGACGATCGCACCCCTGATCAAGCTGATGGTCTTCGCCGCGGTGACGCTGCTGCTGACCGGGCTGCTCGCGCAGACTCTCGGCTCGCTCGGCTCCGGCGGCGTCACCTACCGTGCCCGGTTCACCGACGTCACCGGGTTGCTCCCCGGCGACGACGTGCGCATCGCCGGGGTCCGGGTGGGGCAGGTCAGCCGCATCCGGGTGGTGGACAACGCCCTCGCCGAGGTGGCCTTCACGGTCGAGCCCGAGGTGCCGCTGGCAACCAGCGTCCGCGCCAAGATCCGGTACCGCAACCTGGTGGGTCAGCGGTACGTGGCGCTGAGCGAGGGGCCGGGGGATGGACGGTCGTTGCGGGCGAACGCGCTGATCCCGCTCGCCCAGACCACCCCCGCGCTGGACCTGACCGCGCTCTTCAACGGGTTCCGTCCGCTCTTCACCGCGCTGACGCCCGGCGACGTCAACAAGCTGGCGTACGAGATCATCCAGGTGCTGCAGGGCGAGGGGGGCACGGTCGCCAGCCTGCTGCAGCGCACCGCGTCGCTGACCAACACGCTCGCCGACCGGGACGCGGTCATCGGCCGGGTCATCACCAACCTCAACAGCGTCCTGGCGACCCTGGCCACCCGGGACAAGAACCTCGACCAGACGATCAGCCAGCTCCAGCAGTTCGTCTCGGGTCTGGCCGGCGACCGCACCGCGATCGGTGACGCCCTGACCAACCTCGGCGACCTCACCGGGGCGACCGCGTCGCTGCTGCGCGACGCCCGACCGGCGCTCGCCGCCGACGTGCGCGCCCTGGACGGCCTCGCCGCCACGCTCAACCGCAACTCGGCCGTGATCGACGGGACGCTCGGGCGGCTGCCGCAGCGGTATGAGGCGCTGACCCGGGTCGCCTCGTACGGGTCCTGGTTCAACTTCTACCTCTGCGACTTCGACGGTCGGGTCGTGGCCGGCGGGCAATCGCTGAACCCTGCCACGTTCAGCGCGCCGGCCGCCCGCTGCGGTGCGGGAGGTGCCCGGTGAAGCCGTTCCGGGAACGCAATCCGGTCGTCATCGGCGCGATCGGCCTGGCGGTGCTCGCGGGAGTGGTGTTCGCCGCCTTCCAGCTCGATCAGGTGGCGGCGCTGACCGGCCGGTCGTACCAGGCGGCCTTCCGGGACGCGAGCGGCCTGACGTCCGGCAACGAGGTGCGGGTCGCCGGGGTGCGGGTCGGCAAGGTGACCGGGGTGGAACTCGCCCGCGGCGGGGAGCCGTACGTGCGGGTGCGGTTCCGCCTCGACGACGACGATGTGCGGCTGGGGCGGGAGACCGGCGCGACCATCCGGATCAAGACGGTGCTGGGCCAGAAGTATCTGGCGTTGACGCCGACCGGGGCGGGGCGGATGCGCGAGGGGGCGCAGATCCCGCTCAGCCGCACGGCGTCACCGTTCGACGTGATGCAGGCGGTCACCGGGCTGGCCGACACCATCGACCAGATCGACACGACCCAGCTCGCCGCCGCGTTCACCACGCTGTCGCAGACCTTCGCTGACACACCGGCGAGCGTCAACTCGTCGCTGGCCGGGCTCTCCCGACTGTCCCGGACGATCGCCGGACGCGACGCCGAGCTGCGCGCGCTGCTCGCCCGGGCGCGCACCGTGACCGGCGTGCTCGCCACCCGCGACGAGGAGTTCCGCAAGCTCGTCGCCGACGGGGACGCGTTGCTGGGCGAGGTGAGCCGACGCCGCGACGCCATCCACAACCTGCTGGTCGGGACGGACGAGTTGGCGAGGCAGCTCTCCGGACTGGTCGCCGAGAACCGCGCCCAGCTGCAGCCGGCGCTGCGGCAGCTGCGCGAGGTCGTCGCCATCCTGCAGCGCAACCGCGACAACCTGGAGAAGACCATCCAGCGCATGGCGCCGTTCGTCACCGCGTTCGCCAACGTCGTGGGCAACGGCCGCTGGTTCGACTCGTACGTCGACGGGCTGCTGCAGCCCTTCCAGCCGACCACGGGAGGTCGCTGATGCCCGGTCCGAAGCGGCGGTGGCGGCGTCGGGTCGCCGCCGGGACGGCGCTGCTGCTCGCCGCGGCGACCGGCGGCGTGCTGTGGCGGCACGGCACGCCGCAGCGGGAGCTCGTGGCGTACTTCGACCGCGCGGTCGGCGTGCACGCCGGCTCCGACGTGCGGGTGCTGGGCGTGCGGATCGGCGAGGTCGTGGCCGTGGTTCCGCAGGGGCGCACGGTGCGGGTGGCGATGCGCTACGACCCGGGGGTCGACATCCCGGCCGACGCGCAGGCGCTCATCGTCCCGCCCAGCGTGGTCAGCGACCGGTACGTGCAGCTCACCCCCGCGTATTCGGGTGGGGCCGCACTGGCCGACCGCGCCGAGCTGCCGGTGGGCCGGACGGCGTCGCCGATGGAGATCGACGACATCTACCGGGCGCTCGACGAGTTCAACCGGGCGCTGGGACCGCAGGGGGCGAACTCCGACGGGGCGCTCTCCGACCTGGTCGCGACCGGCCGGGCCAACCTGGCGGGGAACGGCGCCGCGCTGCACGACGCGCTGGGTGGGCTGTCCCAGGCGCTCACGACGCTCGCCGACGGCCGGCAGGATCTCTTCGGCTCCGTCGCCAACCTGCAGCGGTTCACCACCGCGCTGGCCCGCAGCGACCAGCAGGTGCGCAGCTTCAACCAGCAGCTCGCCGGCGTGGCGGAGCAGCTCGCCGGGGAGCGTGACGAACTGGCCGCCGCGCTGCGCAACCTCGCCACCGCCCTGGCCGACGTGACCACGTTCGTCAAACAGAACCGCGGCGCGCTCACGTCCAACGTGGACGCGTTGGCGGACATCACCGGAGTGCTGGTCCGGCAACAGAAGGCCGTCATCGACATCCTGGACGTAGCCCCGTTGACCCTGTCCAATCTCAACCTCTCCTACAACCCCCGATCGGGCACGCTGGACACCCGCGACAACGCGATGGGCCCGTACGATCCGGCCAGTTTCGTCTGCTCGCTGATGGTGGACCTGCTTCCGGCGGCGCAGGTGCCGGCCAAGTGCCTCGCACTGGCGCAGACGCTGCACGCGAAGCGCCTGCCGATGACCGACCAGCTGCGCAAGCTGCTCAAGCTGCCGCCCGGCACCCCCGCGGCCGGTACGGTCCCACCGGATGACGCCGCGCCGCCGTCCGCGCCGGGCGTGTCCGGAATGGCGCCCGCTCCGGCGCCGGCCGGTGCCGTCGATCCCACGCTCGGCGGCATTCTGCGGGGCCGGTCATGAGGGGCCGGATCCGGCGCGTACTGGGCTGCACCGCCGTGGTGGTGCTGATCCCCACCGGCTGCGGTCTGCCCAACCTGGCCGACCTGCCGCTGCCCGGCGGGGCTCCCTCCGGCGTGGGCTACGAGATCAACGTCGAGTTCACCGACGTGCTCGATCTGGTGCCGCAGGCCGCCGTCAAGGTCGACGACGTCACCGTGGGCAGCGTGGAGAAGATCTCGCTCTCCGGGTGGACGGCGCGGACCCGGCTGCGCATCGACCGGAAGGTCCGCCTCCCGGCCAACGCGACCGCGGCGGTGCGGCAGAGCAGTCTGCTGGGGGAGAAGTACGTGGCGCTGGCAGCGCCGTCGGGCGGGGCGGCGCGGGCTCAACTCGCCGACGGCGACGTCATCCCGTTGTCACGCACGAAGCGGGGCGCGGAGGTGGAGGAAGTGCTGGCCGCCCTCGGGCTGCTGCTCAACGGCGGCGGCCTCGCCCAGCTCAAGACGATCAACCAGGAGTTGGCGACGGCGCTCGACGGGCGCGAGACGGCGGCCCGCGACGCGCTGCACCAGTTGGACGCCTTCATCGGTGGTCTGGACCAGCAGAAGGCGGATCTGGTCCGGGCCGTCGAGGCGCTGGACCGGCTGACCGGCAACCTCGCTCGGCAGCGGCAGGTCATCGGCGACGCGGTCGACGCGCTCGCCCCCGGCCTCACCGTCCTGGCCGATCAGCGCGCCCAACTGACCAGCGCGCTGATCGCCCTCGGTGAACTGGGACGGGTCGGCACGCAGGTCGTGAACCGGAGCCGGGACGACACGGTCGCCAGTGTGCGGGCGCTGCAACCGATCCTCGAACAGCTGGTGCGTGCCGGCGACGACCTGCCGAAGTCGCTGGACTTCATGCTCTCGTACCCGTTCCCGCCGAACGCCGACGGCGCCATCGTCGGCGATTTCATGAACCTCGCCGTCACCGCCGACCTGGACGCGGCGTCGATCCTGGCGAACCTGGTGGCCGCCGCGCCGCCGCCGGTCCGCGCCGCGCCGCCACAGCGGGCCACGCCGACGCTTCCCCAGCTTCCCCCGGTGGGGGGTCTCGTCCCGGGCCTCCCCGAGCTGCCGACGAAGTGTCTGCCGAAGCCCGGCGTGTTCCCACCGAAGTGGACGCCGCCGAAGGACTGCCTGCTGCCGCCCGGCTGCGTGCTGCTCAAGCCCGGCTCGCCGGTTCCGCCGGGCGGGCTGGTGCCACCCAAGGGCGTCGTGCCGCCCGGCACGCTTCTCCCGCCCGGCACCGCGCTGCCGCCGGGCGCCGTCCTGTCGCCCGAGTGTCTGCCCCCACCGCCGACCGGCGCGGTGACCGGGCAGATCGGCGGCCTGCCCGACGTGCTGGGGGGAGGGCTCCGCCCATGATCGAACGTACGACGAAACTGAAGGTGCTCGCGTTTCTGGTGGTGAGCATCCTCGGGGTGAGCTATGTCGGGGTGCGTTACGTCGGCCTCGGTGACCGCCTGCTCGGCGGCGGCTATGTGGTCCACGTCGACCTCGCCCGGGCCGGCGGCATCTTCCCGAACGCCCCGGTCACCTACCGCGGTGTGTCCGTCGGGCGGGTCGGCGCGGTCAGCCTGCGGGGCGACGGGGTCCGCGCCGATCTGCGGCTGGGGCGGGGGGTCCGCGTGCCGAGTGACCTACGGGCCGTGGTGTCGCAGCGCTCGGCCGTCGGCGAGCAGTACCTGGACCTGCGACCGGAGCGTGAGGAGGGGCCGTACCTGCGCGACGGGTCGGTGATCCCCCGTGACCGCACCGGGGTGCCGCTCGCGCCGGAGACGCTGCTGGCCAACCTGGACGCCCTGGTCCGCTCCGTGAATCCCGCCGACCTGACCGTGCTGATCACGGAACTCGGCACCGCGTTCGAGGGGAACGAGCTGGCGTTGGGGCGGATCCTCGACGCCGGCGACGCGCTGCTCGCCGACGCGACCGCGACGCTGCCCGAGACGCTCGCGCTGATCCGCGACGGTCGTACCGTGCTCACCACGCAGGCCGAGTCCGCCGAGGCGCTGCGCCGATGGTCGGCGGGGCTCGCCCAACTCGCCGAGACGGTCCGCGCGGCCGACCCGGACCTGCGCCGGCTGCTCGCCGCCGGACCGCCGGCCGGCGCCGAACTGGTCGCGCTGCTGCGCGGCCTGGACCCGTCGATCGGCACGCTGCTCGGCAACCTCGTCACCGTCAACGGCATCGCCGCGCGGCGGCTGCCCGGCATCGAGCAGATGCTCGTCGTGTACCCGATGGCCGTCGCGGGGGGCTTCACGGTCACCCCCGGCGATGGCACCGTCCACCTCGGCCTGGTGGTCAACGCGAGCGATCCGCCGGCCTGCGTCTACCGCACCGCCCAGGGCTGCGCGGCGAGCGACGAGGCGCGCGGATCGGGGGTGCGCGGCGCGCAGAACGCGCCGCGGCCGGGGGGCG
>NZ_JBFANZ010000029.1:0-64200 GCF_040659735.1 Micromonospora sp. NPDC049679
GCCGGGCTTGGTTCGGCGATCATCGGAGACCACCTCGACCACGTCGGGATGCTACTCGCGCCGCACACCACGACGTCGCCACATGATCAGCGTCGTGACGCCGCCGCACCGAGCAGGTGCCGCATCGCGCGCGCCACCAGGTCGTCGCGGGCCGCCGGGGCGAGCCCTTCGAGTCCGAATCCGGTGTAGACGGTGTCGGCGGTGACGACCACCGCCCCCTCGTCGAACGCCTGCTGGCTGCGCGCCCAGTTGTTGGCCGGCTGCTGCGAACCGGCCGGTGGCGGCGCCACCGTCCAGCCGCCCAGGTCGGCCTCGAACGAGGTCTGCGCCACGGTCGCGCCGCCGACGACGACGCGGGCGTCGTCGAGGAAGACGCCGAGCCCCTGGGTGCCCCAGTCGGAGACGGAGGAGATGGCGATCTCCACCTGCTTACCGGCGTACCCGGACAGGTCGACCGACCACTCCTGCCAGCCGTTCGAGGCTCCGCTCGCCGCGTTCCAGCTGCCGGTCGTGCCGGTCGGCGAGCAGTCCGCGCCCTGGTAGTGGGCGAGGAACGGGTGCAGTTCATCCCAGCCCGACTGGCAGCTCTCCCCGGTGCCGGTGCTGGTGTGGCCGTTGCGGTCCGGCAGCGTGGTCCAGTTGTCGCTCCCCACCTCGTGCGCCTCGACGAAGAGGTAGTCCCAGTCCGCCTCGGTGTCGTAGGAGGTGAAGAACCGCAGCTCGCCGCTGGTCGCCGTGGAGAGGTCGACGGTGCGGGTGAGCCGCTTGTAGGAGACGTCGGACTGACCGCTGAACAGGTACCAGCCGCCGGCGTGCGGGTCGAACGGCGCGGCGCCGGGGCGCACCCAGTCCACCGGCGCGGAGCTGGCGAACTGCGGGAACTGGTCCGGCGGCAGGAAACCGGAGGTGGTCAGGAACGACGCGGTGTGGTCCTGGTTACCGGCCGAGCCGGCGGCGTTGAGCGGGCCGGCGAAGCCACCGAACGCTCCCGCGTTCCCCTCCAGCGGGTACGGCTCGCCGTCGGCGCCCGTACCGCCGTTGCTGACGTAGGTGTGGGCGCCGAGGTAGTACTGCTGGAAGTCGTTGAGGATCGGCAGACAGGGGGAGGCGTCCGGGGTGGTGCACTCCGGTGGCGTCAACGGGTTGTAGAAGTAGGAGCCGTTGGCCGCCTGCGCGAAGAGCGCGTTCTTGCCGCCGACCAGCAGCTTGCCCCCTTCGTTGAGGTAGTCGCGGACGGCGATTTCGGTGTCGAGCGCCGCCTTGGCGGTGGTGCCGGCCGGTTGTCCGGCGGCGCGCAGGATGACGTCGTCGCCGGTCTCCCAGACCACCGCGTCGTAGTGCGAGAGCACGCCGAGCGGGTGCGGGGCGTTGCGCCCCATGGCATCGACGTCGTAGACGTCGCTGCGGTGGCCGGCGGCGGTGAGCGAGGCGGTCACCTCATCGACGTACCTGGCGGTGGTCACGCCCTGCACGGGGCTGATGCCGGTGACGTCCTCGACGGCGAGCACCAGCACGTCGCCGCCGATGTCGTCGTGCACCCGGTAGGTGAAGTGCTCGCTGGCGACCACTCCGGCCCTGGATTTGTTGCCGGTGAACCAGACCTCGACCCGGTCGCCGGGCTTCGCGCCGCGCACCGTGCCGCGCAGTTCGGCGTAGTAGTCGTCGTGCGTGTCGCCGTAGCGCTCGCCGCCCTGCCACTCGCGCACCGGGACGGTCTTCGGTCGAGCGCCGTTGACCACGTAGTGCATCCGGACGTTCTTCAGCGCCCGCCGGGCGGTCACCGCGACCTGCTGGTCGGCGCCGTACGAGACGTCGAACGCGTCGACCGCGAAGTCGGGGGTGCTGCGGCCGACGACCGACACGGGGTTGTCGGGGGAGGCCGCCGACCTCGCTACGGCGAGCGCGAACGGCACGTTCTTGGCGACCTCGGCCGTGATCAGCTTCTCGTCGTCCGGGAAGGTGAAGATGCTGGCGCAGTCCTCGGGGCGCCACTGGTCGTTGGGGTCGACCGCGGAGGCCGTCTGGCAGGTCGACATCTCGGGGGTGAAGCCGAGTGTGCCGTACCGGACGGTGGCGTGCGTGTCGGTGTCGCCGTTGGTGGTGTAGAGCTCCGCGGAGAGGTCCGGGTCGTAGCCGGGCACCGCCGGGTGCGCGTCGTCGCCGGCCAGCGCCTCGTAGATCACGTCGTCCGCGGTCGGCGTGCTGACCTGCCAGCCGACGCCGTAGAGCAGCAGTTCGGCGGCGGAGTGGTAGTTGATGAAGAACTCGAAGCCGACGCGCCGCAGGAGCGAGTCGAACGCCTTGGTCTCCGGCTCGGAGTTGGCGCCGGAGCCGCGGTAGGTCTCGCTCGCGGGGTCGGGGGAGGAACCTTCGTTGTCGTAGCCCCACTTGTAGCCGAAGTTGCGGTTGAGATCGACGCCGTCGCCGCTGGTGATCTGGCCGTCGCCGTTGTTGTCGCGCAGGTTCTTGCGCCACAGCCGGTTTCCGGCGGTGAAGGTGAAGTCGTAGCCGTCGGGGTTGGCGACCGGCAGGAACCACAGCTCGGTGGTGTTGACCAACTGCGTGATGGTCGGGTCGCTGCCGTAGTTGTCGAGGACGTGGTGCAGCAGCCGCCGGTTCATCTCCGGAGTGATCCATTCGCGGGCGTGCTGGGCGCCGGCGTAGAGCACCGCGGGTCGCTTGCCGTCCGGCACACTCCTGGCGCCCTTGGTCACCTTGACCGCGAGGATCGGCTGACCCTTGACCGAGCGGCCGATCGTCTCGACCTTCGTCAGGTTGGGGAAGCGGGCCGCGGTGGCGGTGAGCTCATCGCGGATGCCGCCTGGCTCGCTGTACGACCGGAACGCCCGCCAACCGGCGCTGGCCTGCTCACGCAGTGCGGTCGAGGCCGCCTTGCCGCGCACCTTCTTGACACTGAGCGGAACGCCCTTGCTGGTGAGCCGGGTGGCCTGGCTCTTGGTCAGCACCGTTTCCACGGTGGCGTTGCCGCCCGCGTCCGAGCGCGCCGTCGCGTGGTCGAGGTCGACCCCGACATCGCGGAGCTCGTCCAGCTGTTTCGGATTGAGTGTCCCGACATACACCTCCAGGCTGTCGCGGCCGCCCGGATCGGACGGTGGCCGCGCGCTCGCCGGTGCGGTCAGCGCCATCGCGCCGACCAGAGTCAACACGCAGGCGGTTGCCAGTCGTGCTCTCCTCATTCGCGCCCCCTCGGTTGAAGGATCTCTATGCGCGAGCCTCGTGTCCGTGCTGATGGGTGTCAATCAGGCGGTCGGCCGCAGCATCCACCGGGCAGGCGGATGCCGCCGGGGCGTCCGGCGGGGGAGGTCGGTCGGGCGGGGTCGGTCAGCCGAGGCAGCTGTCATTGCCGAGGCGGCTCAGCACGGCGGTGCAGATCTCGTCGAGCTGGGCGACCTGTCGCGGGCTGAGGCTGTCGAAGAGCAGGGCGCGCACCTGCGCGACGTGCCCGGGCGCGGTCTCGACGACCTTGGCGTGGCCGGCGTCGGTCAACACGGCGACGGAGCCCCGGCCGTCGTCGCTGGCCCGCTCGCGGCGGACCCAGCCGCGTTCCTCGAGCTTGGAGATCAGGTGGGACAGGCGCGACTGCGACCCGTTGGCGAGGGCGGCCAGCTCACTCATCCGCGCGGCCCGTCCGGGGGCCTCGGAGAGCATCGCCAGCACCCAGTAGCCGAAGTGCGTCAGCTCGGCGTCCCGCTGCAGTTGGGTGTCGAGCGCCGCAGGCAGGAGCGTCATCACGGCGCCCAGTCGCCGCCAGGCCCGCTGCTCGTCGTCGGTCAACCATCGGTTGTCTTCCACTCGTCCACGGTAGCAGTACTTGACAATTCAAGTAACCGTCTCTAGGTTTGTCACTTGAATGTTCAAATAACTGCCCGCGATGTGGAGTGGTCCCCATGAACACCGTCCTGTGGGTCCTGCAGATCCTGCTTGCCGCCGCGTTCGCGATGGCAGGCTTGATGAAGGCCACCCAGCCGAAGCGGAAACTCGCGGCGAACATGCCGTACGTCGAGGACTTCTCCGGCGGCGCGATCAAGGCGATCGGCGTCCTGGAGCTTCTCGCCGCGCTCGGCCTGGTCCTGCCCGCCTGGACCGGCATCGCGCCGATCCTCACGCCGTTGGCCGCCACCGGCCTGGTCATCGTCATGATCGGCGCCGTTGTCGTGCACGGCCGGCGGAAGGAGTGGGGCAGCCTCCCGATCAACCTGGTGCTGCTCGTCCTGTCCGCGGTCGTGGCATGGGGGCGCTTCGGCCCCTACTCCTACTGACCTCACCGCACCACACGCCGACGCGGGGTTGCCCCGCGTCAATTTCCAAGGGAGCGCCATGATCACCATTACCGGGGCAACCGGCCAGCTCGGCCGGCTCACCGTCACCGCGCTGCTCGACCGGGGAGTGCCCGCGGGCGAGATCGTCGCCGCCGTCCGCAACCCGGACAAGGCCGCCGACCTGGCCGCACTCGGCGTACAGGTGCGGCACGCCGACTACAACCAGCCCGAGACGCTGGCCGAGGCGTTCGCCGGCACCGACCGGCTGCTGCTCATCTCCGGGAGCGAGGTCGGTCAGCGCGTCGCCCAGCACGCGAACGTCGTGGCGGCCGCGAAGGCGGCCGGGGTGCGGTTGATCGCCTACACCAGCATCCTCAACGCCGACACCAGCGGTGTCAGCCTCGCCACCGAGCACCGGGCCAGCGAGGCGCTGGTCCGCGACTCGGGCCTGCCGTTCGTGCTGCTGCGCAACGGGTGGTACCTGGAGAACTACACCGCCAACCTCGCCCCGGCGCTGCAGCACGGCGCCATCTTCGGCACCGCCGGAGAGGGCCGGGTCGCCGCCGCGACCCGCGCCGACTTCGCCGCGGCCGCCGCCGCCGTGCTCGCCGGGGAGGGCCACGAGAACGCGGTCTACGAGCTCGGCGCCGACCAGTCCTTCACGATGGCGGAGCTCGCCGCTGAGGTGACCCGGCAGAGCGGCACCGAGGTCGTCTACCGCGACCTGCCCGCCGAGGAGTACACGAAGGTCCTCGTCGGCGTCGGCCTGCCCGAGCCGGTCGCGGCGATGCTCGCCGACTCCGACCAGGGCATCGCCCGCGGTGAGCTCGCCACCGACAGCGGCGACCTCCGCACGCTGATCGGGCGGCCGACGACGACGCTCGCCGAGGGGATCGGCGCCGCGCTCGCGGCCTGACCCCGCCTCGTTCCGCTGCCCCGCCCGGTGATCCGGGCGGGGCAGCGGTGTTTCCCGGTCACGCGAGCGCGTCACACCGGGCCGTCGCCGCGGCCAATTCCGCCGCGATTTGAACTCTTCGGCCCCGGCAACCGAGATACAGGGTGTGAAGCGCGCGCAGCAGACCTCTCTTCGTCGGCGATCTCGGGCTCATGGCGAGGATTCGGGGCTACGGCTGAGCCGTGGTCCCGGGATCGCGGCGATCGTCGGCGGCGCTGCCGTCGCCGGGGCTCTCGCGTTCGCCCCGGCCGCCCTCGCCGACGTCACGGTCAGCCCCTCCGTCGCGGTCCGCGGGGACGCAGCGAAGATCACCTTTGAGGTTCCCACCGAGCGGGGCCCCGCCTACACCACCGCCGTGCAGCTACAGTTCCCGGTCGAGACGCCGGTCGCCGAGGTCTTCCCGATGTCCGTTCCGGAGTGGGCGCCGAAGATCACCGAGCGCAAGCTGGACCAGCCGATCGAGGCGATCCACGGCACCCGTACGAGCGACGTCGTCTCGGCCATCACCTGGACACGGGCCGCCCCACCGCCCACGGCGCCCGGCGAGGTGGTGCGGTTGCCGGTGTCGATCGGACCGCTGCCCGACGCGGAGCGGATCGCGTTCACCCTCCTACAGACGTACTCCGACGGCACGGTGGTGCGCTGGGGCGGCGCACCCGACAAGCCGGCGGCGGTGCTGACCCTGCGGCCCGTACCGCTCGACCCGCACGGCGCGGCCGAACCGGGCGACGATCCGGCCGCCCAGGCGGCGCCGACCGGCGACACCGGGACTGCCCCGCTGCTCGGCGCCGGGCTGGCCGTGGGGTTGGGGCTCGCCGTCGGCGGATGGTTCATCGCCCGCAGCCGCCGGCCGTCACTGGAGCCCGCCGGCCCGGCCGCACCCGCCCACCCGAACGCCGCTCGGTCACCGGACGCCGACGCGGCCGAAGACGACGAAGCCGCAGTCGACGCCGAGCCGTCGCGGTGGCGGTTGCGCCAACCGTGACGACTAGCGCACCCGCACGGTCGTGGTCACGGTCGCCTGGTCGATCTCCGAGATCCGCAGGGTGAAGCGCAGTTCCCAGTCGCCCGGAACCGCGAAGGTGACGGCGCCCACCGAGTGATGCGGTTCGAGCCCGAGCAGCGGAGTGGTGACCGGCTCAACGTCGCGGGCCGGTAGCGCCGCGGTCAGCCGCCACTCCGCCACCGGCAGCGCCTTCCCCTGCGGCGTGTACGCGTAGGCGTGCACCGTGTTGTTCTCGCCGAGCTGCACGGGATACACGTCGAACTGCAGCGTGTAGAGCGGGCTGGTCAGGGTCTGCGCGAACCCGTCCTGCGTGGCCACCTCCGCCTCCGCGACCGCCGTCCGCCCCGGCGTGGTCTGCACCAGCGCCGCGCTGAGCCCCAGCACCAGCAGCGTGCCGACCAGTTCGGCCAGCACGGTGCCGCGCAACCGCCGCGACGTCGTCGGGCCGCGAGTGCCTCCCAGTCGCCGCGCGTAGGCCGCCGCGAGCAGTACCAGCCCCAGCAGCCCCACCTTGAGCGCGACCAGTCGCCCGTAGTCGCTGCCGGTCAACGCGCGCAGGGAGCCGATCTCGAGCAACGCCTGCACCGCGCCGCCGAGCACGAGCCAGCAGACCGCCAGCGCCGCCCAACGCGACCACACCGGCAGAACCAGCGCCAGCACCCGGGGATGCGCCCGGCGCAGCAGGAACGCCACCAGCGTCACCAGCCCGCCCAGCCAGACCGCCATCGCCAGCACGTGCACGGTGTCCGCGACCACGCTCACGCCCGGCAGCGGCGCCGCCGCGGCGTGGCCGGAGAGCGGCCAGGTCGCCGCCCCGGCCAGCGCGAGCAGCGCCAGCACCGCCCCGCGCCGGGAGCCGCCCCGGCCGCGCAGCACGGGACCCAGCAGCGCCGCGACCGCGGGGAGCAGTGCCAGCCGCACCGTCAGGACGATGCCGAACGGGCTGGTCAGCACCGCGCCGAGTTCGGTGGCGGAGACGTCCAGGACACCCGCGCCGCTGGCGTACGGGGCCTGTAGCCAGAGCCCGGCCAGGGTCGCGGTGCCGATCAGCGCCAATCCGACCCGGACCAGCCGGATCGGTCCGGCCCGGGAGAGCCGGCGCGGCCAGAGCAGCGCGAGCATCAGCGTCGGACCGATGACGAGCGCCAGCCCGGCGTACCCGAGGTATTTGGCGACCGGGACCCCCACCCGCACTGCCGGGTCCACCCCGCCGTCACGCGGCTGCGGCACGGTGAAGGAGGGCGCGCCCACGGAGAAGGTGAAGCCGCCCGCGACCGGGTGGCTGTCCGCGGAGATCACGCGGTAGCTGACCAGGTACGTGCCGAGCGGGCGGTCCGGCACGCGGATCGGGATCGTCAGCGTCCGGCCGGCGAGGCTCGGCTCCCCGGCGGTGATCCGCTTGCCGTCCGGGGCGAGCACCTGTGCCTTCCCTGCCACCAGCCGCACCGGCTCGCTGAACGTCAGCACCGCCTGCGTCGGCGAACGTCCGATGACCGAACCCTGCACGGGCGAGGTCGAGACGAGCGCCGCGTGCGCGCTCACCGGCGGCGCGGGTCCGAGCAGCACGGCCGAAGCGCCGAGGAACGCGCCGGCCACCACCGCCCGCCACCCGCGGCCGCGTCGACCACCCGGCTGCTGCTGCTGATCTCTCACCCCAGGTAGTTCGGTCCGCGGCGTCGGAAGGTTCAATCTCGATGGGACCCCGGCCCTTCCGCGCACCCCGCGCGCCGTCCGGCCATGCCGTTTGCCCGCCATGGCGCCGGGAACGATGCAGGGTGAGCGGCGCAGACCGGCGGCACGCGTCGCCCGGGCGCGTGGTGCCGCGCCGCGAGAGGAGGGCGTCATGGCAGCACAGCAGACTCCGCTGCGGGGCAAGCGCGTGGCGTTCCTCGCCGCCGACGGCGTCGAGGAAATCGAGTACGTCGAGCCGCGGGGCGCGGCCGAGCGGGCCGGTGCGACGGTGGAGCTCATCTCGACCCAGTCGGGTTCGATCCAATCGGTGCAGCAGGACATCAACAAGTCGAAGACCTATCCGGTGGACAAGACGGTCAGTGAGGCGAACCCGGCCGACTACGACGCGTTGGTCCTGCCCGGTGGCGTGGTCAATCCGGACAAGCTGCGGCAGTTCCCGGACGCGATGCGCTTCGTCCGCGCGTTCTTCGACCAGTCGAAGCCGGTCGCGGCGATCTGCCACGGCCCGTGGTCGCTGGTCGAGTCAGGCGTGGTGAAGGGGCGGACGGTGACCTCCTTCCCCAGCCTCCGCACGGACATCACGAACGCCGGCGGGCGCTGGGTCGACGAGGAGGTGCACGTCGACTCCGGGCTGGTCACCAGCCGGAAACCGACGGATCTGCCGGCGTTCTGCACGCAGATGGTCAATGCGATCGCCAAGGGTGAGCAGGCCAAGGTGCCGGTCTGAGCGGTGCCCTGACGTGCCGGCGGCGCCGGATGGGCGCGCTGCGGGCAGGCAGGTGACGACAGTCCCGGCCGGAACCACTGGACGGGGTTCGGGCGGCCGTGGCCGACGTCGGTGCGATGAAGTGTCTGCGACGGCCACGGCTTTCTTATGCCGTCGATCACCTGCGCGCCGGTCGCACCCGGTTCCGTGGTCACAATCCGCCAGGTAACCGGATCGCGAGCCGGCAGTCGAGACATAGCCGGGGCGCGGGGAGGGCGAAGCCCGGCCCAAGCGCTATCCACGATCATGTATTAGGCGAGATGACCTCGCGGCCGTAAGGTTAGGCGATCCTAAGTTGAAGGTCGCAGGAGTCGTCATGCCTACCGTCGCGCTACGCCCCGCCGAGCCGCTCACCCGGCCCGACGCGGTGCACCCCCGCACCGCGCGGCGCGTCCTCGTCGTGACCGGGGCGCTCGCGCTGCTCGCCACCGTGGTGCTGGCGAGCTTCGCGCTGGGCAGCAAGCCACTCGCCCCCGCGCAGGTGTGGCACGCGCTCGTGGCGCCCGACGGAGGTGAGGCCAGTCTCATCGTCCGCGAACTGCGCCTGCCCCGTACCCTGCTCGGGCTCGCGGTCGGGGCGGCCCTGGCCGTCGCCGGGGTGCTGCTGCAGGCATTGACCCGCAATCCCCTCGCCGAGCCGCGGATCCTCGGCATCAGCGCCGGAGCCTCGCTCGGGGTCGTCCTGGCGATCGCCGTCTTCGGGGTCGGCACGCTCGCCGGATACGTCTGGTTCGGCATCGTCGGCGCGCTGCTCGCCGGCGTCCTCGTCTACGCGATCTCCGCCCGCACCCGCGACGGCGCGAGCCCGGTCACCCTGGCGCTGTGCGGCGTGGCCCTCGACGCCAGCATCGGCGCGGTGGTGTTCGGTCTGCTCACCGTCGACGCCCGCACCTTCGAGGAATACCGCTTCTGGGTGGTCGGTGGGGTAGCCGGCCGGGACACGTCGGTCGCCGTGCAGGTCGCGCCATTCGTCGCCGCCGGACTGCTGCTGGCGGTCCTCGTCGCACGCGGTCTGGACGCGCTGGCGCTCGGCGACGACGTCGCCCGCGGCCTCGGACACCAGGTCGGACTGGTGCGCCTCGGCGGCGCCGTCGGCGCGGTCCTGCTGACCGGCGCGGCGGTGGCGGCGGCCGGGCCCATCGCCTTCGTCGGACTCGCTGTGCCCCACCTGGCCCGCGCTCTGGTCGGCGCGGACCACCGATGGACGCTCGCGGTGGCCGCCCTGCTCGGGCCGGGCCTGCTGCTCGGCGCCGACATCATCGGACGACTGGTCGCGCCGCCCGGAGAGATCCCCGCCGGGGTCGTCACCGCCCTGGTCGGGGCACCGCTGCTGGCGATTCTGGTGCGTCGGGCGCGGGTGGTCACCGCATGACCACGTTGCCCGCCGGACGGTCGCTGCTGCGGATCGGCACCGTCAGCCTGCTCGTGCGGCGCCGCTCCCTCGTGGTCGCCGCCGCGCTCCTCGGTCTGCTCGCCGCCGCGATGGTGCTCAGTCTGTCGCTGGGCACGCCCTACGTAGCCCCCGCCGATGTGCTGCGGGCACTCGCCGCCGGTGGCACCCCGTACGACCTCGTGGTGCGGGAGCTGCGTCTGCCCCGCGTAGTGCTCGCGGCGGTCGCCGGAGCCGCGTTCGGGATCGCCGGCACCCTCGTGCAGAGCGTCAGCCGCAACCCCCTGGCCAGCCCGGACGTCATCGGGATCACCCAGGGCGCCGGGCTCGCCGCCACCATCGCGCTGACCACGGGCGCGGCTGCGGCCCTCGTCGCCCCCGCCGCGCTCGCCGGTGGCCTGCTGGCCGCGGCCGCGGTGCTCGCGCTCGGCGCCCGGCACGGGTTGGCGGCGCAGCGCTTCGTGCTCGCCGGCGTCGCCGTCGCGGTGGCGCTGCGCGCGCTGATCGAGGTGGTCATGCTCTCCGCCGACCCGATCGACGGGCTGCGCGCGCAGATCTGGCTGCTCGGAACTCTGGCCGGTCGTGGCTGGAGCGAGGCCGCGTACATCGGGGGGACGCTGCTGGTGCTCCTCCCGGTGCTGCTCTGGGCCGGCTGGTCGCTCAACAACGCCGCCCTCGACGACGACACCGCCCGGGGGATCGGGCTGCGTCCGGTGGCGCGACGGATCGGGCTCGCCGTGACCGGTGTGCTCGCCGCGGCGATGGTGACCGCCCAGGTCGGCGCGGTGGACTTCGTCGCGCTGGTGGCCCCGCAGGTGGCCCGACGAATGGTCCGGGCAGAGCGCCCGCCGCTGCTCTGTGCCGCGCTCGTGGGCGCGCTCCTCGTCGTGTTGGCCGATCTCGCCGGCCGGCGGCTGTTCGCGCCCACCCAGTTACCGGCGGGCGTGCTGACCGCCGCGATCGGCGGCCCGTACCTGTTGTTCCTTCTTGTTCGCGGCCGCGGGAGGCCCTCGTGAAGCTCTCCACCCGGGACCTCGTCGTCGGCTACGAGGACCGCGTCGTTCTCGACGGCCTCGACCTCGAGCTCCCCGCCGACGCGTTCACGGTCGTGCTCGGCCCCAACGCGTGTGGCAAGTCCACGCTGCTGCGCACGATGGCCCGGCTGCTCAACCCCCGCGCGGGCGCCGTGCTCCTCGACGGCGCCGCGATCCGCGACCTGCCGACCCGCGAGGTGGCCCAGCGGCTGGGGGTCCTGCCGCAGAGCCCCCTGGTCCCGGAGGGGATCACCGTCGCCGACCTGGTCGCGCGGGGACGTCAGCCCTACCAGCGGTGGTGGCGGCAATGGTCGGCGCGGGACGCGACCGCGGTGCACGAGGCGATGACCCTCGCCGACGTCGCCACCCTGGCCGACCGGCCGGTCGACACTCTCTCCGGCGGCCAGCGCCAACGCGTGTGGATCGCGATGACGCTCGCCCAGGAGACCGAGGCGCTCCTGCTCGACGAGCCCACGACCTTCCTCGACCTGGCCCATCAGGTCGAGATCCTGGACCTGTTGCGCCGGCTGCGCGTGGAGCGCGGCCGTACCGTCGTGGCGGTCCTGCACGACCTCAACCAGGCCGCCCGCTACGCCGACCACCTGATCGCCATGCGCGACGGCGCGGTCGTGGCGGCCGGAGCACCCGGCGAGATCCTCACCGCCGACCTGGTCCGCGAGGTCTTCGGACTCGACTGCGTGGTCGTGCCCTGCCCGGTGACCGGGGCGCCGCTCGTCGTACCGGGACCGCCCGCCGCCGCGCGACCCACGCCGGCATCGCAGCCTCAACCAGCTCCGTCTCTCCTGAAAGGACCATGATGCGTCGTCTCACCGTCGCGCTCGTCGCGGCCGTCGTCGTCGGTGCCAGCCTCTCCGGCTGCGCCAAGAGCGACCCCGTTCCCGGTGCCGGAACGGACCAGACCCAGTCCATCACGCACGCCATGGGCGCCACGGCCGTGCCGCTGCGGCCGCAGCGGGTCGTGGTGCTCGACACCGACAAGATCGACACCGCGCTGTCGTTGGGCGTCGTGCCCGTCGGTGCCGCGCGCGCCGGTGAGGTGCTGGGCTGGCCGACCTACTTCGGTGACAAGGTGTCGCAGATCAAGGAGGTCGGTGTCCTCACCGAACCCGACCTGGAGGCGATCACCGCGCTGAAGCCGGACCTGATCCTGGGCAGCAAGTTCCGCCAGGAGAAGTTCTACGACGAGTTGTCGGCGATCGCGCCGACGGTGTTCACCGAGAAGGTCGGCATCACCTGGAAGGAGAATTTCCTCCTCGACGGCAAGGCGCTCGGCAAGGAAAAGCAGGCGCGCGACCTGCTCGACGGGTACCAGAAGCGGGCCAAGGACCTGGGCGCGAAGCTCGGCGATCCGGCCGCGAAGAAGATCTCGATCGTGCGCTTCATGCCCGCCGAGATCCGGGTCTACGGCCCGGAGTCGTTCTCCGGCATCGTCCTGACCGACGTCGGCCTCGGCCGCCCCGAGCGGCAACTCCTCGCGGGCAAGCAGGACAAGCGGATGGACAAGGTCAGCCCGGAGCGGATCGCCGAGGTCGACGGGGACGTCATCTTCGTCGCCGCGTACGGCGAGAAGGCCGCCGCGGAGCGTGCCAAGGTGACCGCCGGCGGACTGTGGACCAACCTCTCCGCGGTGAAGGCCGGCCGGTCCCACGTGGTGCCGGACGAGACCTGGATGACCGGCATCGGCGTGACCGCCGCGGGCAAGATCATCGACGACCTGGAGAAGTACCTGGCCAGCTGAACGATCCCGCAGCGCCGGTCACGCTCGTCGTGACCGGCGCCGCGTTGGCCCCGCATGCCGTCGCGGTCTAAACTGGACCCGATCTTTCCGCCGGTGATGGCCCGTGTGCGCCGCGAAGCACATCTCTCATGACCAGACCCTCCGCCGCCGGAGCCCGTCCCGCCCGGTGAGCCCCGCGATCAGAGTGCGGCCCCGACGCGAACTGCGCGCCGTGCGTCGCCCCCGAGCGCACCGCTGCTGGGGCCATCTCATCGCCGCACCCCTCTGGCCCATGCACGGGGCCAATCTCGGCACCCTGTTGCGCACCTGCGACGCCGTCGGCGCCTGCCTCGCCGTACCACCGTTCGGCTGGGTGGACGAGGCGCTGGCGCGCGGCAACACGCTGCGGCGTCCCACCTGCGTCCACCGGGTCGGCGACCCGCTGCGCTGGCTGGACGCCGAGCGGGCGGCGGGCGCGCGGCTCCTCGGCGTCGAGCTCGCCGACGAGGCGATCCGTCTCGCCGACCTGCCCGCCGCGCGGCGCCGCACCGTCGCCGTCCTCGGCCACGAGCGGACCGGCATCCCGCCGGCGGCCGTCGATCTCCTCGACGTGGTGGTGGAGATTCCCATGGTCGGCACCGGTCTGAGCCTCAACGTCGCCGTTGCCGGCTCGCTGGTGCTGTACAAGCTCGCCGGGCTCGTGTAGCGCGCGGTCAGCCGGCGCGGTCGGCGGCACGGCCGTGGCGGGCGGGATCGAGGTCGTGGACGAGGCGCTCGAATTCGGGGCAGTGCATGAAGTCCTCGGCCGGGCAGGCCAACGCGTGCTCGACGAGGGACTTGGACTGCTGGGCCCGGGCGATGCGGCGGTCGAGCTCGGCGTGGTGACGGTCGAGCACGCCGCGCCGGGCGGCCGCGTCGTCAGCGGTGAGCATGACGCGCAGCTCGTCGAGGCCGAAACCGACCTGCCGCGCGTGGACGTCCCCAACCTCACGGGGCGGTACACCTAGGCCTCGGGTGCGATCAGCCGGCCGTCGACCGCGTCGCGTACGGCGATCGCCTCCATCGGGCACGACTCCGCCGCGTCGAGCACCGACTCCTCCGGCGGGATCAGCTCGTCGAGCGGAATGGAGACGGCGTCGACGAGGACGAAGTGATCGGGAGCGGCCCCCGCGCAGATCCCCGAACCGATGCAGCGTCGCGGATCGACGGTGACCCGCCACTCCGGGGTCACCACGCCACCGGCATCGTTCGCAGCCCGCGCACCAGCATGCCGCTCTTCCACTCCAACGACGGCTCCGGCACGGCGAGACGCAGACCGGGCAGATGGTGCAGCAGCGCGGCGAGCGCCACCTGCAGCTCCATCCGGGCCAGCTGCGCCCCGATGCAGTGGTGCACGCCGTGGCCGAAGCCCAGGTGCGGGTTGGCCGCCCGGGTGAAGTCGAGCGCGTCGGGATCGGCGAAGACCTCGCCGTCGCGGTTGGCGGAGGAGAGCGACCCGACCACCGGTTCGCCCGCGCGCACGAGCACCCCGCCGAGTTCGACGTCTTCGAGGGCGTAGCGGGCGAACGAGGAGGCCACCCCGAGTGGCACGTAGCGCAGCAGCTCCTCCACCGCTCCGGGCACCAGCTCGGGCTCGGCGCGCAACCGGGCGAGCTCGTCGGGGTGGGTGAGCAGGACGTAGACGAAGTTGGGGATCTGCGTCACGGTGGTCTCGTGCCCGGCCGCCAGCAACCCGGCCGCGAGCTGCACCATCTCCGTCTCGGTGAGCCGGTCGTGGTCGGCGTCGCGGGCCTGCACCAACGCGCCGATCAGGTCGTCGGTCGGCTGCCTGCGGCGCTGCGCGACCAACTCGGCCATGTAGGCGTACAGGTTGTCGATGTAGCCCCGGATCTGCTCGGGGGTCAGCGAGGTGGTCGACACGATCGCCTCGGACCAGACGTGGAAGCGGTCCTGGTCGGCGAGGGGGACGCCGAGCAGCTCGCAGATCACGGTGATCGGCAGGGGAGTGGCGAAGTCCTCGACGAGGTCGGCCGGTGGACCGGCGGCGATCATCCGGGCGAGCAGTTCGTCGGCGACCTGCCGGGCGCGCGGCCGGAGCTGCTCCACGCGGCGGGCGGTGAACGCCTTGGCGACCAGGCGGCGCAGCCGGGTGTGCTCCGGCGGGTCCATCGAGAGGATGCCGCCCTCCATCTGCCGTGGCGTGATCCGGGGTTCGTCGCGGCCGACGCTCGCGGCGCGGCTGAACCGGGGGTCACCCAGGACGGTGCGAACGTCGGCGTGGCGGGTGGCGAGCCACGCCTCCTCGCCGAAGGGCAGACGTACCCGGATCAGGGGTTCCTGCCGGCGCAGCTGGACGTAGAACGGGTCGACGTTGAGCCGGTCGGGTGGATTGAAGGGGTAGGCGTGCGCGGCGTTGGCCTGTCGGGTGTCCGTCACCGGGGGCTCCCTTCGCCGGGGGTGGCGCGGTGTGGCAGAGGAGCTCCACACCGTGTCGCGTGGACACCACGGATAGTAGAGAAATTGGTCAATCAGTGACAGCCCACGCGGACCTTCTGCTGGGAATGCCCGCGAAGCAACCGAATGCTGACCAGCTCGGCCCCGGAGATCACCGACGCTGCGGGTGCCGGATGGGTCGTCCCGTCAGGGATTTCATCCTAGGACGCTTTAGCGGGAGTGGCACAGGTAATCGGCTTGACCTCAACCGGCGTTGAGATCGCACGATGCTCAGCGCGCCGGACCCGCGTCAGGGGAGCCGATCGGACCGCGATGTCGACCCACCGCACCCGCCCGCGCCGGCTTCCGAGCCGGGGCTGCTGTCCCGGCACCTGCGCCCGCTGACCCTCGGGATCGTCGCGCTTGCCTCGCTGATCGCGTTCGAGGCCCTCGCGGTCGGCTGGCGTTGCTCGGGGCGGTGCTCGCGGGCCGCGTGCGGGTGGCCCGACGCGGTTAGCATGGCGGTCTCGGACGGGAGATCATGTGAAGAAAACGGCGACTACGTACGGCGGCGGCATGGCGATCGGCATCGCGCTCGGCGCGGCACTCGGCCTGACCGTGTTCGACAACATCGCGATGGGCATCGCGCTCGGCGCGGGCATCGGTGCGGCGTTCGCGGCGGTGACGAACAACGAGAAAACGAAGTCCTGACGCGCCGTCGGCACCGCTCCGGTCAGATCGCCGCCACGAGCGTGATCACTCCGGCGGCGACGAGCACCCCGGCCCACAGTCGGTCGAGGTTGAACCAGGCCGTGCGCAGCACGCCCAGCCCGACCACCTCGTACACCAGCAGCGCCAGCAGCGCCGCGGTGCCGAACATCGCCGCGGTGTGCACCCCGGCCGCGGCCAACCCGTCGAACGCGTCGACGGGCGCCGCGGTCGCGTGCGTGTGATGCCGGTCCGCCGCCGCCGGGCCGGCCGCGAGCACCGGCAACAGCATCAGGCCGGCGCCGTGTGCCGAGGAGACAAGGAACGACCAGCCGGCGAGCTGCGGGAGACTCAGCCGCATCCCGGCCCAACGGAAGTGACGGTCGGAGAGCATCCGCCACAGCCCGAAGCCGACCAGCAGGACACCCCCGCCGAGCG
This sequence comes from Micromonospora sp. NPDC049679, assembly GCF_040659735.1. Classification (NCBI taxonomy): domain Bacteria; kingdom Bacillati; phylum Actinomycetota; class Actinomycetes; order Micromonosporales; family Micromonosporaceae; genus Micromonospora; species Micromonospora sp. NPDC049679. The sequence goes on from NZ_JBFANZ010000029.1 coordinate 16,441, forward strand.
CGACCGCGGTGCTCGTGCCGGTCGAGCGGGTGGCGGTGACCAGGCTGGCGACGATCGCCACCGACGCGGCGTGCCCGGCCGCGATGGGCGGCAGTGACCAGAGCAGTGCCGCCCGGCGCTGTTCCTGCATGCCGCGGGCGACCGCGAAGAGCCAGCCCATCGCGGGGTTGAGACCGTGGAAGGCGCCGAGCGCGGCCAGCGCCGCCAGTTGCGGCCAGCTCATCGGCGCCCCACCGCGGTGCCCCCACTACGGGGGAGACGGGTCACGGGAAGCAGTACGAGTCGGACGAGGCGTCCCCGCCCTGCAGCCGGGTCTGGTGCACCCGCAGCCCGCGGAAGTCCTCGCCGTGCGGGAAGAACCGGGTGTCCAGCGCGAAGCCTCCGTCGGACACATCGACGTCGAGCTTGGCCTGCCAGGCGCCGACCCCGTCGGGGTAGAACTGGTCGTCCCAGGCCCCGTAGAGGGAGTTGGTCACGTAGACCCGCCGGCCGTCGCGGCTCACCTCGACCATCTGTGGACCACCGGCGAGGCGCTCGTCGGGTGCCGCCGGATGCGCGACCCGCCCCACGATGCCGCCCAGCCGCACCGAACCGGTCTCGACGGGGTGGAACGGGTCGCTGACGTCGTACTGTTTGAGCTCGCCGGTGCCCCAGCAGGAGACGTAGAGGAAGCGGTCGTCGACGGAGAGGTCGATGTCGGTGACCAGCGGCGGCACCGCGCCGAAGGGCTTGAGCAGGTCGGGCAGGAGTTCGGAGTCGGCCGGCTCGGCGGGGATCGTGATCACCTTTGTGGCCGCCCACCGGTCGCCGTCGCGGTGCCAGACCCAGATCGATGCGGAGAGGTCCTCAACGCTGATCACCACGCCCACGAAGCCGTACGCCTTGGTCGGGTCGTGGGCGGGACGGAGCTCCAGCGGCATCTGGTGCTGGTCGCCGAGATCGACGGTCTGCACGTGGCGGCGACGACGCAGGTCCCAGAAGTGCAGCGCGTGGCCGTATTTCCGGCCGAGCAGAAGCTCACCGACGATGCCGTCCTCGATCATCGACGGTGTGCCCCACTCGGAGGTGACCATGACGTCCTGGGTGAGGTGCCACCAGAAGTCGTAGGCGAGGAACTGGGGCCCCCGCTCGGCCTCCCACGCGCCGCGGACCTCGAAGCTGGTGTGGTCGAGGATGGCGATCCCGCCGGGACCGTCCCGGCCGTCGCTTCCGCCGAGGGCGGAGACGTAGATGCCGTCAGGTCCACAGTGCACGGTGTGCGGCCGGGAGTAGCCGGCGTGCTTGCCGAGCTCCTCGGCCTGCAGCACCTTGACCACTTCCGGACGCGTCGGATCCGCCTTCGTGTCGAGGACGTAGAGCCGGGACGAGCGCAGCCCCGGCACGATCAGGTAGCGACGCTCGACGTGCGGGTGCGGGGCGGTGGGGCAGAGCGCGCTGCTACAGGCGTTCCACCCGAAGTGGTGCAGCTCGTCGCCGAGGTGCGGGAGATCTGTCCAACCGACCACGGTGCCGTAGCGGGCGGACTCGGGGTCGACGTCGACCACGGCGATCGCGTCGGGGCGTTGCGCGCTGCGGTCGAAGGCGGCCACGTAGGCGAGCTTCTCGGCGGGTGCGTTGCCCGCGTCGCGCGGGGAGGCGTAGAAGGTCGGGTCGGGGGTCCACCGGGTCATGTGCGGCTCCTCACAGCAGATGGGCCTGCACCGACGATAGGAGCGGGCCCGCGGCGGCGGAAGGCACCGTCTGGCATATGGGAACGTGTCAATGCGGCGGTGCGCCGCTCCCCGGAAACCGGAGGGCGGCGCACGATCTGCTCGTCGGCGTCACCTCTTGGTGGGGATCAGCTGCCCCACCAGGCCGTGCGTCTCGTCCTCCGGTCCCGCGCTGAACCACAGCGTGCCCTCGCCGCCCGTGGTCTCAGTGCCGGGCAGCAGCGCCCAGAGACCATCGATGGTGATCTCCTGGTCCTTCTCGTCCCGCAGTTGCCCCTCGAACTCGTCGCCCTCAAAGACGCCGATCCGGCCGTCGCCGAAGTTCCCGACCAGTAGGTCGCCGGTGAACTCGCCGAAGCCCTCCGGCGCGATGGCCAGGCCCCAGGGTGCATTGAGCGTGCCCTGGCTGGCGATCCGCTTCACCTTCCTGCCGAAGTCGGTGAACAGGTCGACGAAGCCGAGCCCGGCGCCGGCCACGTCGTCTTCGGCGGCCGCGTCCTGCTTGGCGTAGGTGACGTAGACCTTCTCGTCGACCGCCAACACGTTGAACGGCGCGAACCCTTTGGGCACGTCCGCGTCCTGGAAGGTGCCCGCCGGCAGTGACACCCGCTTGAAGTCCTCGTCGAAGACGTCGATGCGGGCGTTGTGGAAGTCGGTTGCGAGCAGGAAGTTCCCGGAATCGGTCTTCAGGAGCGTCGCTCCCTTGTAGATCGCGCCGTCCCCGTGCGCGACCTCGACCGCCGAGCCCCTCGCCTGCGGGTTCCACGCGAAGACCTTGCCCGCTTCGCCGACGAAGATGAACCGGGCCGGCTGGTCCTCGCCCGCGCCGGGCACCTCGAAGTCGTCAGTGTTGTTGAAAACGGCGCCCGTCGGCGCGCCATCGGGGATGGCGACGGAAATGGCCTCCTTCCTGACCGGCTTTCCACCGACCCCGCCGCTGTAGACCGTGGCGGTGTCCCTGCCGTTGTTCGCGACCCAGAGCGGGGTGTCCGGCCCGAGTGCCAGGCCCCAGGAGTTGACCGCGATCGGGTCGACGACGGACGGCTGGCGGCTGGCCTGGTCGGAGACCTGGTTGATCTGGGTGAAGCGGGGTGTGCGGTCGTCGTGGCTGTCGACCATGTCGTCGGCGTAGGCCGGGGCCGCGCCGCCGAGCAGCGTCAGCGCCACCGCGGTGCAGAGCGTCCTACGGAAATTGAGACGTCGAGTCACAAGGTTCCCCCCTTGCGTGTGATGGACACACGGTCTATCGGGGTGGACGGCCGATTGGTTATGGCTGGTCCCGATTTATCCCGCATTTCTTCCGGCGTGTTGCGGTGACGTATTGGCATAAATGATGTATAGGCATCGAGCCGGATCGGGACGCGCCGAGGGTGTCCCATCGACCCGGCTCAAGGGGGGACAGCGTCTGAGTGCTCGCGGTGCGATGGATGGGGCGCTGCGGCCGACCAGTTCGGCGATTGTGGCGAGGCCCTGCCCGGGCGTAAGGGGGCCACGCGCGCGTCGCGGCCCGCGCGCCCGGCGCAGCACCTCGCTAACGGTGAGCTCCGGGTCCGACCACGCCGCGCTGCGCTCAAGCCCGCTCGGGCGGAGCCCTATGAAACGACGGTCAGTGCTGGTCCTGCTCGGGCGCCGCCCGGCGGCGGGGCGCCGGGTCGATGGGTGCGTGCGAAAAGATCACCGGCGCGACCGGACGCGGGGGCGGCGCCCCGGTCGGTGGCGCCGACGGTTCATCGGCCGGTCCGGTCCCGCCGGGCTGCCGTGGGGGAGTGTGCTCACCCGTGATCACCAGCAGTTCGTAGGCCCGCTCGACCGGCAGCCGCCCGGACGCGATGGCGAGTCGCAGCGCCACCGGCGCGGCGCCGGGAAACACCCCGGCGGGCAGGTCGAGCACCCGGGGGTCGACGCCCCGCCGCGCGAGATAGGCCGCCGCCGCCGGCGGAACGTCTGCGTCCTTCCAGAGGCGGACCGTGTCCTCGGTGAAGCCCTCGTCGATCCACTCCGCCGCCTGGGCGCTGACCCGGTCGGCGACGTGCTGGGGGACCACGTCGCGGCCGCCCAGGTCGTCGCTGAGCAGCGCGCGCGCCATGGCGGAGAGCTGCTCGACCGGCACCCACCGGGTGCGGGGCGCCGCTCGCCGCGTGTCGGAGTCGGCCGGGGCGGACGGCAGATCACGCCGGGCGTCCGGGTTGAGTTGGGCCGGCATAGGTCTATCCAAACATGATCGAGAGTCGTCGCTCGGGAGAAGGGGGCATCCGACGAGTGTGGCGAAACCGTACCGCCACCCGGTATCGGGCGACGAACGTGTCGCGGGATATCGGTGTCCGCGTCAGGCGGGGTGGGCCGGCAGCAACCGCGGGGTGGGATCGTCGGGACGCGCGCCGCCGCGTGTTGTCGCTACCCGCCGGCTGGCGGGGATGCGGCCGATAGGCTCACGGTATGCGCAGGCTGCGGCAGCTCGCCGAGCAGACGCCGCCGTCGCGGGAGCGGGTGGTCGATCTGCTCCGCGCGCTGGCGATCACCGCCGTGGTCCTCGGGCACTGGCTGGTCATCGTGATCGGCTATGCCCCGGACGGGCGGCTGACCGGGCACAGCGCGCTGCAGGATCTGCCCTGGGCTCGGCCGGTCACCTGGGTGGTCCAGGTCCTCCCGCTGTTCTTCCTGGTCGGCGGGTATGCCAACGCCGCATCCCTCACGTCACACCGGGAACGGGGCGGCGACGCGGTCGACTGGCTGCTGGAGCGCGCCGCCCGCCTGCTGCGCCCCACCGCGGTGCTGCTGGTGGTGCTCGCCGCCGCCGCTTTCGGTGCGCGGCTGCTCGGCGCCGATCCGGTGCAGACCCGCACCGCCGTGTGGTTCGCGTCAATCCCGCTGTGGTTCCTCTCGCCGTACCTCGGCGCGGTGCTGCTGACCCCGCTGATGTACCGGCTGCACCGGCGCTTCGGCTTCGCCGTACCCCTGCTCCTGGTGGGTCTGGTCGCCCTCGGCGATCTCGCCCGGTTCCGGCACGCACCGGACATGCTCGCCGCGGGCAACCTGCTGTTCGGCTGGCTCGCCATCCACCAGCTCGGCTTCGCCTGGCGGGACGGGCGGCTGCCGGCGCGGCGGGCGGTCGCCCTGCCGTTGCTCTTCGGTGGGCTCACCGCTGCCCTGCTGGCGACCGTGGTCGGGCCCTACCCGGTCAGCATGATCAACGTGCCGGGTGAGCGGGTGCACAACATGTCACCGCCGAGCCTCGCCCTGCTCGCCCTCGCAACCGCGCAGATCGGGCTGGTGCTGCTGCTGCGCGACCGCGCCGAACGCGGGTTGCGACGGCCCCGGCCCTGGCAGGTGGTGGTCGCGGTGAACGCGGTCGTCCTCACGATCTTCCTGTGGCACATCAGCGCCGTGCTCCTGGTCGTCGGCGCCCTGTGGTCCGTCGATCTGCTGCCCACGCCCCCGGTGGGCTCCGCCGCCTGGCTGCTCTGGCGGCTTCCCTGGCTGCTGGCCCTGAGCGTGGCGCTGGCGCTGCTCGTCGCGGTCTTCGGCCGGGTCGAGCTACGCGGCTCGCGCCGCCCGTCCCGGTGGCCGCGCTGGCTCCCGCGCCGGATCGCCGCGCTGCTCGCCCACCGGAGCGTCCGCCCGGTGCTCACCGTGGTCGGCGTCGCGCTCGCCGTGCTCGGGTTGGCCGGCAACAACCTCGCCCCGAAGACCGCACCCGCGCTGTTCGGGGTCCCGACCACCGCGCTGGTCGCCTTCCTGCTCGGCATGACGATCCTGGAGATGGTGCGGGCGGCACCGTCCGCGATCCGTGCAGAGGAACGCCCACCCGACCGGGCGGGTTGACCCCGTCGCGGGCCCGCGGCCACCCCGGTCACGTCGTGCGGCGGCCACTCTCGGGCGCGGCTGTCGTCACCGGTGCCCGTCACCGCCGCGCAGCTGCTCGCTGAACCACCCGGCCGCCTGGTCGGCGACCTGCTCCAACGTGCCCGGCTCCTCGAAGAGGTGGGTGGCGCCGGAAATCACCCGCACCTGCGCCACGCCGGGCATCGCCGCCCGCGCCTCCTCGTTGAGCTGCAGCACCTCCTCGTCGAGGGAGCCGACCAGCAGGAGCGTCGGAGCCCGCACGTCGCGCAGCGACGCGCCGGCCAGATCCGGCCGGCCGCCGCGGGAGACCACCGCCCGCACCACGTCGGGGCGGGCCGCCGCCGCGACCAGTGCGGCCGCGGCGCCCGTACTGGCCCCGAAGAGCCCCACCGGTAGCGAACCGGTCGGGCGTTGCGCCCGGAGCCAGTCCACGATGCCGAAGACCCGCTCGGCGAGGAGTGCGATGTCGAAACGCAGATGCCCGGTCTGCTCGTCGATCCGCTCCTCGTCGATCGTGAGCAGGTCGGCCAGAATCGTGGCCATCGCGTGCCGGTTGAGCACCCTGGCCACGGCGCGGTTGCGCGGGCTGTGCCGGGAGCTTCCGCTGCCGTGCGCGAAGAGCACCACCCCGGCCGCGTTCGGCGGGATCACCACATCGGCGTTCAACCGGGCGTCGCCGGTCGGAATGACCGTGGCGGTCGTCTGGGTCTCCATGGTTCGGCCTCCCGTGACGGTCAGTCAGGACCGGGGCGGGGTGTCAGACCCCCGCCGGGTACGTCTCCGGCTCCATCGCGTCGGCGCGCCGTGTACGCAGCGGGACGACCCCCTGCGTCTCGTCGAACCAGGCGAACGCGTCGTAGCGTCCGCCGAGCACGGTCGGCACGTAGTTGCCCCACGCCTCCCGATCGGGGTGGTAGACCACCCCGATCGCCCGGTGGTCGATCTCCTCGGTGAGCAGGTGCGGCTGCCCGTCGCGGGGGAAGACGAAGAGCGCCTGCGGCGGTGCCGAGTCGTGCAGCGCCGCCTCCAGCGATCCGCGCCGCGCCGGTGGCACCGTCATCCGCTGCATCGGCGCGCCCCAGGCGTCGCCGGCGACCACCATGCCGCGGTGGGTGCCGAAACCGACGAGCACCACCCGGTCCGCGCCGTACCGCTCCCGCGCGAGCTGGCCGATGTTGATCTCACCCGCCTCGGCCATGTCCGTCGCCCGCGCGTCGCCGACGTGCGTGTTGTGCGCCCAGACGACCGCCTTGGAGTGCGGGCCGTAGTAGCCCAGCAGCCGTTCGAGCGTCTCGTCCATGTGCCGGTCGCGGACGTTCCACGACTCGCCGCCGCCCCGCACCATCGCCCGGTAGTACCGTTCGGCGCCCGCGACGACCTCCGCGTTCTGCCAGGCCGCGAACTGCGACCAGCGCTCGTCGTCCGCGCTCGGCCCGGACGGCGGGTACGGCGGGACGGGCCGTCCCATCCGCTCCCGCAACTCGACCAGGAGCGCGACCACCTCTTCCTCGCAGCCGGCCGGCACGAACCGGGTCGCGAGCGCGTAGTTCTGCGGATCCTCGCCGTGCGGCTCGAAGCACCGGTAGGCCCGCAGCGCCACCGGCACCGATTCCGGTTCGTTCTCGCGCAGGTAGACCAGAATCTCCCGCAGCGATTCCCACAGCGAGTAGACGTCCAGGCCGTGGAACCCGGCCCGTGCTGACTCGTCCACCGTGGAATTGTGTCGACGCATCCACCGGGAGAAGTCCGCGACCTCCTCGTTCGCCCACATCCAGGTCGGCCACCGTTCGAACTGGCCCAGCGCGTCGCGGGGATCGGCGGGGGCGTTGGGACGGCAGCGGACGCTGCGGTCCACCCGGTCGCAGTCCGGCCAGTCACCCTCGACGGCCACGAACGAGAAGCCGCACTCCTCGATCAGCCGGCGGCTCAGCATCGCCCGCCACTGGTAGAACTCGTGCGTGCCGTGGCTCGCCTCGCCCAGCATCACCACCCGGGCGTCGCGGGCGCGCTCCAGCAGCACATCGAGGTCGCCGGCGTCGGTCAACGGGGCGGCCAGGTCGGCGATCTCGTCACGGTAGCGTGCCATCACGTTCTCCTCGCGCTCGCCGGTCTGCCCGCTGGCAATGTCCCCGCACCCGTCGTCGTGCTCCCTGGCCCGGGCGTACCCGGCGCGGAGGTGCCGAAACGGCGGGCCCCGACGTCGCGCCGGCGTTTGTCGCCCCTGCCGTCGGGTAGCCGGGCCGGGACAGAAGGGAGGGCGCCATGACCGCCAAGCAGCCGCGCCCGGAGCGGGAGCCGATGAGGTCCGCCGGCGGCGGGACCGACCGCGCGGGTCAGAAACAGCGTGCCGAGCAACGCGACTGGGAGGACGAGGCCGCGGAGGCGCGTACCGCGGACGACCCGCGCGCCCGAACGCCGCACGACCGGACCGGTACGCCGTCCATCGGCGAGCGGGACAGGGCCTGACCCGGTCAGCTGCGGCGCCCGTACCGGCGAGACCGTTCGATCGGACGGCAATGGTGCGCGACGTGGTGCAGTAGTTCAAGAGTTCACGATTCGCTTTGTCACGCCGTACGCCGGGGGTCTCCCCGGCGTACGGCGTCGTGCTGTGCCTCCGACGCTGCCCGGATCTCGTTCGGCCAGCGGCCCGGTGGGGGTTCGCGCCGGGTTTCCCGCCGCGGCGGCCGGGTAGCCGCGCGGACGCTGGCGGTGCGTCGGCCGTCGCGGAAGGGGCGCCGATGGACAAGTGGGAGTACGGCTACCTGTATTTCGTGCAGACCACCGGCAAACCCGACAAAGGAGTGATCCCGCCCGGACCCACCGTGGTCGTCGTCGCCGACCGCTCCGGGCACACCTGCGCGCCCCTGAAGGGCCGGCGACTCGAGGTGCTCAACGACCTCGGTGCGGCCGGCTGGATGATCAGCGACGGCTACTGGACGTGCCAGCACGTCCGCTGGCTCTGCAAGGCGATCAAGAGCGTCGAGGGCGTGGAGTCGATGACGGGCTACTGGCAGTTCTTCATGCGCCGCCCACTCGCGGAGGAGAAGCCGAAGCCGCCGGCCGAGGAGAAGTCCAAGCCGCCGGCCGAGGAGAAGTCCAAGCCGCCGGCCGAGGAGAAGTCCAAGCCGCCGGCCGAGGAGAAGGCGGAACCGTCGGGGGAGGAGAAGCCCAAGCCCTCGTCGACGTGATGCCGCCGACGGCCGCGGCGGTGACCGCGCCGACGCACCGGGGCATCGACGTACTGTCCCCTGCTGGTCAGCACGTTATAGTTGCGCCACGCCAGGTGCCCGGGCCCGTTCTCGACGCCGGGCGTTCTCGACGCCGTCGCGTCCGCCGGCGTCGTGGCGTGGTCCGGGATGGGCTGGTCGAGGGGTGACCCGGCCGGGCTGGGGAGGGAGACTCGTGTCGTATCCGTCTGCGCAGCAGGAGTCCGCGCGGACACCGACCGACGCGGGCCACCACCGGATCCTGACCATCCCCAACGTGATCAGCTTCGCCCGTCTGCTGGGTGTTCCGCTCTTCCTGTACCTCTTCCTGGTCGCCCACGCCGACGTCGCCGCCATCGTCGTGCTGGCGCTCGGCGGGACCACCGACTGGGTCGACGGCTACATCGCGCGTCGGCTGCGGCAGGTGAGCCGCCTCGGTGAGCTGCTCGATCCGTTCGCCGACCGCCTCTACATCCTGGCCACCCTCGTCGCGTTCACCGTCCGCGAGGTGGTGCCCTGGCGGTTCACCGCGGCGCTGCTGGCGCGCGAGGTGATGCTCGGCGTCTGCCTGGCGGTGCTTCGCCGCTACGGCTACGGGCCGCCCCCGGTGCACTACGTGGGCAAGACCGCCACGTTCATCCTCCTCGCAGCGTTCCCGGTGCTCCTGCTCGCGGCGACGGGCATCGCCGCAGGCGTCGCGGGCGCGATCGGCTGGGGACTCGCCTGGTGGGGGTTGATCCTCTACTGGGTCGCCGGCGTCCTCTACGTGGTGCAGGCCGTGACGCTGGTCCGCGCCGTCCGGGGCGCGCCCGCGGAGGCGGCATGACGGCGCCGGCGCAGCGCGGTTCGCAGCCGGGGGAACGGGTCCGCACGTTCGCGCCCGACTTCCTCACCGAACTCTTCCGTAACCCGCTCGAACCCGGCTACGCCGACGCGGCCGCCCGCCGCGCCGAGGCCGGGCCGCAGACCGGCTGGCGCGGGACGGCTCCGCAGGTGGCCACGGCGCTCGTCCTGGCGCTGGTCGGTTTCCTGCTCATCGTGGCCTACCGGCAGACCGTCGCCGAGGCGCCGAGCCGGTCGCAGGCGCGGTCCGGGCTGGTCACCCAGATCAAACAGCGCGAGACGCTGACCGACCGGCTCCAGGAGCGTGCCGACGGTCTCCGCGTGGAGGTGGGCCAGAAGCGGGACGCCGCCCTGACCGACACCGACGCGGCCCGCCTGCGCGACCTGGAGGCGTCGACGGGTTTCAGCCGCGTGCGCGGTGACGGGATCGTCGTCCGGGTCGCCGACGCCCCCACGGCCGTCGATCCCGTGACGGGCAAGGGACAGGCCGACGATCTGGGCCGGGTGCTCGATCGGGACCTGCAGGACATCGCCAACGGGCTATGGAGCGCGGGTGCCGAGGCGATCGCGATCAACGGCCAGCGGCTCACGGCGACCTCCACGATCCGGGCCGCCGGCCGGGCCATCCTCGTCGACTTCCGTCCGGTGACCGGCCCCTACGAGGTCTCCGCGATCGGCCCCGACCAGATGGAACGGCGCTTCAAGGACACCCCGGCCGCCCGCCTGCTGCGCCAGGTCTCCGCCGACCACGGCATGTCCTACGCCGTACGCTCCGCCGGTAACCTCAGCCTTCCGGCCGCCGGTGAGCCGCAGTTGCGGTACGCGCGACCGTCCCCCCCACCCGTCCCGACCCCGTCGGGCTCCGGGCCGTCCACCAGTCCTCCCGCGCCGACCGGCGCAGAGGCCTCCAGCAGCCCCTCGGGAGGCGGCCGATGATTCCAGTCCTCGCCCTGATCGTCGGGGTGGTCCTCGGCGTCTACTTCGATCCGATGGTGCCGGCCGCACTGCAGCCGTACCTGCCGATCGCCGTGGTGGCGGCGTTGGACGCGGTCTTCGGCGGCATCCGGGCCAAGCTCGACAAGATCTTCGACGACAAGCAGTTCGTGATCTCGTTCATCTCGAACGTGCTGGTCGCGGGCGTCATCGTCTACCTCGGTGACCAGCTCGGCGTCGGCGGGCAGCTCTCCACCGGCGTGGTCGTCGTCCTCGGCGTGCGGATCTTCGGCAATGTGGCCGCCATCCGCCGACACCTGTTCCGGGCGTAGGTTCGACGGCGATGACCGAGGACCAGAGGAAGCAGAGCGGCTCCGGCGATCCGGTGCCGGGTACGCCGTCCGCGGAGCAGGAGATCACCGTGGCGCTGCCCGCCGATGCCGGGGCGCCGGCCGCGTCGCAGCCCGAAACCGGTGCCGGGTCCAGCGCCCCGGCCGTCCCGCCGCTCCCGGCCACCCCGCAGGCCGATGCCGACCCGGTGCCGGCGGCCGACGATGCTCCGCGCGCCGACGCGGCTCCGACGATCGACGTCGCTCCGACGGCCGACGATGCTCCGCCCGCATCCGGCGGTCCCGTTCCGGCGGCGCCGGCGGCCGTGACCGGACCGAGCACCCCCCGCACCACCGCACCCGCGGTCGACGCTCCCCGGGTTGACCCCACGGCTGATGGCGCTGCGGCGGCCGACGGCACCGCGGCCGGTGCCGCGCCGGCGAAGCGGAAGCTCACGTCGGCCGGCGTCATGATCGCGGTGCTCGTCGCGCTGCTCGGGTTCACCCTCGTCGTACAGGTCAAGAACAACTCCGCCGATCCGACGCTGGGCGCCGCGCGGCAGGAGGACCTGGTCCGGATCCTGTCCGACCTGGAGGCCCGCGAAGAGCGGCTTCGGCAGGACATCTCAACGCTGGAGGAGAGTCAGCGCCAGCTGAACTCCGGCGCACAGGGACGGCAGGCCGCCCTGCAGGAGGCCACCCGGCGCGCCGACGAGCTCGGCATTCTCGCCGGCATGCTCCCGGCGCGCGGCCCCGGGCTCACCATCCGGTTCGCGAGCAGCGGGGAGCCGATCCGGGCCGCCGCCCTCCTCGACGCGGTCCAGGAGTTGCGCGGCGCGGGGGCCGAGGCGATGCAGATCGGCGGCGGCGACGGCAGCATCGCCCGGATCGTCGCGGCGACGTTCTTCCTCGACGCGGACGGCGGTGTCAACGTGGGTGGCCGGCGTTTGACCGGCCCGTACACGATCACGGTCATCGGCGATCCGAAGACGATGCGAACAGCGCTCAACATTCCCGGTGGGGTGGTCGCGTCGGTCAGCGGTGACGGCGGTAACGTGACGGTCCAAGAACACGAAGTGGTCGACGTGACGGCACTGAGCAAACCGAAAGATCTGCAGCACGCGCGCCCGGTATCCTGACCGGCGCGCTCACGCCGGTTCCGGCGTGGACCGAGCAGCGACGACGAAGGACCGGCTGTGATTCCTGAGGACCTGCGATACACCGCGGAGCATGAGTGGATCGCCGGCGACGGCGTAGCGGGCCCGGTACGGGTCGGCATCACCCATTTCGCGCAGGATGCGCTCGGTGACATCGTCTTCGTCCAGCTTCCGGACGAGGGCACTGTCGTCGAGGCCGGTGAATCGCTCGGTGAAGTCGAGTCGACCAAGAGCGTGTCGGAGATCTACGCGCCCATGTCGGGCACGGTGGTGGCCCGCAACGACAAGCTCGCGTCCGCTCCAGAGGAGATCAACGCCGATCCGTACGGGTCGGGTTGGCTCCTGGAGATCGCTCCCAGCGATCCCGCCGCGGTCGGCGATCTGTTGACCGCTGCGGCCTACCGAGAGCTCACCGATAGTTGAGCGCGGGCATCGGCAAGCTATGTTGTGCCCGCGAGTCTTGTTGACCCTATATTTCGGCGCTGGCTAGGCTCGCCCAGTCGACCGAGAAGCCAACAGTTGCGCGTTGTGGAAATATGCCTTCCCGGGCACGGGGGAGCCATCCGCCGGGCCATACAGCCCGGCGGTTGACCCGACACACCCGACGCCGACCGAACAGATCCGTGAGGTGGTCCCATGACGCGCCCAGGCGACGAGTTCCCCCCGCTCGACGTCACGTCGACGCTGAACCTCGGTTCGCTCGATGAAGTCCTGGAGGGTCCGGACGCCGACGTGGTTCCGAGCCGGATGTCCGGCTCCCTGCCGCCCGGCATGGCGCTGCTCGTCGTCCGGCGTGGTCCCAACGCCGGTGCGCGGTTCCTGCTGGATCACGACGTGACCACCAGCGGCCGGCATCCCGACAGCGACATCTTCCTCGACGACGTGACCGTGTCGCGCCGCCACGCCGAATTCCACCGTGACGGCGGCACGTTCACCGTCCGCGACGTCGGCAGCCTCAACGGCACCTACGTCAACCGGGAGCGCGTCGAGGCGGCGACCCTGAGCAACGGTGACGAGGTGCAGATCGGCAAGTTCCGGCTGGTCTTCATCGCGGGACCGCGGCCGGAGGACGAGGCCGGCCGGGGTTGATCGAAGCGAGCGAGCGGATCGGCTTGCTCGGCAGTAGTGTCCGGATGAGGGCCGGGCGGAGCGAGGTGGTTGCGTGAGCGAGCAGGCGGCGGTGGCACACACCGCGGGCACCGCGTCGGCGCTGATGAGCATCGGCGAGGTGCTCACTCATCTGCGCGTCGAGTTCCCCGACACGACCATCTCCAAACTGCGGTTCCTGGAGGCCGAAGGGCTGGTCGAGCCAGAGCGCACGCCGGCCGGTTACCGCAAGTACAGCTGGGAGGACGTCGCCCGGCTCCGGTTCGTGCTGACCGCGCAACGCGACCAGTACCTGCCGCTGCGGGTGATCCGGGAGCAGTTGGCGGCGCTCGATGAGGGCCCGGAGCCGGCCGGACGGCAGCGTCCGGCGCTGGTGGCGGTCGGGCCGACGGGGGAGGTCCCCCATCGGGGGCACATCGACTCCGCGCCGGTCGATGTACGACTCAGCCGGAGCGACCTGGTGGAGCGCGGCGGCGTCGACGAGTCGACGTTGACCGAGCTCGAACGGCTCGGACTGATCGTGTCCCGATCACCGGGCTGGTATGACGCGGACGCGCTGGTGATCGCCCAGACGGCCGCCGGACTCGGCGCGTACGGGCTGGAGCCGCGCCATCTGCGCGCGTTCCGCACGGCGGCGGACCGGGAGGTCGGGCTCTTCGCACAGCTGATCGCGCCGTTGGCCCGGCAGAACGATCCGGCGGCGCGGGCCAGGGCGGCCGAGACGGCGCGCGAACTGGTCGGGCTCGCGCAGCGGCTGCACGCGGCGCTGCTCCGCGCAGGGTTGGGTGACGCGCTGGGCCAGTGACGGGCGGGCTCACGCCGGCGCGAGCAGGGATGCCGGAAACAGCCGAGCCTACGGGCTTGCCGTAGGCTCGGCTGGGTAACCCTTCTGATACCGGGGGGCACCGCGTGCGCAGCGCGTGCAGGACGATCGTCCTATAGCCCGTGTACGGTTCAGGGAGGCTGCGGTGCTGGGATTTCGGGTGCCGGGGGACACGACAACGACACGGAGGCGGCGGTGCGCGAGCTGAGCGTGGTCGGGGTTCGGGTGGAACTGCCCAGCAACCAGCCGATCGTGCTGCTCAGAGAGGTCGACGGAGATCGTTATCTGCCGATCTGGATCGGCGCGGTCGAGGCAACCGCGATCGCTTACGAGCAGCAGGGCGTGAAGCCGGCCCGACCGCTGACCCATGATCTGTTGCGCGACATCCTGGCGGCGCTGAAGTCTCCGCTGCACGCGGTGGAGATCATCGAGCTGAAGGAAAACGTCTTCTACGCCGACCTGCTGATTGGCGACAACGTCCGCATCTCCGCCCGGCCGAGTGACTCGATCGCGCTGGCGCTACGGGTCGGCGCGCCGATCCGGTGCGCGGAACAGGTTCTCACCGAGGCCGGCATCGTCATCCCCGACGAGCAGGAGGACGAGGTGGAGAAGTTCCGGGAGTTCCTGGAACAGGTCAGCCCGGAGGACTTCGCGGGCTAGTCTGGGGCGGGGTGCGACACCCCGCCGGGCATGGCCGCAGGGCGTGTTCGTCCGTTCGCGGCGTGTCGCGGTAAAGCTTCCCCGGTGCCCCTCATGATGCGCTATAGGGTTGCCGTGTCGAGGGGTGCACGTCCCACTGGGGGCGGGGCACCGCACTGGCGGGGAGGTTGCCGCATGCATGAGCCACGAGACGCTGATCGGGCTTCATCGGAGCTTCCCGGTGCCGAGGCAGGCCCACCGGCCGCTGCATTTTACGACGTCGATGGCAGCGTCGGCTACCGCGGCGTGACCGCCTGCCACGCCGTGGGGATCAGCTACCGCCAACTGGACTACTGGGCGCGGACCACGCTGGTGGTCCCGAGCATCCGCGATGCCTCCGGCTCCGGCACCCAGCGCCTCTACTCGTTCCGGGATCTCGTCGTCCTGAAGGTCGTCAAGCGACTGCTCGACGCGGGTGTCTCGCTGCAGAACATCCGCAAGGCGATCGAGACGCTGCGTTCGCGCGGCGTCGAGGACCTGGCCGGGATCACCCTGATCTCCGACGGCACGACGGTATACGAGTGCAGGTCTCCGGAAGAGGTCGTCGATCTGCTCCAGGGCGGACAGGGGGTCTTCGGCATCGCGATCGGCGGTGCGTTCAAGGAGGTCCAGGGGTCGCTTTCGCACCTGCCCGCGGAGCCGGCGGCGCCGCCGACGGAGCAGGTCGAGGCGGCGGTCTCCGACGTCGCCGGCGACGAACTGGCCGCGCGTCGTGCCCGGCGCCGGGCCGGCTGACGTTCCCGTCCTGCCGTGTCCCCCCGTGGCGGTCCACACCGGCCCACAATGGGATCGTGAGCGTCGACCCCTCTGCAACAACGCCCGGTTCCGCCCGTAGCCTGTCGACTCCGCCGCCGCGTGCCACCCGTGCGACGCGGCTCTGGGTGCGCCGCCTGTTGGTGACCGCTCTGGCCGGTGCGTTCCTCCTTCCCTTGGCGATGGTCGGCAGCGTCGTATGGCTGCGCTCCGCGGCCCGCGACCACCTTTTCGATCTGGATTCCGTACCCCGGGCCCCGGTGGGCCTCGTGCTCGGGGCGAAGGTGCATCCCGATGGCACGCCGTCGGCGTTCCTCGCCGCCCGACTGGAGTTGGCGAAGCGGCTGTACGACGCGGGAAAGGTGCGCGCGCTGCTGGTCTCCGGCGACCACGCCCGGTGGGAGTATGACGAGCCCGGCGCGATGCGACGGTGGCTGGTTGAGCACGGGGTGCCGGCGGAGAAGGTGGTCCTCGACCATGCCGGTTTCGACACGTACGACTCGTGCCTGCGGGCGCACCGCGTCTTCGGCGTCGATCAGGCGATCGTCGTGACGCAGAGCTTCCACATCGCCCGCGCGGTCACCCTGTGTCGGGAAGTCGGAATCGACGCGGTGGGGGTCGGCGACGCGTCCGTCAGCCGGTTCGAGCGGTCCTGGGCGCGCGGCGCGATGCGCGAGTACGGCGCCGGCGTCAAGGCGCTCTACGACATCGCGACCCGCCGTGAGCCCGTCTTCCTCGGTCCCCGCGAGCGCGGCGTCGACGAGGCGCTGCGTCCCTGACCCCGCCGCCGTGGCCCTACGCCACGGGCCGCCGGCCCCCCCGCCGCGTGGCTGCCATCGATCAAGGACTTATGTGTCGATCAAGGGCGTATTCACACGATCGGTGATCGAATAATGCGAATACGCCCTTGATCGACGGGGCGGGGAGCGGCGGGACGGCAGCGGCGGGGCGGCGGGGCGGGGAGCTACTCGTCCGTGGCGTGGACGTCGATCTGAGCGAGCTCCTCGGGGGTGAACTGCGGGGTGTCGAGCGCGCCGAGGTTGCCCTCCAGCTGCGCGACGCTGCTCGCTCCGATGATGACGCTGGTCATGCGTGGGTCGCGCAATGCCCAGGAGAGCGCCAGCTGCGCCAGGGACTGCCCGCGTCGCTCGGCGATCCCGGTGAGTGCCCGCACCTTGCCCATCGTGGACTCGCTGAGGTCGCTCTCGTTGAGGAACACACTGGTCCGCACGCGGGAGTCGGCGGGAATCCCGCGCAGGTAACGGTCGGTGAGTAGACCCTGGGCGAGCGGGCTGTACGCGATGCAGCCGGCGCCGACCCGCTCGAGGGTGTCGAGCAGGCCGTCCCGCTCCACCCACCGGTTCACCATGGAGTAGGAGGGCTGGTGGATGAGGAGTGGCGTGCCCAGTTCCCGCAGGATCGCGGCGGCCTGCCCGGTCTGCTCGGCGGTGTAGTTGGAGATGCCGACGTAGAGGGCCTTGCCGGCGCGGACGGCCGCGTCGAGCGCGCCCATCGTCTCCTCCAGCGGGGTGTCCGGGTCGAAGCGGTGACTGTAGAAGATGTCCACATAGTCCAGCCCGAGTCGGCGCAGCGACTGGTCGAGGGACGCGGTGAGGTTCTTCCGCGAACCCCACTCACCGTACGGGCCGGACCACATGTGATAGCCCGCCTTCGTGGAGATGACCAGTTCGTCGCGGTACGGCGCGAAGTCGCCCGCCAGGATGCGGCCGAAGTTCTCCTCGGCGGATCCGGGCGGCGGCCCGTAGTTGTTGGCCAGGTCGAAGTGGGTGACCCCGAGGTCGAAGGCGCGCCGGCAGATGTCGCGCTGGCGCTGCCACGGGCGCTCGTGACCGAAGTTGTGCCACAGTCCGAGGGAGATGGAGGGCAGTCGGAGTCCGCTGCGCCCGGCGCGGCGGTAGGTCATCGACTCGTAGCGGTCGTCGGCGGCGAGATAGGTCACCGGGCAAGCCTAGGTGCCGGTCTGTCGATCTTCTACCGGAAGCGGATGCGACGCCGGCCGCGCTCGTGATTCGCTGCCGTTCCTGCTGAAGGACCGCGGGTGATGTCGGTCACGGGACATAACCGTTTCAGGAACGATTCGTGTCGCCCGATCTCCACGCAGAGTGTCCAGGGAGCGGTCCCGATCGGGTTCATCGGCAACGCGGGGCGGGATCCGGCGTCCACCTCAGGGGCTTAACCGGTCGGGCCCGCCGCCCGCGCAAGATCGGCGCGCGTGGGTGATGCCTGCTACGAAGGTCCACGCTGGTAGCGTTGTTCTTGCCGGTACCACCCGCGCGGGAGAGACCGTCCGACCCACCAGGTAGGCGGCGCCGAAGGGGCAAATCCTCCCCGGAACCTCTCAGGCAAAAGGACCACGCGGGCAGGCGACTCTGAAGTGTGTGCGCGCCAGCGCGGGCGCGCGACAGAGGGGGAGGTTGCCCGTCGACCTCGCCCTTGGAGTTCCCGTGACCGGACTTCCCGACCCCACAAGGTCGTTCGCCGCCCGCCACATCGGCCCCGATCCCGCGGCCGTGCGGCAGATGCTGGAGACGGTCGGCTACGCCTCCGTCGACGAGCTGATGGACGCCGCCATCCCCGAGGTGATCCGCTGGTCCGGCACGCTCGACCTGCCGCCCGCCGCCACCGAGGACGAGGCCATCGCCGAGCTGCGTGCCCTCGCCGCCCGCAACACGGTGGCCGTGTCGATGATCGGCCTCGGCTACTACGGCACGCACACCCCGGCGGTCATCCGCCGCAACGTGCTGGAGAACCCCGCCTGGTACACCGCCTACACGCCGTACCAGCCGGAGATCAGCCAGGGGCGTCTCGAGGCGCTGCTCAACTTCCAGACCATGGTCACCGACCTGACCGGGCTCGCCACCGCCAACGCCTCCATGCTCGACGAGGCGACCGCGGCGGCCGAGGCGATGACCCTCGCCCGCCGCGCGTCCAGGGCCAAGACCCCGGTGTACGTGGTGGACGCGGACACCCTCCCGCAGACGATCGCGGTCATCGCCACCCGAGCCGAGCCGCTCGGCATCGAGGTTCGCGTCCTCGATCTCGACGCCGAGCCGTTGCCGGCCGAGTTCTTCGGCCTGCACCTGCAGTACCCGGGCGCCTCTGGCGTCGTCCGTGACCACGCCCCACTGGTCGAGGCGGCCCACGCCGCCGGGGCGCTGGTGACCGTCGCCGCGGACCTGCTCGCCCTGGCGCTGCTGCGCGCCCCCGGGGAGATCGGCGCCGACATCGCCGCCGGAACGACGCAGCGCTTCGGCGTACCCATGGGTTTCGGTGGGCCGCACGCCGGCTACCTGGCGGTCCGGGCCGGCCTGGAGCGGATGCTCCCGGGCCGCCTGGTCGGGGTCTCCCGCGACGCTGACGGCGCTCCCGCCTACCGGCTGGCGTTGCAGACCCGCGAGCAGCACATCCGCCGGGAGAAGGCGACCAGCAACATCTGCACGGCGCAGGTGCTGCTCGCCGTGATGGCCAGCATGTACGCCGTCTACCACGGCCCGGACGGGCTGCGCGGGATCGCGTCGCGCACCCACGACCGCGCCGCCCGGCTCGACGCCGGCCTCCGCGCCGGCGGGGTGACGACCGCCAGCCCCGTCTTCTTCGACACCGTCACCGCCGTGGTGCCGGGCCGCGCCGCCCAGGTGTTGGCCGCGGCCGCCGGGCGCGGGATCAACCTGCGGCTGGTCGACGCCGACCGGGTCGGCGTCTCGTGCGACGAGACGACCACCGACGCGCACCTGGCGGCGGTCTGGGCCGCGTTCGGGGTGCCCGCGCTGACCGGCGGGGCGGTGGCGCACGCGCTGCCCGAAGCGCTCGCCCGGACCAGCGACTTCCTGACGCATCCGGTCTTCTCCGCCCACCGCTCCGAGACGGCGATGCTGCGCTACCTGCGCCGCCTCTCGGACTCCGACTACGCGCTGGACCGCGGCATGATCCCGCTGGGGTCCTGCACGATGAAGCTCAACGCCACCACCGAGATGGAGGCGGTGACCTGGCCGGAGTTCGCCAACCTGCACCCGTTCGCGCCGGCGGAGCAGACCGCGGGTTACCGGGACCTGGTCGCGTCGCTCGAGGGGTGGCTCGCGGAGGTCACCGGTTACGACGCGGTGAGCCTGCAGCCCAATGCCGGCTCGCAGGGTGAGCTGGCCGGGTTGCTGGCGATCCGCGCCTACCACCGCGACCGGGGCGAGACGCACCGGGACGTCTGCCTGATTCCGTCCTCCGCGCACGGCACCAACGCGGCCAGCGCGGTGATGGCCGGCATGCGCGTGGTCGTCGTCGCCTGCGACGCCGAGGGCAACGTCGACCTGGTCGACCTGGACCGAAAGATCGAGGCGCACCGCGACACGCTCGCCGCGATCATGGTGACCTACCCGTCCACGCACGGTGTCTACGAGACCGGCATCGCCTCGCTCTGCGCGAAGGTGCACGACGCGGGGGGCCAGGTCTACGTCGACGGCGCCAACCTCAACGCGCTACTCGGCTTCGCCAAACCCGGCCGGTTCGGCGCCGACGTGTCCCACCTCAATCTGCACAAGACCTTCTGCATCCCGCACGGTGGCGGCGGTCCCGGGGTCGGTCCGGTGGCGGTCCGCGCCCACCTGGCTCCGTTCCTGCCGGGCGATCCGCTCACCGCGACCGCGGGGCGGCCGTCGATCTCGGCCGCCGCCCACGGGTCGGCGGGCATCCTGCCGATCCCGTGGGCCTACCTGCGGATGATGGGCCCCGACGGGCTGGCCCGGGCGACCGGCGTCGCGGTGCTCGCCGCCAACTACGTCGCGGCGCGGCTGCGTGAGCACTACCCGGTGCTGTACGCGGGCAACAAGGGCCTGGTCGCGCACGAGTGCATCCTGGACCTGCGGCCGCTGACCAAGACCACCGGCGTGAGCGTCGACGACGTGGCGAAGCGGCTGATCGACTACGGGTTCCACGCGCCGACGATGTCGTTCCCGGTGGCGGGCACGCTGATGGTCGAGCCGACCGAGAGTGAGGATCTCGCCGAACTCGACCGGTTCTGTGCGGCGATGATCGCGATCCGCCGGGAGATCGACCTGGTGGGCTCCGGTGAGTGGCCGGCGGGGGACAACCCGTTGGTCAACGCGCCCCACACGGCGGCGATGGTGAGCGGCGACGCGTGGGATCACGCCTATCCGCGATCGGTGGCGGCCTATCCGGCCGGGGTGGACCGGATCGGCAAGTACTGGCCGCCGGTGCGGCGCATCGACGGGGCGTACGGCGACCGGAACCTGGTCTGCGCCTGCCCGCCGCCGGAGGCGTTCGTGGACTGAGCGCGCGTCATCGCGGGGCCGCCCTGGATCCGCTGGGGAAAAGGGGCGGCCCGATGACTCGGCGTTGAGTGACGCGGGGGGGGTGTCGGGCGGGCGTCAGGCGGCGAGCGCGTGGCGCGCCGGGCCGCGATGCGGGGCGATCATGCTGCCATCGGGGAGCAGTTCGCCGGTGTCCTCGAAGACGATGACGCCGTTGCAGAGAAGGCTCCAGCCCTGTTCCGGAAAGCAGGCGATGACCCGCGCCGCTTCCCGGTCAGTTGCCTCGGCGGACGGACAGGTCGGTTGGTGCTGACACATCGGGTTCTCCGGACTGTGGGGGCACTGTGTCATGGTTCACATGACCAGTGACGCACGCTACCAAGCCGAACGATGCGGTTTCGAGCAGGCAGGGCGGCCATGGCGAAAGAATCGGCCCTTCGGCTGAGGCGGTTCGGTCCACTCGTCGGTGCAGCGCTCCCGGCTCCAGACTATTGCTTTCTCGCGTACGCGACAGCCGGATCGCACGCATCCGCGACATCGAAGGCGTCTCTCTGCCGCCCGGCGCGCACGGGGGTCACGCGGGGGCGACGCGACCGGTAAGCACCGGTATAGCCTGACGCGCATGACAATGCGCCCCATCCGGATCATCGGCGACCCCGTGCTGCGCACCCCGTGCGAGCCGGTCACGACCTTCGATGCTGACCTGCGGGCGCTGGTCGCCGACCTGATGGACACCATGATGGGCAAGGAGGGGCGGGCCGGCGTCGCCGCCCCGCAGATCGGGGTGAGCGCCCGCGTCTTCGTCTACCAGGCTGACGGGGAACGAGGCCACCTGATCAACCCGACGCTCGAGCTCTCCGCCGAGCAGCAGGGCGACGAGGAGGGCTGCCTCTCCATCCCCGACCTCTACTACCCGACCCCGCGCGCGATGCACGCCACCGCCCACGGCGTCGACCAGTACGGCGAGCCGCTCACCATCAGCGGCAGCGGCTTCCTCGCCCGCGCGTTGCAGCACGAGACAGACCACCTCGACGGACGTCTGTACGTGGACACGCTGCGCGGCCAGACCCGGCGCGAGGCGCTGCGCGAGATCCGCGCGACCCCCTGGGCCCGCCGCTAGATCACGACGACCTCGGGGTGCGCATGGCGCAGGAAGTCGTGGTGCGAGATGTCCCAGCCGTACGCGCCGACCCGGCCGAAGACCAGCACGTCACCGACGCGCAGCCGGGCGACCCGTTGGCCGCGGGTGAGCACGTCGCGCGGTGTGCAGAGCTCGCCCACCGCGTCCACCGCCACGTCGCGCAGCTCCGGGCGCGCGAACGGGTAGGGCCAGCGCTCGACCGGCAGCACGGCGAACGGATGGCTGTAGCCCCACGCGGCCGGTAACCGGAAATGGTGGGTGCCGCCGCGCAGCACCGCGAACCACCGTCCGTGCGTCTGCTTCAGGTCGAGCACCTCGGCGGCGTACCAGCCTGCCTCGGCGGCCAGGAACCGTCCCGGCTCGAAGACCAGCCGCGCCCCCTCCGGCAGCGACTCGGGCACCCCGGCCAGCCCCGCCCGCAACACCTCGAGGTCGAACTGCCCGTCCCCGGTGTAGTCGACCCCCAGCCCGCCGCCGACGTTGACGTACTCCAGCGGCAGCCGCTGCCGGTCGGCGGTCGTCACCGACCAGGTGACGGCGTCCACGACGAAACCCGCGTACGCCCCGGCGTCCAGGTTGTTCGACACGGCGTGCAGGTGGAAGCCGGTCACTCGCACCGACGGCAGCGTGGCCGCGAGCGCCAGCACCCCGTCGAGCTGCCGCTCGTCGATCCCGAACGGCGTCGGCGTGCCGGTCATCCGGTGGCTGCCGGTCAACCCCGCCGTGGCCCGGTTGACGCGCAGCGCGACCCGTATCCGCACCCCGGCCTCCCGCGCGACCAACGCCAACCGCCGCAGCTCGTGCGCGCTCTCCACGTTGACCAGCGCGCCCGCGCCGACGGCCGCCCGCAGCTCCGCGTCGGTCTTCGCCGGTCCGCCGAAGACGATCTCCCGCGCCCCCGCCGCCACGGCCAGCGCCAGCTCGCCGCCGGAGGCGACCTCCAGCCCGTCCGTCGCCGCGGCCAGCGTCGAGACCACCTCCGGGTGCCCGTTCGCCTTCACGGCGTACAGCAGCGTCGACCGGGGCGGGAGCGCCGCGCGCACCGCCGCGGCCCGGGCGCGCAGCGCCGCGCGGTCGTAGAGGTACGCGCAGACCGGCGGGGTCAGCTCCGCGAGCGCCGCGGTCACCCGTTCACCCAGCATGGAGTGGATTCCGTACCGGCACGTACACGTCACCACTGCCGGCCAGGCGCATCCGCACCAGCGCCTTGTGCGGCACGTGCGGAGCGGTCAGCGCGGCGTGGTCGGCCCGCGCCGCGGCGGCGGTGAGCCGGTCGACGCGCAGCGGGTCGTAGACCTCGTCGACCACCTCGCGGACCGCCCGCCACGCCGCGGCCTCGTCCAGCCCGTGCGAGCCGGCCAGCCGCACCACCAGCTCACCCAGGTGGGCCTGGAGCGCCGTGTAGCCGAGCTTGGCGCGCATCACCGCCGGATCGTCGGTGCCGATCACCGAGCCGGGCCACAGCGGCAGCGCCACGCCCGCGGCGGCCAACCGCGGCTGGTGCACGCGCAGGCCGGCGAAGTCCCGCAGCACCAGCCGGTGTGGGACGCCGTCGACGAAGGTGGGCAGGCAGTTCTGCAGGTGGGCTTCGAGCGCGATCCCGTAGCGGGTCGCCAGACGCAGCACCGGTGGCAGCAACAGCCGGGCGTACTCGGTGAGGAAGGCCAACGCGGCCCCCGGGCGCCTGGTGCGGCCGCGCGTGCGGGCGTACCGGTCGACGAGGACGCCGAGCAGGTCGCCGGCGCTGAGCGCCCCGCCCGGGATCGCGCGTTCACCGGGGCCCAGCCGGTCGTCGAGCCCGTCGCGCAGGATCGCCGACATGTCCCGCCCGGAGCCGGTCGCCACCCCGGCTCCGGCCCTCTCCGCCAGCAGCAGCACCCGGTCCGCGTCCGGATCGTCGGCGAGCAGCCGGGCCAGCAGCGCCGAGATGACCGGTCCGTTGCGGGTGCTCGCCACCGAGATGGTGCGTCGGGTCGAGGTGACCTGGATGTCCAGCGACACCTTGAGGTAGCGGTGCCGCCCGTCCCGCCCGACCGGGAGCAGCAGGGTGCGCAGCGCCGCCGTCGGCGCGGCCGGCAGCGTGCCGTCGAGCGGGCGCAGCGCGCCGGCGCGGACCAGGTCGACGTAGCGGTCGCGCAGGACAGCGTCGAGCTGCCAGGCGTGCACCGGTTGCACCACGAAACCCGGTGGCGCGCCGGGCACCTGCGGGTAGGCGTCCGCGAGTGCGCCGGCCACGTCGTCCCCGACGTGCAGATCCCGGCGTACGGCCACGAACGCGATCGACGTCGACCCCGCCTCGAGGTCGTGCGCGAGCGTGTCGGCGACATCCCAGCCGAGCCGCGTCCGCCCGCAGGGGTGCAGGTTGTGTCCGTCGACGGCGTGCCGTTCGGCCTGCAGCGCCCGCTCGTCGGCGCTCGCGCCCTCGCCCGGCGGGGTGCCCCGGGCGTACGCCAGCGCGAGGTTCACCACGGCGTCGGTCAGCTCCACGGCGAGCGCCCAGCCGTGCCGGTCCATGATGGGGAGCGGGAGCAGGTCGGCCGGCTCGGTCGCGGCGACCCGGTCGAACTCCACGCGGTCGAAGGCGTGCCGCCGCCCCGCGTCGGCGTGCCGTACCCGGGCGTCGCCGATCTCCTCCCGGCACAACGCGCCGAGCAGCCGCCGCCCGACGCTCTGCGCCGCCCGCGGCAGCGCGGACCGGAACCCGTCGACGAGCTCCGGTGCGAGCGACGCGAGTTGGCGTTCGGTATGCGCGGCGGCGTCGCGTAACGTGCCCGCGCCCCCCGCGCAGCCGCACATCGGCCGCCGTCGCGCCGCGGGCATGGTGTCGAGCTCGCCGGTCATCGCGCCGCCGCCAACGGATTGGGCACCCGCGCCCAGATCGGGTCGAGCGGATCGGTGGCGAGGCGCATCGCGGTGGTGGCCTTCACCGGCAGCGTCGGTCCGAGCAGGACCGCCCGCTCCGCGTCGAGCCCGTCGCGCAGGGGGGTGGCCGCGATCGCCGCCCACAACGTCGCCGGGTCCACGTCGTACTCCCGGTGCAGGACGGCGACCTGCTCGCCCAGCACGGTCCCGAGCGCCGCGACGAGCGTGCTGCGCAGCTCGTCGGGATCGTCGCTGGACAGGTCACCGTGCAGCGGCGGCGGCTCGATGCCGTGGGCCCGCAGCCGGGCCGGGCTGACCCGCACTCCGCCGACGTCCCGGTAGAGCAGTCCGCGCGGCCGCCCTGCCTCGAACGTGACGAGCGTGTTCTGCCCGTGCGCCTCCAGCGCCACTCCGAGGTGCAGCAGCCGCAACAGCGGCGGCAGCAGGACTGCGACCAGATCGGTGACGAACGCGACGGGGTCCCCGGCGTAGCCCACCCGCACCGCCTCGGTCACCAGCGGCCGCCCACTCGCGGGGGAGGGGGCGGCGAGCGCGGCGAGGGGCACGGCGTTCGTGGGCGGGGCCTGCCGGACGACCACGGCAAGGCTGCGGCAGGGCTCGTCGTCGACCAGCGCGGCGCCGGCGGCGGTCTCCCGCAGCACGGTGAACCCGTGGAGCTCGCTGGTCAGATCGGTGAGGAAGGCGGTGACGGCCGGCCCGTTGCGGACCGCCGCGGGCGAGACGGTGCGTACCGCGCTGGTCATCTGCACGTCCACCGCGGTCTTCCACTGCTGGTCGGGGTGCGCCACCGGGGCCAGGGTCCGCAGCGACATCAGCGGGCGGGCCGGCACCGTGCCGTCGGTGGGCCGCAGCCACGGGTGCGCGTCGAGCACGTGCTCATGCTGCCACGGGTGCAGGGGCAGCATCGGCGGGAGCCCGGCTCCGGTGCTGAGCCACCG
This sequence comes from Micromonospora sp. NPDC049679, assembly GCF_040659735.1. Classification (NCBI taxonomy): domain Bacteria; kingdom Bacillati; phylum Actinomycetota; class Actinomycetes; order Micromonosporales; family Micromonosporaceae; genus Micromonospora; species Micromonospora sp. NPDC049679. The sequence goes on from NZ_JBFANZ010000029.1 coordinate 42,087, forward strand.
CGCGGCGGGGACCTCGACCAGCCGCAGGGCGACGGTGGGATGGTGCTCGGGGGCGTAGGCCAGCACCTCCGCTGTGGACATCCCCATCCGGCTGCGGCAGCCGGGATGCAGCGGATGACCGTCGACCACGGCCTGCTCCCAGAACGCGGGGTGTGGCGCGGGCCGGCTCAACGCGGCGGGACCGCCGGTCGGCGTCGGCTGGTCGGCGCGGGCCAGCGCCAGGTTCGCCACGCTGTTGGCCAGTTCGGTGGCGAGCCGCTCGGCATTGGGTAGCCCGAGTGCGACGAGCAGCGCGGCGGCGTCGTCGTACGGGCGCTCCCGCAGACGTACGGCGAGCCCGGCCGGGGGAGCGGCGAACGGCATCCCGGCGGCGGCGGGGCCGACGAGGGTCCGCCCGTCGGTGAGCGCCACGGTCAGCGTTCCGCCCCGGGTGTCCCGTCCGCTGATACCAGTGATCGGCTCGCGGGCCAACGCCCCCCAGAGCCGGGCGAGGACGGCGGCGCGGGCACCGGGCAGGGCCGCGGTGTACGCGGCGACGAGGTCGGGCCGGTGCCGGGTCAGGGCGCGCAGCGTCGTCGTCGCGTCCGGTCTCGGGGTGTCGGATCCGGCCTCGGTCACGGCGTCTCCCGTCTCGCGGTCGTGGACCCTTGGAAGGGGACATTCTTCGCGCGTCCCGCGACCGCCGGCTGCCCGGGGGCGGCTCTTCGCATTACACCTAGCTTCCTAGGACGCCTTAGCGGTTGTGCTTCCCGGCACAAAAGCCGGGAAGCACCGGGAGACCAGTCTTCGGACTCGGCTTGGAGAACAAGGGGAGAGGCCGCAGAATCCCGGCGACGGAGGGCAAGGACCAAAAGCCCTCGTCGAGCAGTTTCGACGTGGGAGAAGGGACGTCATGGCGCGGATCGGCGAGTTCCGGAGCCCGGCTGCCCGGGCACGCTTCTACACCGCCTACGACCGCACCTTCGCCCAGTTGTGGCCGATTCCGGGCGAGGCGCTGGACGTGGCGACGTCGTACGGTGCGACGCGGGTGCACCGGTGCGGGCGTGGCGACGGCGACCCGATGGTGCTGTTGCACGGCGCGGGTGGCAGTTGCCTGGCGTGGTACCGGCACGTGGCGGCGCTCGGCGAGCGGCATCCGCTGTTCGTGGTGGACACGGTCGGTGAGCCGGGGCGTTCGGTGCAGGAGGAGCCGCTGCGCGACGGCCGGGACGGGGCGCTGTGGTTGGCGCAGGTGCTGGACTGGGCAGGCGTGGATCGCGCGCATCTCGTGGGCTTCTCCTACGGCGGTTGGCTGGCGTTACAGCTCGCCCGGTACGCGCCGCACCGGTTGCGCACGCTCGCGTTGATCGACCCGGCGGGCTTCGCGGCCGTGGGTGCCCGCTTCTACCTGTGGTTGGTGGCGAGCGGCTGCGCGGCGCTCGCGCCGGGGCCGGTACGGCGTGCGGCCGCCGGCTGGCTGGCGAACGGCACGCTGCTGGAAAGCGATCTGCTGCGGCTGACGATGGCGGCGGTGGCGTTCCGTCGCCGGTTGCCGCCGCCGGAGGTGCTGAGGGATCACGAGCTACGGGCGGTGCGTACCCCGACGCTGATGCTGCTCGGCGAGCGCAGCGCGCTGCATGACGCGGATCGGGCGCGGGCACGGGCGGAGTCGGCGATGCCGGCGGTGCGAGCCGAGGTGGTGCCGGGTGCGGGTCATGCGCTGTTGATGGAGCACCCGGAGATGGTGAGCGCGCGGATCATCGAGTTCGCCGCGACCGGCGATGTCAGCCGGGATCGTTCTCGCTCACCGTGGCGGCCCGGGTGAGCAGCATGTTCAGCGTAAGCGGGTGTGGTCAGGCGAACCACTGGTCGTAGCCGAGCTTGGCGACCAGGGCGAGCACGACGACGAGCAGGACGATGCGTACGAAGCCGGAGCCGCGCCGCAGTGCCATGCGGGCGCCGAGGGTGGCGCCGAGGATGTTGCAGGCGGCCATGCCGGCGCCGAGGACCCAGTCGACGTGGCCGGCGGAGGCGAAGACGGCGAGCGCGCCGAGGTTGGTGCCGGCGTTGACGATCTTCGCCATGGCGGAGCCGTGGAGGAAGTCGGCGCCGACGAGGGTGGTGAAGGCGAGCACGAGGAAGGTCCCGGTGCCGGGGCCGATCATGCCGTCGTACAGGGCGATGAGGCCGCCGGCGATGGCGACGGCCGCGGCGGCACGGCCGCGGGTGCGCTTGTGGGGTTCGGCGATGACGCCGAGGCGGGGGCGGAGCGTGACGAACAGCGCGACGCTGACGAGGACGGCGAGCACGATCGGGCGGTAGGCGCCGGCGGGGATGCTGCCGGCGAGCGCGGCGCCGACTCCGGCGGTGACGATGGCGAGCGCGGCGGCGGGTCCGGCGAGGCGCCAGTCGACTTTGGTGCGGCGGGCGTAGGTCAACGCCGCCGTGCTCGTGCCGGCGATCGCGGCGAGCTTGTTGGTCCCCAGGGCGGTGGCGAGGGGCATGCCGGGGGCGGCGATGAGCAGGGTGGGCAGGAGCAGGAGTCCGCCGCCGCCGACGACGGCGTCCACCCAGCCGGCCGCGGCGGCGGCCGCGAGTAGCGTGCTGAGCGCCCCGACGTCCATGAGCTGGCATTCTTCCGGTCGGGGTGGCGGTGGCGCGTGGCGTTGTGTCGCGTCTCACGGGTCTCGCGTCCGGGGGTGGACGGTGGCGCCGTTGGGCAACGCCGGCCGGGGGTTGATCACGGACCTGCGCGTCGATCAAGGGCGTTCTCACATGACTGGAGATCAATCCGTGTGAACACGGCCTTGATCGACGCGACGCTCAGCGACCCGGGTCAGTCGTGGCTACCGGGTGATGAGGGGCGCCAGTACTGGCGGGTCTGCTCGTCGCGGACGACGTAGCCGAGTTTGGCCAGTTCCTTGCGCAGGTCGGCGATGTCCGCGCTCTCCTTCTTGTGCAGCGCGCGCTCCCGTGCGGCGAACAGGGCGTGTGCGCCGGCGAGCAGGTCGGGGGTGTCGGGGATCCAGCGGCGGTAGGCGTCGCGGTGCGGGTCGCCGTCGGGGAGCCACGGGTAGCCGTGGCGGGTGAACGCCCGGGCGACGCGAGCGGCGCTGGACTCGGGCTTGTCGCGGGCGAGTTCCTGGTCGGCGGTGCCGAGCAGGACGAGGTGTTTGCCGTCGAGGAAGACGGCGGTGATCTGCTCGCGCGGAATGGTCTGTTCGACGCCGTCCCTGCCGAGCCGGACCTCATGGTCGGTGAGGATGACGGCGAGGCTCTCGGTGATGGCCATGAACGCCAGCCAGAGGCCGGCCGCGGCGCCGAGCAGCGCGGTGATCGCCGCGGCCGAGGGGGTCTGCAGCGCCGCGATGAGCCGTACGGGGCCCGCGAACGGCACCCAGGGCAGCGTCAACGCGGCGTCGGCGAGGCGGGGAAGGAAGAACCCGAGGACGGCGCCGACGAGCGGAAATCCGATGAGGAGCAGGGCGCGGTCGCCGCGGGAGAAGCCGACGACGGTGGGCTGCTGGTCGGAGGGGAGCGGTTCGGGCATCTGAGGGCTCGCTTCGCTAGCGGGGGGTGACGGTCAGCGGGTGGCGCGGTCGAAGAGGGAGCCCACGAGCGCGCCCCCACCCCCACGTGGAGGTCGTCAGCGCCCGCGGCGTCGGCGTAGCCAGATCCCGGCGGCCCCACCGGCGATGAAGATCAGCATGGAACACATCAGCGCCTTGACGATCACCCAGTCACCTTCGCACACCGGGGCCGGTGGGTGCAGGGGTGCGCCCCGGCCACGTCGGAGGTACACGCAGTCCCCGCACGACCACATCGTCGGCTCCCGGGTGACGCTGTCGCGACGTCGTGGCTTGACCTCAACCATGCATGAGGTTGCAGCCTGGTGCGCATGGCGGACTCCATGCTCGACGAAGCGTACGAACGCCTGCGGCACACCGGCCCCGAGCGCGACGGCTGGCTGTCCAACCACGCCCCGATGGCGGTGGAAGCGCTGGTCCACCACGGCCACGACCGGGCTGTGCACCGGTGGCTCGACTCCTACGCCGACCGGTTGGAAGAGCGGCCACGCGGCATCCGGCCCATCCCCGCCAGCGAGTGGCGCGATCCCCTCGGAGACCCGGTACGCAGCGGCGACTGGCTGGACCACTTCGACCGCGAGTTGGCCGGACAACCCTGGCGTGAGGTGCTGGGCCGCTGGTGGCCCCGTCTGCTGCCCGGCATCGCCGCGGGCGCCACCCACGGGGTGATCCGGGTCGGGCACGCCGTGCGAGCGATACTCGACACCGAGACCGCCCCGCGCGTCAGCGAGCTCGGCCGAGGGCTGGCCTACTGGGCCGCCCGGTGGCAACCCCTCGCCCCGCCCGGCCGCGGACCCTACCCGGCGACCGACCCTCGATCCGCGTTCGACAGGGTGCCCCGCGTACCCGACCAGCGGTTCGGCATCCGTGCCCGCCTCGCCCAACTCGCCGACCTCGACCAATGGGAGGTGGCGGCCGGCGTCGTGCCCGGCAGCCCCGGCCAGGACGTGCCGGCCCGTCTCGCCGCGATCGTGGACGCCGCGGTCGCCCAGCACGACACCCACGGGTACGCCAACCCGGTGATGCTCGTACACGCCGCCACCGCGCCGAACGCGGTCCTGCGTGCCCTCCCGGCGCTGCCGCACGCCCTGTGGGCGCCGAGCCTCGACGCCGCCTGGGCCGCGGCAGCCGCCGTCACCGCCGCGTACGCCCCAGCCCGGGCCCGCCGGGCCGGACAGACCGGCGCGCGCCTGCATCCTGAGGAGCTCATGCGGCTCGCGGCGGCTTCCGGCGACGCCCACGCGATCAAATTCGTCGACGCCGCGATCGACGCGCACACCCGCCGCGGTGATGCTGCGGTCCTCGCCACCGCCGCCCGATCGATACGACAGATCACCGCCGACTAGGCACGAGCTGGTCTGTATGTACTATGTCGTGTGCCATAAGTTACCCGCTGGTAGCTTAGCGGCCGTGGTCATTCGCGCGACATCAGAGAGCTGAGCTGCCATGCCGACACTTGAGCGCCGGGACGACGTCTTCATCCTTGATCTCGGCGACACCGAGAACCGTTTCCACCCCGACTGGATCGACGCAGTCAACGCCGCGCTGGACGAGGTGGAGAACGCGGGAGCATCGTGTGCCCTGGTGACCGCCGCGACCGGGAAGTTCTTCTCCAACGGGCTGGACCTGGAGTGGTTGTTCGCCAACGGCGACCGATACCAGGACTATGTCGTCAGCGTCCACGAGCTTCTCGCGCGGGTGTTGGCCCTGCCGATGATCACGGTAGCCGCGTTGCAGGGGCACACCTTCGCCGCCGGGGCGATGTTCTCCCTGGCCCACGACTTTCGCGTGATGCGCGCCGACCGCGGCTACTGGTGTCTGCCAGAGGCCGACATCAACATCCCGTTCACCCGGGGGATGTCGGCGTTGATTCAGGCTCGGCTGTCGCCGCAGACCGCACACGAGTCCATGACAACCGCCCGCCGCTACGGAGCCGAAGACGCGCTCGCCGCCCGCATCATCGACCGCGCCGTGAACGAGGACGCGGTGCGATCGACCGCGGTGGAGATCGCCGCATCGCAGTTGACCAAGGCGGGTCCCGTGCTCGGCACCATCAAGACCCGCATGTACGGGCACGTCTTGGACGCCCTGCGGGACAAGGCGAAGCTGCTCGACTGACGCCGCGTGTGCCGCGGCACCTGCTGCTGCGCCGCCGCACCTGCTCGACCGGCACGTCGAACGCATCGGCGGCTCTCACGGGAGTAGCCGGGAGCGTCGCCTCGTACCGGCCGGTCGTACAGCGAGCATCGACGCTACGCCGCACCGCGCGACCCGGCGTACCCTTCTCCCATGACCACCGCCCGGGCGTTCGACATGCCGGCCGAGCAGGCGCGAGAGGCAGCCGACGTGGCCGCCGAGGGCAACGTCGTCTATCTCACCGACCCGGCCGGCCACCGACTCGCCGCCGTCGTGCCCACCGAAACCGCCGACACCGCGCTCGTCCTGGCCGCCGCCGCCCAGACCCGGCAACGCCTCGCCGCGTTCGAAACCGCCGCGAGCCAACGCGCGCTCGGCCCCGACGAGGCCACGGCCCACATGCTCGCCCGCGGCGAGGGCCCACCCGACGCCGAGCATTTCGCCCGGGTGCTGCGCGCCGAAGGACTCCCCGCCGACCAGATCACCGCCGAGGCGCACCGCCTCGCGACCGAGGCCGCCCACCGATCCGCGTGAGCGACACCGTCGGCGGCTGGATCCTCGACACCGGGGCACTCCTGGCCTACTGCAACGACGACACCTACGTGCGCGCCGTCGTCGCCTCCTGCCGCGGCCGCGGCCAGACCCTTCTCGTCTGCGACACGGCCCTCACCACCGCGCTCGACACCCGCCCCGAGGGCTTCGCCCGGCTGCTCGAACTACGCCGCCACCCCGCCACCACGCTCGCCGAACTCACCCACGCCGACGCCGAACACGTCGGGGCGCTGCTCGCCTACGCCGACGGCGACATCGAAATAGCCCACCTCGTCCACGAAGCCACCCGCCGCGAGTGGCCGGTGCTCTCCGACCGCCGCGAGCAACTCCTCGCCGTCAACGCCACCCTGCTGGTCGAACCCGTGTGAGGTGGCTGCGGGACACGCCAGCGAGCGCCATACCGTGGACAGGGCACACCGTGGACCACGCGCCGGACATCGTGGTCACCCCCAATCGCACCTGGCTCGACTTCCGCCCCGACCGCTCATGGCCGGTGCCGGCGTTGCCCAGCACGGGATGGGACAGGCCGGGCACGAGACGCGCACAGCGCCGTCACGGCACAGCCCGCACCGGGGACTTGCGTCGGGTTGCATCCGGTACCTAGGTACAGGCTTACCGTGGAGTCATGACCGACACGAGCTTGCCGGGCCTGGCCTGGACGCCAGCCGCGTGCACGCTGCCCACTGCGCAGCAGCCGCTGCGCCTGGCCGAGTTCGACGCCCTGTTCGCCACCGCGATCGAGCAGGCCGAGCGGATCAGCGACCGGCGGCTGCGGCTGACGATGACGGACGCCCCCGATCTGGAAGCCCGGGTGCGAGACCTGGCGGCCAGGGAAAGCGACTGCTGCGCGTTCTTCACCTTTACGATCACCGCGCCGCAGTCGGACCGGGTTGTGCTGGATGTCGAGGTTCCCGTCGGGCACATCGACGTACTGGACGCCGTCGCAGACCGGGCCGCGACCGTACGTGGCGATGCGCGGTGAGCACCGCGCTGCGCAGTGGTGAGCTGGCTGCGGCCGCAGGAGTGAACCCGCAGACTCTGCGCTACTACGAACGGCGCGGTCTGCTGGCAGAACCGGACCGTAGTCCGGGCGGCCACCGGTTGTATCCCGCCGAGGCCCTGACGATCCTGCGGATCATCAAGACCGCGCAGCGGCTGGGGTTCACCCTCGACGAGGTCGCCGAACTCGTCGATCTCGGTGGCCACCGGCACGGCCGGCATCCCGACACCGGCCTGCAACGCCGGGCCGCCACCAAACTGGCCGAAATCGAGGCGAAGATCGCCGACCTGCGCGTCATCGCCACGAGCCTGCGCACCGCGATCGACGCCGGCTGCGATGACCTGACCGCCTGCGCCACCAGCAGTTGCTGCCCGTTGCCCTTCGCCGACCTCGACCGAGGAGACCACCACTGATGAAGACTCTGCGTCGTATGCTGCCCGGCGGCCTCGGCGGGCTCACCGGCCTCGCCTGCGCCCTGTGCTGCGCCATTCCGCTCGCGATCGCGGCCGGCATCCTCGGCGGAACCGGCTGGGCCCTCCTCGGCCGGATCCTGCCCGGCATCGCCCTGGCCTTGGCCGCCGCGACGGCGCTGGCCTATTGGTGGACCACACGACCTGCCGCCCACGCCGGCGGATGCGTCGCCGGCAACTGCTCCTGCTCCCGGCCGTCCTGACCAGCGCGCCCCGGTACGCTGCCCGCCGTGACCATCGCCCGCTCCATCCTGCTGTTCGCCCTGGCGGCTGTGTTCGAGATCGGTGGAGCGTGGCTGGTCTGGCAGGGCTGGCGCGAACAGCGCGGCCTGTGGTGGATCGCTGCGGGCGTCATCGCGCTCGGCGCGTACGGGTTCGTGGCCACCTTCCAGCCCGATGCCCACTTCGGCCGCATCCTCGCCGCGTACGGCGGAGTCTTCGTCGCCGGATCACTCGCCTGGGCAATGGTCGTCGACAAGTTCCGGCCCGACCGTTACGACGTCATCGGCGCGGCCCTCTGCCTGGTCGGCGTCGCCGTCATCATGTACGCCCCGCGCCCCTGACCGGGCGTCACTCGCCCGACCGTTGCGGCCGGCGCCGGGAGCGGCGCGGCGGTGACGCCGACGCTCAACGGGCCTGCCGGACCGGGACGAGATCGCCGAACAGCAGACATGATCAGGATTACGGGTGTAATCTTCGCCCTGTGGAGGAGGCCTACCGCTTCGACGAGCGCAGCTACGACGCTCTGGACGCCGCCGGTGTCACCTGGCAGACCGTGCAGTACGTCCTGCGCAACCGGCCACGAGTACGCCGCCACATCGGCGCCGTCCTCAACATCGCCGGACAGGGCGCCGACCAGCAGTGGTACATGGTCGCCCTCGTCGAAGAAGCCGCCGACGAATACCTGGTCGCCGGCGCCCGCCCTCTCGACGAAACCGAGATCCAGGCAGTCAGCAAGATGCTCGAAAGGGGCGCGTCATGAACCGCGACGAGGCGCTGCAGTCGATGGCCGACACCGACTGGTCGGGGGCTGAGGTCGAGCGTGAACCGCGACGGATGGCGTTCGTCTACACCGTGCGGCTCCCCGACGAACTCGCCCGGTGGGTGGAGGGCAAGGCATCGGAGAAGGACCTCAGGCCTTCGACGCTGATCCGTGAACTGCTCGAGGCCGCCCGCCGTGTGGAGGCCGAAGATGAGCCGGTGGTTGTCCGCCGATCCGACCTGGTCCGGGCTATCGACGCCGCCGTACGCCCGGCAGCCGCTTGAGCGCGTCTGCTCATCCGCGTTTTCGATCGTTGCCCGCCAGGTGTCGCCGACGCGATCGACCACGTCGTCCCAGGCGCCGGGGGACTCGTCCGTCATCGGCGGTCCTGCTGCCGGCTCGCCCGCAGTTGTGCGGCGCAGCAGGCTCGCACGCTCGCCTTCAGTTCCTCGATCGGTCGGCCCCACTCGCCGTCCCAGGTGTACTCGGTGCCGTAGAGCGCGCCGAGAGGAAGGTCGATCACGTCGTTGTTGTAGTGGGTGGATATGACGACCGCTTCGACCTGCTGAACCACCGATCGCTCGCCGACGATCCCGGATAGGCACCTCTCGGCCAGTTCGCGGAAAACCTCGTTGGCGGCCGTGACGGTGGTCGTGGGCAGCACGCCTCCCGTGTCGGCCAGAGCGCGAGGAAGAAGGTCCCTCACCGCGTGCGGGTCCCGGCCGTTGAGCCCGGCCAGTTCCCGCAGCGCCTCGCCATCGTGACCATCTGCAAGCCATCGCGCGGCCCACCACGGAACGCGCTCGGTGGGTACCAGATCGAGCACGAACCAGGCCGCGACCGTGGCCGGCAGCGGCGTCGTGCCCTCGCGACGATGCTCAGTCATCGGCGGCCACGACCAGGTTCAGCGCACCACTCGCGCTTCCGATGAAAACCACGCTCATTAAACTCCTTCCAGTCGTCGAAGGCGGCCGGGCCGCGGTCGCGCCGCGGCTGGTACAGCTCGTGCTCCAGGTCGGCGCGCAGGGGACCGGCCAGAGGCGCGGTAGCGGAAAGCCCACCACCGGGTGATCACGGTCCCGCCATGGGGCGCCGACCTGTCACACGTCACTCCTGCGCGGCCGGGTAGAGGCGACCCAACACCCGGTTGGTCCGGTTGGCCCGCACCGCCGCCCGCTGCTGACCCGCCGTCACGTCGATGTAGTTCTGACTCGTCGTCAACGTCGCGTGCCCCAGCAACCGCATGATCTCCGACGCGCTCGCCCCGTCCTCAGCCAACCGTGTCGCGAACGTATGCCGCAACGCGTGCAACTGGGCGCCGCGCGGCACCCGATCCGTTACTCCGGCCCGCCGATAACAGGACTCCACCAGATACTGCAGCCCACCCCGGCGCAGCGCCTCGCCGAAGCGGTCGACCAGCAGCACCGAATCCCGCCGTACCGACCGTGCTCCGAACCGTCGCCGTCGACTGTCCAGATAGCTGTTGATGACGGCATCCAGCTCCGGCTCGATCGGGATGACCCGGGGCTTGCCTCCCTTGCCCGCCACATCGACCCGGCGCTCGCCGGGTCGACCGGCGAGCGAACCGATCCGCAGCGAGAGCAGCTCGGAGAGGCGCAGTCCGGCACAGAGCGCCAGGGCGAGCACCACCAGGTCCCGCTCCGGCCAGGGATGCCGCTGTCGGTGGTCGTCGCGCGCGACCGCCTCCAACAGTTGCTCGGGGGTTTCCTCGCCACGCAGCGGCTTGGGCGAGGGGAGGGGCACGTTGGGTTTGTCCACTGCCGGCATCGGGTTTCCGGCCACGATGCCGTCGGCGACGAGGAACGCGAAGAAGCTGTTCCAGGTGGACCAGGCGCGGTAGATGGAGGCGGCGGCGCGGGGGCCGGCGAAGCGGGCGAAGGCACCGCGCAGGGGACGGGCGGTCAGCGCGGTGATCGGCAGGGTCGCCAGGGGGAGGGGAGCGTCGGGATCCTCGGCGACCAGGCGGGTGATGGCGATGAGGTCGCGACGGTATGCCGCCAGAGTGTGCGCGGACGGCTTACGCGTGCTCCGTGAGATCAGGAACTCCTCGATGAGGGTAAGTACCAGTTCATCACCTTTGTGCTGCATAAGGAATATTATGCAGCATTTACCGGTTCAGCGCGAGAGTGGGATCGTGGGGCAGCACCCGACGGGAGCCGTACGAGACAGGTCGCGCAGTGGCGCGGCCACACCGAACGGCCAGGTCGACCCAGAGGGGTACGCGCACCGCGGCGGGGAAGGTGTACGGACGAGTCCCGATGCCGCCGGACCAACCCGTGGCGGCGACGCCAGCGGCCGTGCGCTGGTCGGCCGCCATCCGCATGCCGGCCGACCGTCATACCGAACGCGCGGTGAGGTCGGCCGTCCGCGCTGGCCGTCCACGGGATACGGCCACGCCTGGAGCCGGCCACGGGGAGGGCCTCACCCCTGGCGGGAGGCTCCCGATAATCGACTAGTTGACATAATGTGCATTATCGAACAAGTACAAGGGAGCGGGGTATCCCGGTGCGGGAGTGGTTTGTGAAGCCTCATCCAACCTGAGTGTCCGTTGCCGGTGAACCTGAGGCATTACCACCTGAGGCTTACTGTCGGCCGATCAGGCCGTCGGCGGACAGCACACGCGCAGCAGCGCCTGCAGTTCCTGAAGCGCGCTGCTGATGCCGTTGCCGTCGGCGCAGTAGCGGACGGTCTTGCCTTCGCGTTGGGCGCGGACAACACCGCCGCGGCGCAGGATGGCCAGTTGCTCCGAGGCGGTGGACTGTCCGATGCCGAGTTCAGTGGCGATCTCGCCCACGCTGCGGGCGGCGCCGTCGGCGAACAGCAGCAGGATCTGTTGCCGGTTCTCGCTGGCCAGGGCGCGCAGGAAGTCTCGCGTCGCCTCGGTCAGTCCTGGTGTCTCGCTCATGCACCACCTCCCCCGTGATCCTACCGACAACATCATATCGTCATTTCGCGTAACGACGATATGATGTTGTCATGCCTCTCATCGACATCCTGGTCATCGGCGGCGGACAGGCCGGTCTCGTCGCCGCGCACGCCGCCCGGCAACACGGCCTGCACGCACTCATCCTGGAAGGCGGGCCCACTGCGACGGGTTCGTGGTCGCGGTACTACGACAGCCTCAGGCTCTTCTCCCCCGCCCGATACAGCTCCCTTCCGGGATTCGCCTTTCCCGGGGATCCCGACCGCTACCCGACGCGCGACGAGGTCGTCGGCTACCTCGCCGACTACGCCGCCCGCCTGGACACCCCGATCGAGACAGCAACCCGGGTCACCGCGGTCGCCCGTACCGATGAGGGCTTTGCGGTCACCGCTGCCGATGGACGCGGGTTCGAGGCGCGCACGGTCGTCTCGGCGACCGGCGGCTTCGGCCGCCCCTACCGCCCAGACCTACCGGGACTCGACACCTTCGCCGGCACCGTGCTGCACTCGGCGGACTACCGCCGACCACAGCCGTTCGTCGGCCAGCGGGTGATCGTCGTGGGCGCCGGCAACTCGGCGGTCCAGATCGCGGCCGAGTTGGCCGAGGTCGCGCGGGTGACGCTCACGTCCCGCTCGCCGGTACGGTTCGCCCCGCAACGTCCCCTCGGCATCGACCTGCACGCCTGGCTGCACCGGACCGGAGCCGAACTGCTGCCACTGCGAGGGCGCCGGGGCGGCCGCGCGACACCGGTCCTCGACACGGGCCGCTACCGGGCGGCACTCGCCGATGGACGCCCCGACTGGCGGCCGATGTTCACCACGGTCGGACCGGAAGGTGTCGTGTGGGCCGACGGGACGACCGATGCGGTGGACGCGATCCTGCTCGCGACCGGCTTCCGCCCGGAAGTCAGCCACCTCGCGGGTTGCTACGGCCCGGATGGTCGCCCTGCGGTCGATGACCGCGGGCACCCGGTGCACACCGGTGGGGTGTCCACGACGGTGCCCGGCCTGGGTTTCGTAGGGCTCGAGCTGCAACGAGGGTTGGCTTCCGCGACGCTCCGAGGAGTCAGCCGCGACGCGCGACGGGTTATCCCGCGGGTCAACGCCGGTGTGCCGGCTCGGTCCGTCATCACGACGAGATGAAACGGGATAATGGCCTAGAGCCCGCCGGCGACCCGAAGCACGGCCCCCGTGGTGTACGAGGCTTCGGGACCGAGCAGCCAGACGATCGCCGCGGCGATCTCGTCGGCCTCGCCCGCCCGACCCAGCGGCACGTGCGGCGCGATCCTGGCCGGCCGGTCCGGCACGCCCGACGTCGCGTGGAGATCCGTCCAGATGGTGCCCGGTGACACCGTGTTGACCCGGATGCCACGTCGACCGAGTTCCTTGGCCAGTCCCGTGGTGAGCGTGTCGGCGGCGGCTTTGGTGGCCGCGTAGTGCACGTACTCGCCAGGGCTGCCCAGCGTCGCCGCGGCCGAGGAAACGTTGACGATGGCGCCGCCGGCACCCATACGTCTGGCCGCCTGCTGGGCGCAGAGCACGTAGCCGATCAGATTGACATCGACGACCCGGCGGAGGTCGGTCACGGTCAGGTCGACGAAGGGGCCGATGACGCTGGTGACACCGGCGTTGTTGACCAGGCCGGTCAGCTCCCCCAGCTCCTGCGCCGCGTCGAACAGCCGTACGACGTCGTCGGGATCGGCGGTGTCCACCCGCACCGCGACGCCTTGGCGTCCCGCGGCGTGCACCAGTTCCAGCACGGCGCTCGCGGCCGCCTCGTCACGCAGGTAGCAGAACGCGACGTCGTGTCCGGACTCGGCGAGGCGCCGCACGGTCGCCGCACCGATCCCCCGGCTGCCGCCGGTCACCACCGTCACCGGACTCATGGGCGTCACTCCCCTCGGGCTTCGATGAGGTTATCCGTCGGTCACGGTCGATGTGGTGGCATCGCAACGGCCGGGGGCCCCGCCCGTGGATACGGACGGGGCCCCCGGGCCGGCGGATGGTCAGCAGCGGAAGCCGTCGACGATCTTCTGGAGGTCGCCGCTCATCCGGGAGAGCTCCGACGCGGCCGTCTGGGCCTGGAGCACTCCGGCACTGGTCGACTGCGCGGCGCTGGCCACCCCGGAGATGGTCCTGGCGATCTCGCTGGTGCCGACGGACGCTTCGGAGACCGTACGGGACACGTCGCTGGTGGTGACGCTCTGCTCCTCCACGGCGCTGGCGATCGTTGTCTGACGGTCGTTGATCTGCCCGATCACCTCGGTGATCTCGCCGATGGCCGCGATCGCGCTCCGCGTGTCGTTCTGGATCGCCTCGACCCGCCGGCCGATGTCCTCGGTCGCCCGTGCGGTCTGCTGCGCCAACTCCTTGACCTCGCCGGCGACAACCGCGAAGCCCTTGCCGGACTCCCCCGCCCGGGCCGCCTCGATGGTGGCGTTGAGCGCGAGCAGGTTCGTCTGCTCGGCGATCGAGGTGACCAGCTTGATGACATTGTCGATCTCCGCGGATGACTCGCCGAGCCGGGTCATGGTTCGGGATGTCTCGTCGGCGAGACGGGCCGCGCTCGTGGCCACGGTGGAGGCCTCGGCGGAGTTGGCGGCGATCTCGCGGATCGAGGCGCCCATCTCCTCGGAGCTGGTCGCCACCGTCTGCACGTTCGCGCTGACCTGTTCGGCGGCGGTGGAGACGACCTCGGCCTGTGCGCTGGTCTCCTCGGCGGCGGCGGCGATCTGGACGCTGGTGGCGGAGAGTGCCTCGCTGGAGGTGGCCAGCGCGGTCGCGTTCTCGCCGAGCTGCTCCACGGTGGAGCGGAGCGAGTCGGAGGCGCGGTCGAGTTCACCGGCCATCCGGCCGAGTTCGTCGCGGCTGGTGATGCCGGCGCGGACGGTCAGGTCCCCTTCGGCCAGGGCGCTGGCGACGCGGGAGACGGCGGTCACGGACCGCATGATCGTCCGGGCCAGGAGCAGGGCGAGGGTGAGCGCGACGGCCAGGCCGACGACGAGCAGGCCGAGGATGAGGATCCGTCCGGTCTGGTAGGTGGTGCCGATGGCGGCGGCCTGGTCGGCGGCCTGCCGCTTTTCGGCGTCGACGAGTTCGTTCAGGGTCGCCGTGGCGGCCTGCCCCGCGGGTGACGCCTCCGAGTTCTGCACCTTCAGCATGGTCTCGGTGTCGCCCGTGCGGCTGGCGGGCAGCAGCTTGAGGTCCCGGATGGCCCGGTAGCTGGCCCACTGCGCGACGAACCGGAGGGTGAGGTTGCGGGCACCGGGTGACACCTTCTTGTACCGCTCGAGCACCTCGTCGAGGGCGGCGTCGTCCTTCTTGATGACCTCGTCGTACTGCTGCTTGGCTGCGGCGTCTGTGACGACCATGTGCAGGAGCACGCTGATGCGGCTCTGCCGGGTGGCGGCGTCGAGCTGGCCGAGCGTCGTGACGGCCGTGACGTTGTTGGAGTAGATCTGGTCGGCGCCCCGGTGCACCGATCCGAGCTGGCTGACCGCGACCGCCCCGACGGTCACCGCGCCGAAGGCCATGGAAAGTACGGCGGCGAGGATCTTCGTACGGATGCTGAGGTCGCCCAGGCGGCGGCGGGGGGCGCGGCCCGGTTTGGGTGTGGCGTCGACACTCATCTCGTTCTCCTCGTGACGGACGTGAAGCTTGTTGAACCTGCACCAACTGGTATCGGCGTCGGCGTGGACAACAGAAGGTGATCATGGCGTGACACGAACCTCCTCCGCGCGATCTTGCATATACGTCGATCGGTGTGTCCGTTCGACGTTGTCGCACGCGGCTGGTAGGAAAAGCAGCAATCAAACAGGTGTACGGAAGAGGGGTCTGATGGCTGCCGCGAGCACCACTGTCCGAGGGTTGTCCACCGAGGAGCTGGCGACAATTCGCGAGTCCCTCGCGGCCGGTCGCAAGCCGAAGGTGATGTTCACCGAGGCGGCCGGGCAGATCGCGGGGCAGATCGGTCAGGTGGTGGAGCTGACCGATCCGGCCGTCTCCGAGGAGTGGGTGGTGGTCCGCTTCGGGCGTGACGAGTTGCCCTTCTCCCCTAGCGATCTGAGCATTCCGGCGAAGGGTGCGGTCCCTCGTCGGCCCGAGCCGAAGCCGGAGCCGGCCCCGGATCCCGGTCCGGAGCTCAAGCTGACGCAGCCGCCGGTGCCGGCGCCGCGCGAGGAGGCAACCATGACCAGTTCCCCGGTGGATCCGTCCCCCGCCTCGGGTGAGGCCAAGCCGGCACGGCGGGCGGTGAAGGCGGCCAAGCCGAAGGGGCCGGCCGGGCTGACCGTGACGTTGGCGTACGCGGATGGTGAGTGGACGGTGGGCGCGACGCAGGGCAGCAAGGCGCTGGCCAAGCCCTACGTGATCAAGCCCGCTGAGGCGCTGAAGATGGTGAGCCTGATCGACGTGCCCGGTGTGCACGAGGCGGTGGAGCAGATCATGTCCGTGGAGCGGGCCGAGGCGGAGCAGCAGGCGGAGAAGCTCCGCGCGGAGTTGGCCGAGATCGAGGCACGACTGGCGGAGTTGCGCGACGTCGGCTGACGGATGGCTGGACGACAGCGCGGGGGTCGGCGGAGGTGGGCCGACCCCCGCGCTGTCGTCCGAGGTGGTGCCCGGCGGGGTGACGGGTCGCGCCGCCGGGACGTCAGGTGAGGGCGAATCCGCTCCGAGCGCTGCGGGGGCGGGCGTGCGTTAATCGGGGATGTTGGCCACGCCGATGCGCTTGCGGAAGACCCAGTAGGTCCAGCCCTGGTAGAGCAGCACGATGGGGGTGAAGACGAGCGCGACCCAGGACATGATGGTCAGCGTGTAGGGGGTGGAGGCGGCGTTGCTGGTGGTGAGGGTCCCGGCGGCGTCGAGCGTGGAGGGCAGCACCGCTGGGAAGAGCGCGGTGAAGAGGGTGGCCACGGTGAGGCCGATGGCGGTCGCGGTCCCGGCGAAGGCGCGCCCTTCGCGGCGTACCCGGTTGGCGGCCAGGGCGGCGAACAGGGCGAGGGCCGCGAGCACGGCGAGCACGACGGCGGCCGGGGTGTGTCTGATGGTGAGGGTCCAGGCGAGGAACGCGATCGTCAGTGCGGCGGCGAGCGCGCCGGTGCGGCCGGCGAGGCGGGCGGCCCGGGTGCGGATGTCGCCGGTGGTCTTGAGGGCCAGGAAGAACGCGCCGTGGGTGACGAACAGGGTCAGGGTGGTGGCGCCGCCGAGCAGCGCGTAGGGGTTGAGCAGGTCGAGCAGGCCGCCGACGTATTCGTGGTCGGCGTCCAGCGGCACGCCGCGGGTGATGTTGGCGAAGGCGACGCCCCACAGCACGGCGGGGAGAAGTGAGCCGCCGATGATGGCGGCGTCCCAGCGGGCCTTCCATCGCGCCTCGGGGCGCTTGTGGCGGTATTCGAAGGCGACGCCGCGCAGGATCAGGGCGATGAGGATGAGCAGCAGCGGTAGGTAGAAGCCGGAGAAGAGGGTGGCGTACCACTCGGGGAAGGCCGCGAAGAGCGCTCCGCCGGCGGTGATGAGCCAGACCTCGTTGCCGTCCCAGACCGGCCCGATGGTGTTGATCAGGACGCGGCGTTCGCGGTCGTCGCGGCCGAGGACGGGCAGCAGGATGCCGACGCCGAAGTCGAAGCCTTCGAGGATGAAGTAGCCGGTGAACAGGGCGGCGATGAGCAGGAACCAGACGGTGGTGAGCTCCACGACGGTCTCCTAGTAGGCGAAGGCGAGGGGGCGGTCGGCGTCGTCGTCGCGGTCGGGTTCCGGTGGCGGGGTGAGTTCGGGCAGCCCGGCTTTGGCATAGCGGACGAGCAGGCGGACCTCGACGACGGCGAGGGTGGCGTAGATGAGGGTGAAGGCGGTGAAGGAGGTCAGCACCTCGGCGGTCGAGACGCTGACGGAGACGCCGTCGCGGGTGAGCATCTCGCCGAAGACGATCCAGGGTTGCCGGCCCATCTCGGTGAAGATCCAGCCGAAGCAGTTCGCGGCGAGCGGGAGCAGCGGCATGACCAGGCCCGCGCGCAGCAGCCACCGGGAGGAGGGGGTACGGCCGCGGCGCTGTGCCCACAGGGCCCAGAGGGCGATGAGAGCGGCGGCCATCCCGAAAGCGATCATGAAGCGGAAGCTCCAGTAGGTGACCGGAATGATCGGGGTGTAGCTGCCGGGGCCGTACTGGGCGGCGTATTCGGCCTGCAGGTCGTTGATGCCGCGGACCTCGCCGTCGAAGCTGCCGGTGCCGAGGAACGACAGCAGGCCGGGGATCTTGAGGGCGTAGAGTTCGCGGCTGCCGTCGAGGCTGCCGATGGTGAGCACGGAGAAGGCGGCCGGCTGCTCGCTCTCGTAGAGCCCTTCGGCGGCGGCCATCTTCATCGGCTGCACCTCAGTCATGATCTTCCCCTGGATGTCGCCGGTGATGACCACGGCGGCGGCGGCGAGCAGGGTGGTCCAGGCGCCGATCCTGGTGGCGACGCGGTAGGCGCCGGTGTCGGGGCCGCCCGGGTGGCGGATGAGGTGCCACAGCGCGACCGAGACGACCAGGGAGCCGGCGACGAGGAAGCAGCCGGCGATGGTGTGCGGGAAGGTGACCAGGGCGACCTTGTTGGTCAGCACGGCGACGAAGTCGGTGAGTTCGGCGCGACCGGTGTCGGGGTTGATGCGGTAGCCGACGGGGTTCTGCATCCAGGAGTTGGCGGCGAGGATGAAGTAGGCGCTGAGGATGCTGCCGAGCGCGGCGATCCAGATGGTGGCCAGGTGCACGCGCTTGGGTAGCCGGTCCCAGCCGAAGATCCACAGTCCGAGGAAGGTGGATTCGAGGAAGAAGGCGAGCAACGCCTCGATGGCCAGGGGCGCGCCGAAGATGTCGCCGACGAAGCGGGAGTAGTCGCTCCAGTTCATGCCGAACTGGAACTCCTGCACGATCCCGGTGACGATGCCCATCGCGAAGTTGATCAGGAAGAGCTTGCCGTAGAACTTGGTGAGTTTGAGGTAGCGGTCGTCCCCCGTGCGCAGCCAGACGGTTTGCAGGATGGCGACGAGCAGGGAGAGCCCGATCGTCAAGGGGACGAACAGGAAGTGGTAGACGGTGGTCACACCGAACTGCCAGCGGGCGATGTCGAGCGCGTCCATGCGGGTCCCCCATCTCGTACTACGGGCAGTAGTAAATACTACAGCCCGTCGTAGAGAGGGTCGGAGAGGGGCAGACGGTACCGGCTCGCCGCCCTCCGGCGTCCCGCGGCGGCTGTGCGACGATCACCGCTGATGGACACGCCCACCTCTGAATGGCAGCCACCCCGGCTATGGCTGCTGCTGCAGATTCTCGCCCGCGGCGTCGTCGGGCTGCTCGCCCGGCTGCAGGTCACCGGCGACGTCCCCGACGAACTGCGGCGCGGCCCGCTGATCCTGGCCGCCAACCACATCAGCCCGTTCGATCCGATCGTGATGACCGCCGCCTGCCGGGTACGACGCATCGCCCCGCGGATCATGGCAACCGGTGGACTGTTCCGCGCTCCGGTCGTCGGGTCCGCGATGCGCCACAGCGGGCACATCCGGGTCGACCGGCGCACCGCCACGGTGACCGCGGCCCTGTCCGAGGCCGCAGCCGCCGTCGCGTCCGGATCGGTGGTACTCGTCTACCCGGAAGGGCGCATCGGACTCGACCCCGGGATGTGGCCCGAGCGGGGCAAGACGGGCACCGCCCGGCTCGCGTTCGCCAGCGGCGCCACCGTCGTGCCGGTCGCGCAGTGGGGCGCCCACGCCGTCCTGCCGTACTCCGCTCCCCAAGGGCTGCTGCCGGCGCTGGTCAAAGCGATGCTGCGCCGGCCGGTCATCCGGGTGCACTTCGGCACGCCGGTCGACCTCTCCGGGCTGGACCCGACCAGACCCGGCCACGCCCAGCAGGCCACCAACCGGATCATCGACGCGCTGACCGACACCCTCGCCCCGCTCCGCCCCGACGAGCCCGATCAGCCCCACCACGTCGACCCGACCAGGCCGAGCGACCCGCGGCGCAGCCCGCACCGTCCCGCCCGCCTCGGCCCACCCCCCGCGTAGCGCGAGCAGCATCCGCCGGTTGGACGCCTCCACCGCACGGCTCGGCGCCATACCCGCAGGACATCTCCCCGACGTCTCTGAGATGCGCCAGTGCGTGCCCGCTGGGGACGGGCTGATGCGCGATGGTCGGCGGTGACCTGCCGTACCCGACCCGACCGGGCACAGGATGTCGGGTCCGGCACGGTGTCCCCTCCCTAGCGTGAGTGACCAGTAAGGAAAGGGGACCAGGTGCTGGAGCGACTGAACCAGGCCATGGAGCACATCGAGCGCCACCTCGATCAGCGGATCGAGGTGGCCGAGCTCGCGCGGATCGCCGTCACGTCGGAGTACCACTTCCGGCGGTTGTTCTCCGCACTGGCGGGCGTCCCGCTCTCGGAGTACATCCGGCGCCGGCGGCTCACCGTCGCCGGCGCTGAGGTGCTCGCCGGCCAGCGGACGCTGCTCGATGTCGCGGTGCGGTACGGCTACCGCTCGGGTGAGGCGTTCGCCCGCGCGTTCCGCGCCGTGCACGGCGTCGGTCCCGGCGAGGCCAGACGCGGTGGTGCCGCTCTGCAGTCCCAGCCACGGATCTCCTTCCGCCTCATCGTCGAAGGGAGCAGCACCATGCGATATCGGGTGGTGGAGAAGGGACAGTTCCGGGTGGTCGGCCAGAAGGCACGCGTCCCCCTCGTCCACGAGGGGATGAACCCGGCGATCGTCGCGTTCATCCGGGGCATCGGCGCAGAGACGCTGCGGCGCATGGAGGAGCTGAGTGACCAGGATCCGCACGGGATCGTCGGCGTGAGCGACAACATCGCCGACACCCGCGGGGAGGGCACCGAACTCGACTATTACCACGCCGTGCTGACCAGTGCCGCCGCACCGGAGGACATGCAGTCGCTCACCGTCCCGGCGGGAATGTGGGCGGTCTTCGAGAGTTCGGGTGAGTTCCCGCAGGCACTGCAGTACCTGTGGCGGGACGTCTTCACGCAGTGGTTCCCCTCCAACCCGTACCGGAGCAGGCCGGGCCCCGAGATTCTGCGCACCCGGCTCTCCGAGGACGCCAGCGAGGCGGACGCGGAGCTGTGGATCCCGGTGGAGCGGACCTCGGCCTGAGTGGTCGGAAGGGCATCGATGGCCGATGCCCTTCCGACCGCTCAGGCCGCTGCGCCCGTGGGACCGGCGACGGGTCAGGCGTCCTGCGCGGTGTGCACCAGCCGGAAGCGTTGGGCCAGCACCAGGGTGTCGTCGTTCACCGTGAAATCGGCGCCCAGCTCCGCACGCACCTCGGCACTGTGCCAGAACTCCTCGTGCCCGGCCCGCCACTGCGCCACCGATTCGTCGCCCTCGCCCTCGTCGATGGCGTGCTGCAGGTCCACGTCGGCGAGTCGCACCACCCGGACCTCGGTCAGCTCGATCGCCGCGACCGGCCGGCCGGCGGAGTCCACGACCGCCAACTGCCGACCGACGCTGGGCAGCGGCTCGTTGTCGCGCTCGTATCCCACCACCAGCGCGGAGGTCGAGGTCTTCGCGCCGGACAGGATCGCGGCCACCAGCTGATCCCGTAGCGGCCCGGGGAAGGCGAACTCCACCCGCGGAAGATCATCGAGGTTCATCTCGTAGACGGTAGGGGTCGAACGCGAGCGGTCGCACACCCATGTGGCTGGGCAACGCGCGAGCGGGGATCAGTCCCGGGCGCGGCGCTGACGCAGATACGCCAGCACCGCCTCGCGGGTGGTGCGCACACCGAGCAGCGCGCGGGCCTGCGCGATACGCCGATTGGCTGTGCGCAGCGACAGGAACTCGGCCGCCGCCGCCGCCGCGATGGTCTCGCCGTTGGCGAGCCGGTCCAGCAGCGCCCGCTGTTCGGGGATCAACCGTGCCATGCCGGCGGGCGCGCGTGCCGGCTCCTCGTGCGGATCGCGGTGGACGGTCCCCAGCCGGCTGAGGTCGCCGAGCAGGGTCCGCCCGAGATCACCCGAGGTGTCGGCGATCACCACCAGACCGGCCCCCCGGGCCGCCGCGAGCACCGCCTGCGCGACGGTCTCCGGATCCGTGACCCGGCCGAAGAGCACGAGCTTGGTCGCGCTCACGTCCCACGGTGTCTCGGCGAGCGCGAATCCCTCCCTGGTTACCCAGCCCGCGCCGGCCAGGCGACGCAGCACGCCGGTCGCGTCGCTCGCCGAGGCCAGCACATAGCGGGGCGGCTCCGGCGCGCTCACGCGTGCCCTCGCAGCGCCAGCTCCGCCACGTCGGGGCGGATCCGCGCGCCCATTCCGATCGGCTGCCCGGAGATCGCCAACCTCCCGGCGATGCGCCCCGTGCGCACGGCGTCCTCGGACATCGCCGGTCGACCGCCTGGTAGTTGGCATTGCCGCTCTGCCTGGCCTCGATGGTGCAGGTGCCCGGCCCGTTGAGCGTCACCGTGCTCGTAGCGGTGGCGCCGCGT
>NZ_JBFANZ010000030.1:0-61996 GCF_040659735.1 Micromonospora sp. NPDC049679
GCCGTGCTGGGACGCGGGGGTCGCGCGCAGCACCGCGGTCGGGCGGTGGGCGCCCTGCACCTGCCGGCGACACTGCGCGCCGCCGCCGCGCGGGGCGCCCGCGGCGTCGACGCTGTCGACCTGCGGGAGGCGGTGCACGTGGGGCGGGAGGCGAACCTGGTCCTCTTCGTGGTCGACGCCTCCGGGTCGATGGCGGCCCGTGCCCGCATGCGCACGGTGAAGACCGCCGTGCTGTCACTGCTGCGCGACGCCTACCAACGCCGGGACCGGATCGGCATGATCACCTTCCGGGGCGCGGGCGCCGACGTCGTCCTGCCGCCCACCTCGAGCCACGAGGTCGGCGTGGCCCGCCTCGCCGCGCTGCGCACCGGTGGCCGTACGCCGCTCGCCGCCGGTCTGGCCACCGCCGCCCGTACGCTGCTCGCCGAGCGCCGCCGCGATCCGCGACGCCGTCCGCTCCTCGTCGTCGTCACCGACGGTCGGGCCACCGCCGGACCCGACCCGCGCACCGTCGCCCCGGCGCTGGCCGGTATCGCCACCGTGGTCATCGACTGCGAGTCCGGACCGGTCCGGCTCGGTCTCGCCCGAACCCTGGCCACCACCCTGCACGCCGACTGTCTGCCGTTGGCGCAGCTCTCGGCCGCCACCGTGAGGAGCGCCGCCTGATGCCCCAGGGCCGACCCGAAACCGTGCCCGATGACGGTCTGACCACCCGCGAGCGGCGTCGCCAGCCGATCCTCGCCGTCCACACCGGACAGGGCAAAGGCAAGTCGACCGCCGCCTTCGGGATGGCGCTGCGCGCCTGGAGCGCCGGCTGGCCGATCGCCGTCTTCCAGTTCGTGAAGAGCCCGAAGTGGCGGGTCGGCGAGGAGGGTGCGCTGCGCACCCTCGGCGAATCCGGCAAAGGCGCGTCGGTCACCTGGCACAAGATGGGGGAGGGCTGGTCGTGGATCCAGCGCCCCGGCACCGAGCGGGACCACGCGGCGGAGGCGGCCGAGGGCTGGGCGCAGATCAAGCGGGACCTGGCCGCGGAGCGTTACCGCTTCTACGTGCTCGACGAGTTCACCTACCCGATCACGTGGGGTTGGGTCGACATCGCCGACGTCGTCGCGACGCTGGCGGCGCGCCCGGGCAACCAGCACGTCGTGATCACCGGTCGGGACGCCCATCCCGACCTGGTCGCCGTCGCCGACCTCGTCACCGAGATGACGAAGGTCAAGCACCCGATGGACGCCGGCCGCAAGGGCCAGCAGGGCATCGAGTGGTAGCCGGTACGGTGGCCGTCCCGCGCGTCGTGGTCGGGGCGCCCGCCTCTGGACACGGCAAGACGACGGTCGCCACCGGTCTGCTCGCCGCGTTCGCGGCCCGCGGCACGACGGTGGCCGGCTTCAAGGTGGGACCCGACTACATCGACCCCGGCTACCACACCCTGGCCGCCGGACGACCCGGCCGTAACCTCGACCCCGTACTGGTCGGCGAGGAGCGGATCGCGCCGCTCTTCGCGCACGGCGCGGCGGGCGCCGAACTCGCCGTGGTCGAGGGCGTGATGGGGCTCTACGACGGCCGGGTCGGCGCCGGCGACGTCGGGTCCACCGCGCACGTCGCCGCCCTGCTCGCCGCCCCCGTCCTGCTCGTCGTGGACGTCGCCGCGCAGGGCCGGTCGGTCGCCGCGCTGGTGCACGGGTTCCGCTCCTTCGGCACCGTGCGTATCGGCGGCGTCATCCTCAACCGGGTCGGTTCCGACCGGCACGAGGCGCTGCTGCGTGACGCCTGCGAGGAGGTCGGCGCGCCCGTACTCGGGGTGCTCCGCCGGCACGACGCGGTCGCCGCGCCCGCGCGGCATCTCGGCCTGGTCCCGGTGGTCGAGCGGGCCGCCGAGGCGGCCGCGTCGGTGACCGCGCTCGCCGCGCTGATCGCCGGATCGGTCGACCTCGACGCGGTCCTGGCCGTCGCCCGGAGCGCGCCCGCCCTGGCCACGACGCCCTGGTCGCCGCAGAGCCCCGACCCGGTCACCGGCCGTCCGCTGGTCGCGGTCGCCGGCGGACCGGCCTTCAGCTTCGGGTACGCCGAGACCGTCGAGCTGCTGCGCGGCGCCGGCGCCGAGGTCGCCACCGTGGACCCGCTGCGCGACGAGGCGCTCCCCGCCGGCACCCGCGCCCTCGTCGTCGGCGGCGGTTTCCCCGAGGTGTACGCCGCCGAGCTCGGCGCGAACGCCCCGCTGCGCGCCGCGGTCGCCGCGCTGGCCCGCTCGGGCGCGCCGATCGCCGCCGAGTGCGCCGGGCTGCTCTGGCTCTGCCGGACCCTCGACGGCGCCCCGATGTGCGGGGTGCTGGACGCCGACGCCACCATGACCGATCAGCTCACCCTCGGCTACCGCGACGCCGTCGCGCTCACCGACAGCCCGCTGCACCCCGCAGGCAGCCGGGTGAGCGGACACGAGTTCCACCGCACCACCGTGACCCCGCGCGCCGGTGCGGCCCCCGCGTGGGGGTGGCGCGGCGCGCCGCCGGAGGGCTTCGCGGGCGACCGGGTGCACGCCTCCTACCTGCACCTGCACTGGGCCGGTCAGCCCGGTGTCGCGCGGCGGTTGGTGGCGGCATGCGGCTGATCGGAGTGGGGGTCGGCCCCGGAGACCCGGAGCTCGCCACCGTCAAGGCCGTCCGGGTGCTCGCCACCGCCGGCCGGGTCTTCGTGCCGGTCCTCGACCACCGCGACACCGGGCGGGCGGAGGCGACCGTGCGGGCGCACGCCGCGCACGAGCGGATCGAGCGGCTGGTCTTCGCGCTCAACGAGCGGGAGGACCGGCAGCGGCGCGAGCGTTACTGGGACGCGGCCGGGGCCCGGGTCGCCGGCTGGCTGCGCGAGAGCGGCGGAACCGCCGCCTTCGCCACCATCGGCGACCCCAACGTCTACTCCACCTTCGGCTACCTGGCCGAGACCGTCCGCGCCCTGCTACCGCAGGTCAGGGTCGACACGGTGCCCGGGATCACCGCCATGCAGGCGCTCGCCGCGGCCAGCGGAACCCCGCTGGTCGAGGGGAGTGAGGCGCTCACCCTGCTGCCGCTGGCCCGCGGTGTCGACGGCCTCGCCGAGGCGCTGCGCGGCGACGGGACCGTGGTGGTCTACAAGGGCGGGCGGCATCTGCAACAGGTCGCCGACACCGTCCACGCCGCCGGCCGGGCCGGCGTCTACGGCGAGCATCTCGGGCTCGCCGCGCAACGGGTCGAGCCGCTGTCCGACATGGAGGGCGCCGCCCCCTACCTGGCCACCGTGATCGTCCCGGCGCACCGGGACCGCCGAGGAGGAAAACTATGACCGGACGCGTGACGTTCGTCGGGGCGGGTCCGGGCGCGGCCGACCTCATCACCGTGCGCGGCGTACGGGCCATGGAATCCGCCGACATCGTGGTGTGGGCGGCGAGCCTCGTCGCGCCCGAGATGCTCGACCACGCCCGGGTCGGCGCGGAGATCGTCGACTCGGCCGCGCTGACCCTGGAGTCCACGGTCGAGATCTACCGCCGCGCCGCCGCCGAGGAGCTGCATGTCGTGCGGCTGCACTCCGGCGACCCGGCGCTGTGGGGCGCGATGCAGGAGCAGCTCGAACACTGTGCGGGGCTGGGCCTCGCCGTCGAGGTCGTGCCCGGCGTCTCCGCGTACGCGGCGCTCGCCGCGACCGTGGGGCGTGAGCTGACCGTGCCCGAGGTCGCCCAGTCGGTGATCCTCACCCGACTCGAGGGGGGCAAGACCCCGATGCCGGCGGGCGAGACGATCGCCGGGTTCGCCGCCCACGGCGCGACCATGGCGGTCTTCCTCTCCGCGGCCCGGGCCCGCCAGCTCGCCGACGAACTGCTCGCCGGTGGCTACGTCCCGCAGACGCCGGTCGTCGTCGGCTACCGGGTGACCTGGCCCGACGAGCTGGTGCTGCACTGCACGGTGGCGACCCTGGCCGCGACCGTCCGCGAGCACAAGCTCTGGAAGCACACTCTCTTCCTGGTCGGACCGGCACTGGCCGCCACCGGCACCCGCAGCCACCTCTACCACCCCGGCCACTTCCACGGCTTCCGCCGGGCCGACCCGGCCGCCCGGGTGGCGCTGCGCGGCGGCGGTCATGCCGGCTGACCACCCGCCCTCCCACATTGATCATGGGCAGACTCGCGACAATTCGGGCTCGGCTGCCGCGCGTATGCCCATGATCAACGGAAGTGGGGAGCTGCCGCCGTTGCGTGAGCCGGATCTGCCCCGCACCGCAAAGGACCGGCCGAAGGCCCTGCGGACGGGGTGGACCACCGGCACCTGCGCCTCGGCGGCGGCCAAGGCGGCCGCCCAACTCCTCACCACCGGCGTCGCGCCGCGTTGGGTCGAGGTCGGGCTCCCCTCCGGCCGCCGGGTCACCTTCGCGGTGCAGCGCGCGGAGCGGAGCGGGGCGACGGCCGAGGCAGTGGTCGTGAAGGATGCCGGCGACGACCCGGACGTGACGAACGGCGCGCACCTCACCGCGACGGTCGGCTGGCACGACGGGCCCGGTGTACGGCTCGCCGGCGGCGAGGGGGTCGGCACCGTCACCCGTCCCGGCCTCGGCCTCGACGTCGGCGGCCCCGCGATCAACCCGGTGCCCCGCGAGATGATCACGCAGGCCGTGACGGAAGTTGTCGGCGAACGCGGCGCCCACGTCGTGATCAGCGTGCCGGACGGGGAGCGGATGGCGCGCAAGACCACCAACCGCCGCCTCGGCATCCTCGGGGGCATCTCCATTCTCGGCACCACCGGCATCGTCCGACCCTTCTCCACCGCGTCATGGCGGGCGAGTGTGATGCAGGCGGTGCAGGTCGCGGCCGCCCAGGGCGAGTCGACGATCGTGCTCTGCACGGGCGGGCGCACCGAGAAGGGCGCGATAACGCTCCTGCCCGAACTGCCGGAGGTCTGTTTCGTCGAGGTGGGCGACTTCACCGGCGCGGCGCTGCGCACCGCGACGGAGCACGGCATGCGCCGCGTCGTCTTCGTCGGCATGGTCGGCAAGCTCACCAAGCTCGCCGCCGGGATCCTGATGACGCACTACACCCGGTCCAAGGTGGACACCGGCCTGCTCGGCCGGCTGACCCGCGAGGTCGGCGGCGACGCCGCGCTCGCCGCCGAGGTCGACGCCGCCAACACCGCCCGGCACGCGTACGAGCTGTGGGAGTCCGCCGGCCTTCTGTCCGCCGCCGGGCACACCCTCTGCGTCCGGGCCCGCGACGTGCTGACCGCGTTCACCCGCGGCGCGCTCGCAACCGACGTCGCCATGGTCGACTTCACCGGCCGTACGGTCGTCGCCGCCACCCGGCCGGAGTGGTTGCCGTGCTGACCGTCGTCGGCTGCGACGGCGGTCCCTTCCCGGCGGGCGCGGATGCCGCCCTGCGCGAGGCGACCCTGCTGGTCGGCGCAGCCCGGCACCTGGCGCGGGTCGAGAGCGCGGGCGAGCGGGTCGTCCTCGGCGACGTGCACGCGGCGGGTCCTCCCGGCCGGATTGAGACCGCCGCGGAGCGGGTCGTCCTCGGCGACGTGCACGCGGCGGGTCCCCCCGGCCGGATTGAGACCGCCGCGGAGCGGGTCGTCCTCGGCGACGTGCACGCGGCGGTCGCCCGGCTCGTCGCCCATCCGGGCCCCGCCGTCGTGCTGGCCAGCGGTGACCCCGGCTTCTTCGGCATCGTCCGGGCGCTGCGCCGCGCCGGCCTCAGCCCGGCGGTGCTCCCCGCCCCGTCCTCGGTGGCACACGCCTTCGCCCGCCTCGGCGAGCCGTGGGACGACGCGCTGGTGGTCTCCGCGCACGGGCGCGACCTGCGCCGCGCGGTCAACGCCTGCCGCGCCCACCGCAAGGTCGCCGTCCTCACCGCGCCGGGCGCCGGTCCGCGCGAGCTGGCCGCGGCGCTGCGCGGGTTGCCCCGGCGCATTGTGGTCGCCTCCCGGCTCGGCACCCCGGACGAGCGGATCACCGGCCCGGACGACGCGCGCGATCCCAACGTCGCGCTCGTTCTCGGTGACACCGCGCCGGACGGGGCGCCCCGGTGGCGCGCCGGTGGTGATCCGGGGGCGGCCGGGTGGGCGCTACCCGAATCCGCGTTCCAGCACCGGAACTCGATGATCACCAAAGCCGAGGTGCGTGCCCTGGTGCTCGCCCGGCTCGGTCCGCGCCTCGGCGACCTGGTCTGGGACGTCGGGGCGGGCAGCGGATCGGTCGCGGTGGAGTGTGTCCGGCTCGGCTCCGCGGCGATCGCGGTGGAACGGAACGCCGACGCCGCCGCGACCATCGCCGAGAACGCCGCGCGGCACGGGGTTGACGTCCAGGTCGTGCCGGGCGCCGCACCCGAGGCGCTCGCGGAGCTACCCGAGCCGGACGCGATCTTCGTCGGTGGGGGCGGCGTCGACGTGTTCGCCGCCTGCCTGCGGCACCGCCCGGCGCGACTGGTTGCGGCGTTCGCCGCGGTCGAGCGTGTCGGGCCCGCACTCGCGGCGCTCGCCGCGGCCGGCTACCGGGCGTCCGGGACCCAGCTGCAGGCCAACCGGCTCGTGCCGCTCCCCGGCGGAGCGCACCGGCTGGCGGCCACCAACCCCGTCCACGTCGTCTGGGGCGAACTCCCTTGACGCGATATCGAAAGGCAGTTCCGCCAGTGATCGGACTCGTCGCGGCCACCGTCGCCGGTCGGGCGGCCGCCCGGCGCCTCGCGGACGCGTGGCCCGGAGAGACCCGGGTCCACGAGGGGACGGTCGCCGAGCAGGTCCGCGCGGCGTGGACCGGCTCGGACGCCGTGGTCTGCTTTCTCGCCGTACCCGCCACCGTCCGGCTCACCGCGCCACTGTTGCGGGACAAGCACACCGACCCCGGCGTGGTCTGCGTCGACGAGGCGGGACGTTTCGCGGTGGCCCTGCTCGGTGGGCACGGTGGGGGCGCCAACGCGCTCGCCGTCCGGGTCGCCGAGGTGCTCGGCGCGGAGCCGGTGGTCACCACCGGCACCGACACGGCTGGGCTGACGCCGCTCGACACGTACGGCGCGGACCTCGGATTCCGCCTGGCCGAGCCGGGTCCGGTCGCCGCGGTGACCCGCGCGGTGCTCGACGGTGCCGCGCTGCGCGTCGACGCCGACGCGGTCTGGCCGGTGCCGCCGCTGGCCACCGCGGACAGCGGCGGCCACACGGTCGCGGTCAGCGACCGCCGGGACGCGGTCGGCGACCTCGTCTATCGGCCGCCGTCGCTGGTCGTCGGGGTGGGCGCCAGTCGGGGGGTACCGGCCGACGAGCTCGACGAGCTGATCGATTCCGGACTTGCCGACGCGGGTCTCGCCCGGGAGTCGGTACGCGCGCTGGCCACCGCGGACGTGAAGGCCGACGAGGCCGGCATCCTCGAGGTGGCGCGTCGGCGAGGCTGGCCGCTGCTGACCTATCCGGCAGCGGAACTCGCCGCCGAGGCGGTGCCCAATCCGTCCGAGGTCGTCCGCGCCGCAGTCGGGACGCCGAGCGTCGCGGAGGCCGCCGCGCTGCGGGCGGCCCGCGATGCCGGGCGCGCCGCCGACCTCGTGCTCGAGAAGCGGGCGAGCCCGATGGCGACGGTCGCGGTGGCCCGACTTTCCCCGCGCGGGCGGCTCACCATCGTCGGCCTCGGCCCCGGCGCGCCGGATCTGCGGACCCCGCGGGCCACCGCGGCACTGCGTCGCGCCTCGATCATCGTCGGCCTCGACCAGTACGTCGACCAGATCCGCCCGCTCCTCACGCCCGGCACCACGGTGATCGAGAGCGGACTCGGCGCGGAGGAAGAACGGGCCCGGACCGCGGTGGCGTTCGCCACGGAGGGGCACGCCGTCGCGCTCATCGGGTCCGGCGACGCCGGCGTCTACGCGATGGCCTCGCCGGCTCTGCAGGTCGCGGGCGCCGACATCGAGGTGGCCGTGGTGCCCGGCATCACCGCGGCGCTGGCCGCCGCGGCGCTGCTCGGCGCGCCGCTCGGTCACGACCACGTCTACCTGTCCCTGTCCGACCTGCACACCCCGTGGCCGGTCATCGCGGAGCGGGTGCGCGCCTGCGCCGCGGCCGATCTGGTCGTCTCCCTCTACAACCCGCGCAGCCGTCGCCGCACCGCGCAGTTCGACGAGGCGCTGGCCATTCTCGGCACGCACCGACCGGCCGGGACGCCCGTGGGCGTGGTCCGCGACGCGACCCGGCCGGGTCAGCGCATCGTCCGGACCACGCTGCAGGCCCTCGCGGCCGATCCATCCATCGTGGACATGCTCTCGATCGTCATCGTCGGCTCCAGCCGGACCGCGACGGTCGCCGGCCGGATGGTCACGCCGCGGGAATACCGATGGCTGACCTGAGCTTCACCGGCGCCTGCACCGGATGCGGCGCCTGCCTGCTGACCTGCCCCACCCACGCCATCCGACCCTCGGGCGGGCGGCTGCACGTCCGCGAGGAGCGCTGCACGGGCTGCGGCGAGTGCGTCGAGATCTGCCCCGTCGACGCGATCCGGCTCGACCGCGACCACCACAACCACAACGAGGAGGCCGGATGACGCAGTCAGCGATTCCCAGCGGAGCGTGGACACGGGCCGAACGGATACGCCTCTCCGGCATCGTTGCCGTCGTCGTCGCGCTGCATGTCGTCGGCTGGTCGCTCTACCTCTACTACACCTCCAGCCCCACCGCGGCGAGCACCTTCGCGAGCGCCGGTGCACTCGCCTATCTGCTCGGCATCCGGCACGCCTTCGACGCCGACCACATCGCGGCGATCGACGACACCACCCGGCTCATGCTGTTGCGCGGACGTCGCCCGGTCGGCGTCGGCTTCTTCTTCGCGATGGGGCACTCCGCGGTCGTCCTCGTGCTCTCGCTGCTCGTCGCCTTCGCCGCCCAGGCCGCGACCGAGGCGAACCTGGCGGCGGTGCAGGAGATCGGGGGGCTCGTCGCGCTCGTCGTCGCGGTCTGCTTCCTGCTGCTCGTCGGGGTCCTCAACGCTGTCGTGCTCACCGCGATGGTGCGGCTGTGGCGCCGGCTGCGGCGCGGCGAGGTCGACCAGGCGGCGATCGACCGGGAACTGGCCAACCGCGGGCTGATGAACCGGCTGCTCGGCGGCCGTGCCCGCGGCATGATCCGCAACAGTTGGCACATGTTCGCCGTCGGCCTTCTCTTCGGCCTCGGCCTGGAAACGGCCAGCGAGGTCACCCTGTTGTCCCTGCAGGCATCCGCGGCGAGTGCGGGGAGCATGCCGGCGCTCGCCGTGATCACCCTGCCGCTCCTCTTCGCCGCCGGGATGTCGGCGATGGACACCGCCGACTCGCTGCTGATGAGCCGCGCCTACTCGTGGGCCTACCGGCACCCCGCCCGCCGGCTGTACTACAACCTCGCCACCACCTCGATGACGGTGGCGGTCGCCTTCTTCGTCGCGTCGGTCTACCTCGCCGACCTGCTCGGTCGGGCGATCGATGGCGGGGGACCGCTCGCCGGCTACGCCGGGCTCGCGGGGCATTTCGAACTTCTCGGCTATTTCGTGGTCGGCGCGTTCGTGCTTGCCTGGGGCGGCGCCGGGATCGCGTGGCGGTTGGGCCGCTTCGACCAGCGTTTCACGGCCGCCGAGCCCGAGCCGGAGCGTGCGGTATGAGCCGGACCGTCCACCCGATCGAGGCCGAGTCCTACCGCATCATCCGCTCCGTCGTGGACACGACCGCCCTGCCGCGGCGCAGCCGGGACGTCGTCGAGCGGATCATCCACACCACCGCCGACCCGTCGTGGCGCGATGATCTCGTGCTCGACGAGGTGTCGCTCGACGCCGCGGCGCAATCCCTCGGCGGCGGTGCGCCCCTCGTCGTCGACGTGATGATGCTCGCGGCCGGCGTCACCACGTACCCGTCGATCTGCCTGGTCGGCACGAGGGAGGTGCGCGATCTCGCGGCGTCGGTCGGGCTCACCCGCTCCGCCGCAGCCGTGCGGCTCGCCGCCGAGCGGGTCGGCGACGGCGCGGTCTGGGCGATCGGCAACGCGCCGACCGCCCTGTTCGAACTGCTGCGCCTGGCCGAGACCGGCGCGGTGCGTCCGGCCCTGGTCGTCGGGCTGCCCGTCGGCTACGTCGGCGCGGCCGAATCCAAGGCCGCGCTCCGCGCCACCGCGCTGCCCCACCTGTCCAACGTCAGCGCCCGTGGCGGCTCCGCCGTCGCGGCCGCCGCCGTCAACGCCCTGCTGTATGGAGACCCGCTCGCATGACCACATCCCTGTTGATCGCCGGGCACGGCACCGCCGACGCCGAGGGCGCGGAGCAGTTCCGGCGCTTCGTCGCCCGGGTCGCCGCCCGGCACGCGGCCCCGGTCGCCGGCGGCTTCATCGAGCTCTCCCCGCCGCCGCTCGGCGAGGCCGTCGCCGCGCTGGTCGCCGCGGGGGAGCGGCGCATCGCCGCCGTGCCCCTGATGCTGGTCACCGCCGGGCACGCCAAGGGCGACATCCCGGCGGCGCTCGCCCGCGAGCGGGTCCGGCACCCGGGGCTGGCCATCGCGTACGGGCGGCCGCTCGGACCGCACCCGACGGTCCTGGCGCTGCTCCGCGAACGACTGTCCGACATGGGTGCCGGCCCGGAGACCACCGTCCTGCTCGTCGGGCGGGGCTCCACGGACCCCGACGCCAACGCCGACGTGGCGCGCGCCGCCCGGTTGCTGGCCGAGACGACACCGGTCGCCGGTGTCGAGTACGCCTTCGTCTCCCTCGCCGAGCCGGGCGTGCCCGCCGCGCTCGACCGCTGCCGCTTGCTGGGTGCGCGACGGATCGCGGTCCTGCCGTACTTCCTCTTCACCGGGGTGTTGCCGCGTCGGGTGGCGGCGCAGTCGCGCGCGTGGGCAGCCGGGGCGGACGTGCCGCTCGGCGTGGCCGAGGTGATCGGCGACTGTGACGGCCTCGCCGACCTGGTGCTGGAGCGCGCCGCCGAGGCGGTGCGGGGCGGTGTGCTGGCCAACTGCGACGCCTGTGTCTACCGGGTGGCGCTCCCCGGCCACGAGCACCGGCTCGGCGCTCCGCAGTTGCCGCACCACCACCCCGATGAGCCCGGTCAGCACCATCATCACCACCACGAGGTGCTGGGCGGCTGATGTCGGGGCGCGCCGGACGCGCTGCCGCGAGGACCCTTGCGTGGGCCCTCCCGGCAGCCGGTGTCGCGTGGCGTCAGTCGAGCCAGCCGATCACCTGCTCGCCGACGGTGCCGTTCGTGAGGAACGCGAGGTGGTTGACGCATCCCACGTTGGTGTTGACCGCGCCGTTGAGCTGGGTGCTCTGGTAGGGGTTGATGACCCCGTCGCAGGAGGAGTACCAGGTGCGGTACGCGACCGAGCCGGGTGTCTCGTCGCCGGAGTTGAGCTGCTGGAGGAAGGACGAGTTCGGGGCCATCTGCTGGCAGGACGCGAAGATGATGCAGGCGTACGCGCTGGTGGTGCCGTGGTTCGCCCCGGCCAGCGAGCCCCACTGGTCGACGGTCGAGGTGCCGCCCAGGTTCTTCACGTAGTAGCGGGTGACCAGCCCGCCCATGGAGTGGTTGACGAGGTCGACCTTGCTGGCGCCGGTGCGTGACCGGACACCGTCCACGTACGACTTGAGCTGGTTGGCCGAGGTGACCAGCGACTGGTTGATGTCGTACTCGAAGGCGTAGACCCGCGATGCGGGGTAGCCGGCCGCGAGGGCTCGCCCGACCATGGGCGCCCATACGAGTCCGTTGCTGGCGTAGCCGTGGACGAAGATGACCGGGTCGCGCGGAGCGGCGGCCTGCGCCGTGGTGGATGGTAGGAGCATCGAGCCCGCGACGGCGAGGAACCCGGTGATGGCGGCGGCGAGGACGGCACGGCGCATGAGACCTCCTGGGAGCGGTGGGGCCAGGCACCGGAAGTCTCGATCTGGGGCGTTTGCCGACGCATCGGCGAAGTTACCAGTTTCTACCGACCACTTTATATTCTGGTTACCAGCGCGTAACTTAAGCCCATGACGGCGGGGCCATGTCGCAGGCGCCCCGGGCTCTGCGGCCGGACGGATGAGCAGGTCAGGCTGGCCGCGATGATCTCCGCCGCACGTGATCGGCGGAGCGGCTCCGCGCTGCTGCTGGGGGAGCCGGGACTGGGCAAGACCGCGCTGCTCGACGAGGCGAGCGCGGCGGCCGCCGACTTCCTCGTGCTGACCACGAGTGGTGTGGAGTCCGAAAGCGGCATTTCCTTCGGCGGCCTGCACCGGCTGCTGCGACCCGTGGCCGATCGCCGGCGGTCGCTCCCGCCGTCCCAGGTCGTCGAGCTCGAGGCCGCGCTCGGGATGGGGGGCGGCGCCGGCGGGGACCGGTTCCTGCTCTGCGTGGCGGTGCTCAGCCTGCTCTCCGAGGTGGCCCGTGACGCGCCCGTCCTGTGCCGCGTGGACGACGCGCACTGGTTGGACGAACCTTCCCTCGACGCGCTCGCCTTCGCCGCGCGCCGGCTCGACGCGGAAGGGGTGGTGCTGCTTTTCGCCGCCCGCGAGCAGTACGGCGAGGACAATCAGCGGCCGATGCTGCCCGGCATTCCGCTGCTCCGGCTCGCGCCTCTCGACGAGCGGGCCGGCCGGGAACTGATCGACGCGTTCGCGCCGGACGGGTTGGCCGAGTCGGTGCGCGCGAGCGTGCTGCGGGGCGCGGCGGGCAACCCGCAGGCCATGATCGAGCTGGTCGAGGCGCTCGGCGCGACGCAGTCGGCGGAGGAGTCACTGCTCCCGGTGGCGCTTCCGGCCGACAGCACGCTGCTGCGTGCCTACCGTGACCAGCTCCGCCGCCTGCCCGAGGGGACCCAGCGGCTGTTGCAGGTGGTGGCCGCGGACGAGGAGATCGACACCGACACGTTGCTCCGGGCGGCGACCGCCGACGGGCTGGACGTCTCGGCGCTGGAACCCGCGGAGCGCAGTGGTCTGCTGCGCGTCCAGGGCAATACGGTCAGCTTCCGTCACCCGCTGATCCGCTCCGCGATCTACCAGAGCGCGTCGCTGGGGCGGCGACGGGCCGTGCACGCCGCGCTCGCCTGCGCCCTGACCGAGGACCGCCACCGGGTGCGGCGGGTGTGGCATCGGGCGGTCGCCGCGTCCGGCCCCGATGACGGGCTCGCCGATGAGCTGTGCGGGGCCGCCGCCGTCGCCCGGCGACGCGGTGAGTACGCGGCCTCCTCGTTGGCCTTCGAGCGGGCGGCGCAACTGCGGGTCACGGGCGACGCGAAGGCCGGTGATCTCATCGCCGGGGCACGCGACGCCTGGCTCGCCGGCGGTGCACAACGGGCGCGCGCCCTGCTGCGCCGGGCCGTGCCGATCGCGGCGAGCACCGAGGTGCGCGGCCGGGCCGAGTTTCTCCGCGGTGACATCGAGCTGCGCGACGGTGATGCGCTGGAGGCGCGTCGTACGCTGCTGGAGGCCGCGGAGAAGCTGGTGCCGCACGACCGGGAGCTGGCGCTGCGCGCGCTGATGCGGGCGGGGCAGGCCAGCTCCTTCGCCGGCGACCTGGCGACGTACGCCGAGATCGCGCGGCG
This sequence comes from Micromonospora sp. NPDC049679, assembly GCF_040659735.1. Classification (NCBI taxonomy): domain Bacteria; kingdom Bacillati; phylum Actinomycetota; class Actinomycetes; order Micromonosporales; family Micromonosporaceae; genus Micromonospora; species Micromonospora sp. NPDC049679. Next base: position 13,522 of record NZ_JBFANZ010000030.1, read on the forward strand.
TGCCGGGGAGTTGCGCGCCGGCACGGACCCGCCGCGGCTCGCGCTGATCTTCGAATACTTCACCGGGACGGTCGCGGCGTCCCGCGGTGATCACCAGACGGCGCGTACCGCGCTCGGCCGGGTCGTGCAGCTGGCCGGCGTACTCGACGAATCGTCCGTGCTGACCTGGGCGAGCATCGCGGCGTTACTGGGCGGGGACGCGGCGGCCGCGCGGGGGTTGGCCGCGCGGGCCGTCGCCCTGGCCCGCGACCGGGGCGGCGTCGCGTCGGTGCCCCAGGCGTTGGAGGCTCTTGTCTACGCGGAACTGTCCACCGCGCAGTATCTGTCGGCGTTGCCGAACGCCCTCGAAGGACTGCGACTGGCGGAGGAGACCGGCCAGGACAACTGCGCGACCGGCCATCTCGCGGCGCTGGCCCTGCTCGCCGCCGTGCTCGGCGATGAGGAGAGTTGCCGGAGCCGGGCGCGCGCGGCCGGCACCCGGGCGACGGCGCACGGGCTGGGGCTAGCCGCGTCGCTGAGCGTCTGGGCGGAAGCGTTCCTGGACCAGAGCGTCGGGCATTCGGCGAGCGCCGCTCAGCGGCTGCGCACGCTGACCCGACCCGGGGCCGGTCCGAGCCACTTCGTCGTGCGGGTGCTGACCATCCCGCACTTCGTCGAGGCGGCGGTGCGCAGCGGTGACGCGGCCGGCGCGCGCTGCGCGCTGGTGGCGTACGACCGGTTCGCGCACGCGAGCGGCAACCCGGAGTGGCTCGCCCTGTCGGCCCGCTCGCACGCGCTGCTCGCTGAGGGGGGTGCCGCCGAGGAGCACTTTCAGGAGGCGCTGCGTCTGCACGCCACCGGTCACTCCGACTTCGAGCGGGCCCGTACGGAACTGCTGCTCGGCAACGCGCTGCGTCGGCGACGCCGCCCGGCCCGGGCCCGTGAGCATCTGCACAGCGCTCTGGAGACCTTCCAGCGCTTCGCCGCGCGACTCTGGTGCGATCAGGTCCGCGCGGAGCTACGGGCCACGGGGGAGTCGCTGCGCCCGGCCGAACGGCCGGTCACCGACCAGCTCACCCCGCAGCAGCTGCAGATCGCGCGTTTCGTCGCGGAGGGGAAGACCAACCGGGAGGTCGCGGCGCACCTGTTCGTCAGCCCGCGCACGGTCGACCACCATCTGCGGAACATCTTCACCCGACTCGGCATCCGGTCGCGCTTCGAGCTCGTCCGGATGATGCGGTGACGTCGTCGGCGCTGCGACAACTGATGGCCAGGCCCGCGCTCCCGATGGGCGGCGCGAGCTTGGCCATCAGCTGGTCGTGCCGGCCGGAGGTGCGACCATCGTCTGTCGCCCGGCGTGTCAGCTCCGCTCCGGCTCCGGATTTTCGGAGTCCGGCTCTTCGGACTCTTCGGACTCTTCGGATTCCTCGGGCTCGGCCGACTCGGAACTCTCCTCCGGGCTCGGCGTTTGGGCGTGGCCACTGGCTCCGGGAGAGGCGCTGCCCCCGCCCGCCGGAAGACCCATGCTCTGCGCCAGGCCCTGCAGGGCTTCATGGTGTGCCTTGACGACCGGCGCGGCGTCCTTCGCCACCTTCTTGGCGTCCGGGTCGACGCCCTGCGCCATTTCCGTGTCGATCAGCTTCATCATCTGCTCGTGCCAGTTCATGTTCGTCTCGACGAACATCCGGTCGAACTCCTCACCGTCGATCCCCTGCAGTTTGGTCAGCGCCGACTGCTGCTCGCTGGTGGCTGAGCCCGGCAGCGTCACCTTGAGCTTCGACGCGGTCTGCGTCAGGGACTGGTCCAACCGGGTGTGGTCGCTGAGGAAGCGTGATCCCAGGTCCTTCACCTGTTGGCTCGCGTTCTTCTGCTGCGTCAGGTTGCCCTTCGCGATCTCGGCCATGTTTCCCTGGTGAGCGGCCTGCAGGAACGAAGTATCCTGTGCGGACGGCGCGGCGACCGCCTGCGCCGCCGCACCGGGCACCAGAGCGAGCGCGACGAGCCCGGCAACGAGTGCGGCGCGTTTGATGCTTGCCATGTTTCCCCCCTTGTCTCGTGCGGACAGGTGCACGGGTACCCCACGGATGCGCACCCATTCCACCTGCGATTAACCGGACGTGTCGCACGGTCCGGCCCGGCGCGGCCGGGTGACGGGCGCGGGGGCGGGGCCCGGGGGGCCGAGGGTGGCCGGCGGCAGCATCGGGTGGAACCGCTCCCACGCCAGCGCCGGCGGCTGCGTGTCACGGGGGGGGCATGGTTCTGTGTCGCACCGGGCCGGGGCCGCGCGCCGCTCGGCTCAGCCGATCGACCGTCCGGCGACAGGGGCTTTTCCGACGCTCGCGGGCGTCCCGCCCGCACGGTTAGATTCCGGCTTAGTGGAAGAAGCGCAACGACGCGGACAATTCGCGCCCGCCGACTCCTCCCATCCGCTGACCAGAGAGAGGAACGCCCCCGTGCCGATGCTCTCCGCGCTCGATCATCAGCACACCGTCGCGCCGGCGGGATACAGTCGCTGGCTGATCCCGCCCGCCGCGCTCTCCGTGCATTTGTGCATCGGCCAGGCCTACGCCACGAGCGTCTACAAGAACTCCCTCATCGCCCACTTCGGAGCGAGCCAGACCGCGATCGGCGTCATCTTCAGCATCGCGATCGTCATGTTGGGGCTCTCCGCGGCGGTCGGCGGCACGTGGGTGGAGGCGAACGGACCGCGCAAGGCGATGTTCGTGTCCGCGTGCTTCTGGGCCACCGGATTCCTGGTCGGCGCGCTCGGCATCGCCACCGGGCAGCTCTGGCTCGTCTATCTCGGATACGGCTTCCTCGGTGGCATCGGGCTCGGCATCGGCTACATCTCGCCGGTCTCGACGCTGATCAAATGGTTCCCGGACCGTCCCGGTCTCGCCACTGGGCTGGCCATCATGGGCTTCGGCGGCGGCGCGATGGTGGCCAGTCCGCTGTCGCGCCAACTGCTCTCCCTCTACGACCCCGGTTACAACCCGGCCAACGCCAGCTCCGTCGCCTCCGGCGGCGCGCTGGTCGGCCTCTTCGTCACGCTCGGCATCGGCTACTTCGTGATCATGATGTTCGGCGTGGTGAACGTGCGCGTGCCCGCGCCGGGCTGGCGCCCGGCCGGGTTCGACCCCGCCACGGTCGCCGCGAAGCCGATGGTGACGACGGCGAGCGTCTCGGCGGCGAACGCGATCCGGACACGTTCCTTCTGGCTGCTGTGGATCGTGCTGTTCTGCAACGTCACCGCGGGTATCGGGATCCTGGAACAGGCCAGCCCGATGATCCAGGACTTCTTCCGCGAGAACGGGACCTCGACGGTCGCGGCCGCGGCGGCGGGTGGTTTCGTCGGACTGCTCTCGCTGTTCAACATGGCCGGTCGGTTCGTCTGGTCGTCCACCTCCGACCTGATCGGCCGGAAACCGATCTACCTGATCTACCTCGGCGTCGGCATGGTGTTCTACGCGCTGCTCGCCCTGCTCGGGCATACCGCCACCGCGCTCTTCGTCCTGCTCACCTGCGTCATCCTCTCCTTCTACGGCGGCGGCTTCGCGACCATCCCCGCCTACCTGCGCGACCTTTTCGGCACCTTTCAGGTCGGCGCCATCCACGGCCGGCTGCTGACGGCCTGGTCCGCGGCGGGGATCGCCGGGCCGTTGATCATCAACGGTTTTCTCGACGCGCAGGGCAAGCCCGGGACCCTGACCGCGGCCGCGTACCGACCGGCGCTGTTCACCATGGTCGGCGTGCTCGCCGTCGGGTTCGTCGCGAACCTGCTGATCCGTCCCGTGCCGGCGCGCTTCCACGAACCCGCGCCCACCGCGCCGGCCCCATCCCGTGACATCCCGACCCCACCGGTCGCCGTCGAAAGGGGCAGTGCGCAATGACAGTGGGACCGGAAAATGAACGACCGGGCAGTGAGCAACCGGGGAAACAGGGGGTGCGGCTGTTGCTGTCGTGGCTGCTCGTCGCCGCGCTGCTCGGGTACGGCGTCGTCCAGACGGCGATCACGGCGGCGAAGCTCTTCGCCCGCTGAGCCGCCGCTCCGCCGCAAACTAGTGCCGCATCAGGCAACGTTTGCCCTGTTGACGACTTCGCGTAGACGCTCGTCTTGGGCGTGCTTGTTCCGCCAGATGATGTAGCGGCGGATCATGCTGCCCTGCTCGGTGTGGCTGGCGTGGTCGGTGCCGTCGAGGGTGAAGTAACGCAGGGCGGTGAACTGGGCCTCGATGCGCTTCAACCAGGATGAATTCGTTGGGGTTTAGGCGATCTCGACGTTGTTCTCCGCGGCCCAATCGCCGACCCGGGTGTCCTTCCTCGTGCTCAGGTGCGGGGAGTAGTTGTCGCACACGATTGCAACGCGCACGTCGAGCGGATGGAGGCTGCGCAGGTAGCGGCAGAACTCCAGAAATCTCGTCCGGTTCTTGGTGGGCTTGATGTGCCCGTAGAGCTTGTCCTTGCCCAAGTCGTAGGCGGCGAAAAGGTGACGCACTCCGTGCGGGCGGGTGTACGTCGCGCGGCGTCGGAGCCTCGGCTCGCGCTCGGGGTCCTTGTCCTTGCCACCGCGTTCGGCCCACTGCCGACCTGGATGGGGCTGGAGGTTCAGCGGGCCAAACTCGTCAACGCAGAAGTCTGATTCGCCCAGTCCGGCCGACCTGGCCACCACGCCGATGCGGCGGTGAGGTCACGGCTTGGACACCAACAGCTGGGTAGCCCGGGCCGGACGGCCGTTCATGGTTTCCACGGAGACCTCGCGGGTGGCGACCAGGTCGAAATCGACGAACAGGCCATCAAGCCAGTCCACCGTGTGGTGTCGGCACACCGCCCCGTCACCGGTTTCGAACACACCGTAGGTGCCGTACTTCGCAGCGAACTGCTGATACCGAGAACGGTTGCGTTGATCCTCTTGCAGGCACAGGTCACTGAGATAGAGGAGTCCACCGGGCCGCAGAACCCGACGCAGCTCCGTCACCAGTTCCCGCTGTCCAGCGTCGCCAGGCATGCACGTCAACACCGCGAACAGCAGCACCACGTCGACACTGACGTCGTGATGGTCCAGTTGAGGAGGACTGTCAAGAACCGTGAACCGTGCGCCCGGCTGCTGCTCACGCGCGCGGGCGATGAGATTGGGAGCGACATCCACCCCCTCAACATTCTCGAAACCCCACTCGACGAGCAGCCCCGCCAGCCGTCCGTAACCGCACCCGTAGTCGAGGACGCGTGCCCGATGATCGATGCCTTCCAGCCACGAAGGCTCAACTGGGTGGCCGAAGGTCTTCGACGTCCCCGTGGAGTTCCAGTACCCCAACTGGTTGTCAAGATCCGTCACGACGACGAGCATCCCACAGCAACCAACCGAAGACGCCACCCAGCGACAGTGCAAACGTTGCCTGCTGCGGCACTAGTTCACGCCTCAACTTCCCCTTCCTCCTGCCGATACCACTCGTGAGCGTTGCCTCCGGGTGGCGCGTCATGAGGCAGGGGGCGACCGGGACATGACGGCGAAGAAATCGTCGATGGAGATCACCATCGACCGGAATCGGATCAGCGGCTGGCTGGCCGATCGCGGCACCAGCACGAAGTCGGCTGCTTCCGTCATTGTGGTGGCACTCGTTGCGATCGGCGTGAGCGCGCTGTCGCTGAGCCGCATGGCGATCATCAACGACGACCTGACCGTGATGAAGAACGACCACCTGGAGAGCGTGCAGCTTCAGAACAAGCTGAGCGGCGGCTTCGGGATGATGTTCCGCGGCATGTTTCTGGTGACCAACAGCGACCCGGCCTACAAGCAGGAGGGTGTGACGAGTCTCGAATCCGCGGACGTGCAGGTGCGGGAGACCGTCGCGGCGTACCGCGTGGTGGAGAGCGATTCCAGCATCCTCGGCTCGGCGCTGACCGACTTCGAGCAGGCCTGGAACACGCACACCGGGCTGCGGGACGTGCTGATCCTGCGCAAGCCGCCGCCGGCCGGGTTCACCATGCCCGCGCCGGAGAAGGTCGGTGAGGCCTTCGTCGCCGCCGAGAAGACCATGCACGACGCGATGGCGACCATGGAGAAGGCTGAGAACGAGCAGGCCGACGCGTTGGCCGCACACGCCGCCGAGAACTACCGCGCCGCCCGGACGATCGCCGTGGTCGCGCTCGTCGTAGGCCTGCTGCTGGCGTTCGCGGTGAGCTTTTCGGTGGCGCGTGCCTTCCGCCGTCAGCTCGACAGTGTGGGCGCGGCGCTGGACGCGGTCGCCGACGGTGACCTGACGCGCAAGGCCGAGGTCCGGTCGCGCGACGAGCTCGGCCGGATGGCCGCCGCGGTCAACCGGGCCAACGAGGGCATCCGGGCGACGGTCGAGATTCTGACCGCGGGCGCCCGCACGCTCGGCGCCAACATGGAGAAGCTGGGCGGGGTGGCCGGTCGGATCGGCGTGAGCGCCGAGGAGGCCGCCGCCCAGGCCAACGTGGTGGCGGTGGCGGCCGGCGACGTTTCGCAGAACGTCCAGACGGTGGCCGCCGGGGCCGAGGAGATGGGCGCGTCAATCCGGGAGATCGCCCAGAACGCCAACGAGGCGGCCAGGGTCGCGGCCGACGCGGTGGGCGTGGCGGAGTCCACCAACCGGACGGTCTCGACGTTGGGCGAGTCGTCGGTGGAGATCGGCAACGTCATCAAGGTGATCACCTCGATCGCGCAGCAGACGAACCTGCTGGCGCTCAACGCCACCATCGAGGCGGCCCGGGCGGGCGAGGCGGGGAAGGGCTTCGCGGTGGTGGCGAGCGAGGTCAAGGATCTCGCGCAGGAGACGGCGCGGGCGACCGAGGACATCTCGCGACGGGTGGAGGCGATCCAGTCGGACACCGCCAACGCGGTGGACGCGATCGGCAACATCAGCAGGATCATTGGGAAGATCAACGACTACCAGGTGACGATCGCCTCGGCGGTGGAGGAGCAGACCGCGACCACCGGCGAGATGACCCGCAGCGTCGGCGACGCGGCCCAGGGCACGACCGAGATCGCCACCAACATCGCCGGCGTCGCCGCTGCGGCGCAGGCGACCACGTCGAACCTCATTGAGGCGAACCAGATCAGCGCAGAGCTGGCTGACCTGGCGAACGAACTCCAGACCGCGGTGGGACGATTCCGCATCTGACGGTATTCGGCGTCTGACGGTGTTCCGCGTCTGACGGTATTCGGCGTCTGACGGTGTCCAGTGTCTGACGGCCGCGCCGGGATCCTCCCGGGGCGGCCGTCGCGCTGTCGGCGCCGCCCGCGCTGGGGTCGGGTTCGACAGTATCCGCCGGTTTGGCGAGGGTGGAGGATGTCAGCCGGTCGACCATGACAGCCAGGGAGGGACCGTGCGGGAGTTCGACCACGAGGCGCTACCGGTGCGGGTGGTCTTCGGCGAGGGAACGGCGCGGACGCGTCTCGTGTCGGAGATCGAGCGGCTCGGCGCGACCCGCGTGCTCCTCGTCGTCGGTCGATCGGCGGAAGCCACAGCGCGGGAGTTGGTCGCCCCGCTCGGTGACCGGCTCGCCGCGACCTTCACCGGCGTCCGACCGCACGTTCCGGCCGAGGTCGCCGAGCAGGCGCGTGCGCTCGCCGCCGCGGCCGGCGCCGACGCGGTGTTGAGCGTCGGGGGCGGCTCGACCACCGGCACCGCCAAGGCGGTCGCGCTCACCGCCGACCTGCCGGTGATCGCCGTGCCGACCACGTACGCCGGATCGGAGGTGACCCCGGTGTGGGGGATCACCGACGGCGCCCGCAAGACGACCGGGGTGGACCGGCGCGTCCTGCCGCGGACCGTGATCTACGACCCGGAGCTGACCCACGCGCTGCCGGCGCGGCTCTCCGTCGTCAGTGGGCTCAACGCGCTGGCGCACTGCGTCGAGGCGTTCTGGGCGCCGGGCCGCAATCCCGTCACCGCGCTGCTGGCGGCGGAGGGGATCCGCGCGCTCGCGACCGGGCTGCCGGCGGTCGCCGCCGACGGCGCCGACCCGACGGGACGCGCCGACCTGCTCTACGGCGCCTACCTCGCCGGATCCGCCTTCGCGGTGGCCGGCTCCGGGCTGCACCACAAGATCTGCCACGCGCTCGGCGGCGCCTACGACCTGCCGCATCCGGAGACGCACGCCGTGCTGCTGCCGTACGTGCTCGCCTTCAACGCCCCGGCCGCACCGGACGCGGCGCGCCGGACCGCCGCGGCGCTCGGGGTGCGCGACGCGGTCGGCGGGCTCCGTGACCTCGCCAGCCGGCTCGGCGCCCCGATGGCCCTGCGTGAGCTCCACCTGCGCGAGGATCAGCTCGACGCCGCGGTCGGGCTGATCCTGCCGGTGGTGCCCGCCGACAATCCCCGCCCGGTCGATGCCGGCGGATTGCGTCGGCTGCTGGGTGCCGCGTGGGCCGGTGGCAACGCCCCCTGACCGTCGCGGTCAGGCAACCGGGTCGATCAGCTCCTCACCCTCGAACACTCCGATTTCCTCGCAGTACAGCTCGATCCCCACCCCGTTGGGATCGCGGATGTAGAGGCTGTCCTCGACCCCGCGGTCCGGCCCCAGATAATCCACGCCGTTGGCGTCGAACCGCGCCTTCGCCTCCTGGAACCGCTCGGCCGTCACCGAGATGGCGATGTGCTGGACCGCGCCGATGGTTTCCACGTACGGCTGGTGGTCGTGGCCCGGAAAGTCGAAGAAGCCGAGCAGGTTGCGGCTGCCGATGTCGAAGAAGAAATGGCTGGAGCCGGCGTAGTCCCGGTTCTCCACCAGCTCGACCAGGGGAAATCCGAGGAAATCCTGGTAGAAGCGGATGGTTTCCTCGACGTCGCGGCAGACCAGCGCGATGTGGTGCAGCCCGCGGCCGGTGCCGGCCGGGCGCTGCGCCGCCGGGCGCAGGTAGGTGTCGCGCAGCGTGCTGCGGCGGGCGCGGATGGTTTCCAGCTCCGCGCCTTCGGGCTGTGGCATGGCGTCTCCCTCGTCGGTGATCTGTTCCGATGCTAGGGGTGGGGACGCGGCGCGTCGCGATCAGCCAAGCCGGCGATGGCCGCCGTGGAGACCGGTAGCTGGGGGAGTGGCCGCCGCCGTGCGACGGAGATCCGTCGACGGGCGCGCCGATGCGCTATCTTCGACATTTCGAGCGCACAAAAAAGAACCGCTGAAGTCGCGGTTCTGTTGAGAAGGTTAGCAAACAGGGAGACGCATTGTCAAGCTCTGCCAGCGCACCAGGCGAGACGCGGACCGATGATCTCGGCCGCGAGCAGGGATATGTCGGGATGCTCTACGGTCGCCTCGACAACCTGCGCGAACACGCCGCCGAGCGGCTGAGGCGGGCACTGCGGGAAACCGGCGGCACCCTGCAGGACCGTTCCCAGCGGGAAAGCTCCGTCGCGCTCTACACCGAGCAGTTGGCCCAGTTCAGCGCCGTGGAGAACGGGCTCTGTTTCGGGCGGCTGGACTTTCACGACGCGACGCCCCGCTACGTCGGCCGGATCGGCATCTTCGACGACGACGGCGACCACGAACCGCTGCTGATCGACTGGCGCGCCCCCGCCGCCCGACCCTTCTACCTGGCGACCGCCGCCTCCCCCGAGGGCGTCGCGCGCCGCCGCTACATCCGTACCAGGAGTCGCAAGGTCGTCGGGTTGGACGACGAGGTACTCGACCTCACCGAGGCCCGCCGCGCCGGCCATGCCGGGCTCGCGGGCGAGGCCGCGCTGCTCGCCGCGGTCGGCGCCCGGCGCACCGGCCGGATGCGCGACATCGTCGAGACCATCCAGGCCGAGCAGGACCGCGTCATCCGCGCAGACCTGAGCGGGGTTCTCGTCGTGCAGGGCGGCCCCGGCACCGGAAAGACCGCGGTCGCGCTGCACCGCGCCGCGTACCTGCTCTACACCCACCGCCGGGAGCTCTCCACCCGCGGCGTGCTGATCGTCGGCCCCAACCCGACGTTCCTGCGCTACATCTCGCAGGTGCTCCCCTCGCTGGCCGAGACGGGCGTGCTGCTGCGCACGCTCGGCGACCTGTTCCCCGGCGTCACCGCCCGCCGCTCCGAGCCGGCGGCGGCGGCCGAGATCAAGGGCCGGCTGGCGATGGGCGACGTGCTCGCGGCGGCCATCCTCGATCGGCAACGCGTGCCGGACGAGGCGCTGGAGATCGTGGTCGAACGGGAGAGCCTGCTGCTCGATCCGGAGACATGCCGCCAGGCGCGGGCCTCCGCCCGCCGCTCCGGCAAGCTGCACAACCTGGCCCGGCCGATCTTCGACACGGAGATCATCCACGCGCTCGCCCGGCAGGTCGCCGACCGCATCGGCGCCGATCCGCTCGGCGGCGAGAACCTGCTCGACGAGGCCGACCTCGCCGAGATCCGTCGTGAGCTGCGGGAGGAGCCGGAGGTCAAGGCCGCCCTCGACTGGCTCTGGCCGGTACTCACCCCGCAGCGGCTGCTGGCTGACCTGTTCACCGATCCCGACCGGATCGCCTCCGCCGCACCGGGGCTCACCGCCGAGGAACGGCGAGCGCTGCTGCGCGGGCCGGCGCAGGGCTGGACCCCTGCGGACGTGCCGCTGCTGGACGAGGCGGCCGAGCTGCTCGGCGAGGACGACCGGGCCGCCGCGGTCCGGGTGGCGCAGCGTCGGCAGGCGCTCGCCGAGTACGCCGAGGGCGCGCTGGACATCATGATCGGCTCCCGCTCCATCGACCTCGAGGACGAGGAGGACCCCGAGATCCTGATGGCCACCGACCTGCTCACCGCCGGCGGCCTCGGCGAGCGGCACGAGGACGAGGACCGCCGGACCACGGCCGAGCGGGCCGCCGCGGACCGCACCTGGGCCTTCGGCCACGTGATCGTCGACGAGGCGCAGGAGTTGTCGCCGATGGCCTGGCGGTTGCTGATGCGCCGCTCCCCGAACCGCTCGATGACGATCGTGGGAGACGTGGCACAGACCGGCGACCTCTCCGGCACCTCCTCCTGGGGGCAGGTCCTCGAGCCGTACGTGGCCGACCGGTGGCGGCTGGCCGAGCTGGAGGTCAACTACCGCACTCCCGCGGAGATCATGGCCGTCGCCGCCGGCGTGCTCGCCGGCATCGACCCGTCGCTGCGGCCGCCGCGCTCCGTCCGTGAGTCCGGCGTCGCCCCGTGGACGCTGCGCGTGGAGCCCGACGGGCTCGCCGCACGACTCGTCGAGCGGGTACGCGGCGAGTCCACCCAGGTGGGGGAGGGGCGGCTCGGCGTGATCGTGCCGGAAGGACGGATCGAGGAGCTGGGCCGTGCGGTCACCGACGAGTTCCCGGAGGCGGCCGTCGGTGAGCATCCCGAGCTGGAGAGCCGGGTCGTGGTGCTGACCGTGCGCCAGGCCAAGGGGCTCGAGTTCGACGGGGTGCTCGTGGTCGACCCCGAGCGGATCGTGGCGGAGTCGCCGCGCGGGCACAGCGACCTCTACGTCGCGCTCACCCGGGCCACGCAACGGCTCGGCGTGCTGCATCCCGGCGAGTTGCCGGCCGTGCTGTCGGGCGGCGCGGCCACCGTGCTGGACGATGCCCGTCCCGTTGGTCCGGCGCCGGCGCCGGCAGCCCGTTAGCCGGAAGTGGTGTCGCGGGGGAGCGGCAGGCCGCCCCGGCTGCTGCCCACCGCTGATCGTGTGGTCAGTGGGTGGGCAGCAGCCACTCGCCGGTCTCCGGGCTGATCAGGCCGGAGCGCACCGCGGTCGCCGCCGCCTCCACGCGGGAGTGCGCGCCCATCTTCGTCAGCACCCGCTGAATGTGGCAGCGGGCGGTGGCCGGTGTCACCCCGAGGGTGATGGCGATCTGGCGCGTGTCGTCGCCGCCGACCAACGCGCTCAGCGTCTGCCGCTCGCGCGGGGTGAGGAAGTCGGCGAACCGCCGCGCCTGCTGGACCGGGTCGGAGCCGGTCGCCCGGGTGGGCGGTAGCGGCCCGGTGTTCTGGGGGAAGACGTGTTCGCCCGCGTGCACGCGGTCGAGCACCTGCACCATCTCCCGGGTCAGGTAGCGCTTGTCGGCGACACCGACCACCTGGGCTCTGCGCGCCACCGCGACGAGGTCGGTGTCGACGCGGCCGGTGAGCAGGACGATCTTCGGGCGGGGCGTGAGCTGCTGGAAATCGGCCAGCCGGGGCAGGACGGAGTCATGGCCGAACATCACGTCGAGCAGGCAGATGTCCACCGGTTCGCGGCGAAGTATGGTCACCGCCCGGTCGGGATGTGCCGCCACACCGGCGATGTGCATGCCGGACGCGCGCAGCAGTTCGGCGAGCGACTCGGCGAAGACGACGTGGTCGTCGCAGATGAGCACGCGGATCACGACCGCAGCCCTTCAATCCGCTGCTGCCCCGGTGGCGGCACGATGGGTATCCGCAGCCGGACGCAGCCGCCGCCGAGCCTGCCGCGCCGGATCTCCAGGCCGCCGCCCCATCCGCTGGCCAGATCCTGGACGATGTCGAGGCCGAGTGAGCCCGGCCGGGGTGGGACGGTGCTGAAACCGGGGCCGTCGTCCTCGACGTGGGTCACCGCCCCGTCGGTCTCGATACTGATCCGAACCCGCACCGTGCCGGACGGCCCGGCCGCCCGCACCGCGTTCAGCAGCACGTTGCGCAGCACGCGCCAGAAGGCCAGCCGGTCGGTGAAGGCGGTCAGCTCCTCGGCGCGGAACTCGATCAGCGTCGTGTGGGAGAGCCGGATCGCCTCGACCACCTCGGCCGCGACGAGATCCAGCCGGATGTTCTCGGGTGACGCCCGGCGGGCCGCTTCCGCCGGTGCGAGCAGACACTCCTCGTACTCGCGCTGCAGCCGGTCGAGCCAGCGGATCTCTTTCAATATGAGCAGTGCCCGCGCCCTGCTCTCCGCTCCGACGTCCGGTGCGGTGCTCAGCAGTGTCGCGAGCAGCGAGATCGTGCCCATCTCGTGGTGGATGTCGTGGCTGATCCGCCGGGACCGCAGCCGGGTGAGATCACGATGCCCGTTCTCGATGTCCGGGTGGGGTGCCGGGGCGGGGACCCGTGGCGAGCGCGGGTTGCTCACCAGCGCTCTCGCCGGACCACGCCCGCCCTCGCCACCCGGATCTTCGTGTCCCGGGTCGGTTCTCACCTCGTCCACGTTGGCACCTCCCCTGTCGGTCAGCACCAGGCATAACGCGACAAGCCCGTGGCTCGGTTTCACCCGAAGCGCCTGGGTTGTCCGCCATTCGTCGCACGCCGTCTACCGCTGCCGGGCGCCGGGGGATGCTAAGCGAGATCACGGAAGCGGACCAGAACGACGATGACGAAGACGACGAGCAGCGGTGCCACCGCCAACCCGACCCGTAGCAGCACCACGATCCCCGGGACCCGACGTTGCGCACGGGGGAAACCCGTTCGGGCCGGTGCCGCCACCGGGCGAGCCGCTCGCGCAACACCGCCCGCCGTACACACCGTCGCGACTCTCATCTGGCAGCCCGATCAACGTAGTGCTGCCAGATCCGCGCGAGTGCGTCGGCGAGCACGACCTCCCGCGGCCGGTGTGCGTCCACGCGTTCCAGGTGCGGGATCCGTCGCCGCAGGAGCCGGAACTGCGCCCGCTCGGCTTCGAGGTGCGCGGGGTCGTACTCGCCCGACCGCAGATGCATGACCGGTCCGGGCACGTCCAGCAGCAGAACCACGTCCGGCGCCGGGCACAGGCGGCTGAGCAGCTGGAAGTACGGCCGCTTGAGCCACCGAAGCGACCCCCGCGGGGGTAGGAGCGCGTCGTAGACGTAGCGATCGAAGACCACGAGGCGTCCGAGCGCGCGGTGGCGGACCGACGAGAGGTAGCGGCGCCACACCACGAAGGGGCGCAGCAGGATGCGCAGTCCCTGCCCGACCGGGTTGCGCGGCGGCTCGGCGGACGGCCACAGTCCCATGTAGATCCGGCGCACCGGGAAGTGGAACGCCGATTCGATGCCTTCGGCGAGGGTCGATTTGCCGGCACCGTCGGGGCCGATCAACGCGACGCTGGCACCGCGCCGACCCCACGCCTGGAGCGGCCGTTCGACGACCCGCAGTGCGGCCGAGACGATGCAGCGTCGGGTCGTGGCCACAGGATGGGCGAGCCGCCATGCCGCGAGGAAACCAACGCGCCGCGCCGCCAGCGCCGACCATTCCTCCGCGCGCGCGTGCGCCAGCAGCGTCGAGGGCGAGGCCTTCGGCGGCATCGCCCGCACGAGCGGACTGTCGGGCGACGGCGCCTCTCGCAGCTGCGCGAGCCGACGCACGTGGCGCTCCGGAAAGGCGCGCTTGTCCAGGAGACAGTGCAGCAGCAGCGCCCAGAACTCGTCGGAGGGGGCGAGCACCCACGCACCGTGCTCCCGTCGGCGCCGCGCCAGGCACTCTGCCGCGACCGCCGTGCGCACCTCGAAGTTTCGGCCGTAGGCGATCTCGGTCACCAGGTCCAGCTCGACCCACGAGTTGGCAGTGGGGTCGAGGCCGAGGAAGAACATGTGCGTCCCCCGACCGTAGGCCCGGAGCCGGACCAGCCCGTACGCCTCGATCACTGTCACCGCGCGCGCGAGGTCGGCCGCCGCGACGAGGACGTCGACGTCGTCCGCGGGGCTGCGTCCCACGCAGCCACTGCGCAGCAGGCACCATCGGACGCCAGCGCTGTCGAGGCCGGCCAGCACCGAGTGGGCGAGCCCTTGGTCGTCCGCCGTCCGCTGGCGGTCCATCCGGTGCCGGCCGGCCGCGGGTGCGGTCTGCGCGGGCAGCGTGACCTGGTCACTTCTCATCGGGTCGCCTCGATCGGCGGGTGCGGAGGCTGCGGCGATCTGCGGTCCATGCGCTACTCCCGTCCCCGCCTGCGCCGCAGACTCTCGCTGACCCGGCGGCGCGTGCGCTCGGTCAGTGCGCTGACCGGGAGCCGCTCGAGCCGGTAACTGGAGTAGTGCTGGTCAACGGCGCCGAAGCGGCTCTTGAAGAGCGCCAGCGGCGAGCCGGGGGCGGAGTCGCCCATGTGGTAGGCCGCGCACCCGGCGCCGGCCGCGTCCTCGATCGCGGTGCGGTGCAGCAGGTAGTTCGCGTAGGTGCGGCCGGCGACTTCCTCGTCCATCGCGCCCCGCCAGTAGGCCGCGGCCGCGGTTCCGAACAGCACGACGATCGCCGCCACCGGACGGCCGTCGACGAGCGCGCTGTACACCCTGCACCGGGTGCCGCAGACCGCGGCGACCGTACGCAGTTTGCGCTCCGGCTCGCGTCGCGCGGCACGCCAGCGGGCCAGCGCGACGGGCTCGCCCGCCCGGCGCGCCCAGCGGTCGACGGACTTCGCGTACAGCTCGTGGAAGAGCGGCACGAGCCCCCCGGAGTCATCGCGCTGCACGACGACGCCCGCCCGCTGCGCCCGGCGCACCCGGTTGCGGGTATCGCTGCGGAACCGGCTCCGCCAAACCTTCTCGAAGCCGCCGGCGAGGGAGAGCGTCTGGGCCATGAGTGGCTGGCGCACGACGCCGGATGGGCTCCCCTCCTCCCAGGACGTGGCCGTCATGGGGTCGGGGCGCAGCGCGACGCCCGCCGCGTGGTGGCCCGCGAGGTCGGCGAAGACCATCCGCACGTCCTCGGGCCGGACGACTCCGCCCTCGCCGAGCAGACCCGCCGGCCCCCACCCCATGGGCAGCGAGGCCTCGGTGCAGAACACCCGGCGCAGTACGGTGCGCCGCACCAGCGGGAGCACCAGCCGCCGGCCGTCGACGGTCTCGTAGAGCCGCGACACGTTCTCGTACCCGCCGACGGCGCAGACACAGTCGAGCCATCCGGGTGTCTGGCTCGGCAGGGCGCGTGGAGCGGAGGCGAGCACCTCCTCCCACGCGCGCCGCGGTGCCGGGCTGGCTACCGCGAACGGTCGGGCCTGCCGCACCTGCCGCTGGCGAGGGGCGAGTTCGGCGCTCACGGCTTCAGCGCCAGGTCGGCGTGCCAGTAGCGGCCGGTGTCGTTGTTGCTCGCCAGGATGACCAGCCCTGTCGCGCCGCTGACGCTCTGCTTGGTCGACGTCACATTGTTGAGGGTGGGCGACAGGGTGTCCCGGATGACCGGCGTGCCGCGGCCGGCCGGGAAGCTCATGGGCTTCATCGGCGAGCTCTTGTGGAAGATGGTTCCCGCGGATCCGGAGAACGGACACCCGCTGTCCGGCGCGGTCAGGAACACATGCAGCATCTGATGTTCGGCGTCGAGCATGAGGATCGGCCGCGTGTGGCAGTCGTCGAGCTCGCCGACGGTGGCCGTGGACCAGGTGCCGGTCGCCGGGTTGCTGGCGAGGAGCAGGATCTGCGGCGCCGTCGACAAGGACGGGTCGACGTCGTCGAGGCTCGTCTTGACGACGGCGAACACCCGGCCCGTCGGGTCGGCATCGAGTGACCTGAGGCTGATGTGGTCGTCGGCGAGGCCGGGATCGCCTACCGGCGTGTTACTGACGATCCACTCGGTCCGCGGCGCGCCGTCCGTGTGATTGACGAAGTAGACCGTGGATTCGGGCTGGTTGCTCCACATCACGCCGATCCGACCGCCGCGCGTGGCGACGACGGCCGAGATGTCGTCGCTGGACACCGTGCTGGCCCCGGCGACCGGGATGACGAACGGGCTGCCCCACCTCGCGTCCCCGGCCGTCGTGGAGTTCACGTAGATCTCCGAGTCCTGCGCCCACGTCGCCCACAGCACGCCCCTGGAGTCCTTGTCGATGGTCAGGGTCTCGCTGGAGACGTTGTTGATCCGCGCCGGGAAGCCGGCGTCGGGGGCGTACGTCTTCGTCGCCGGGTTGTAGCTGAAGCGGTAGAGCCGTGCGGGGTTGCCCCACGTGGCGTCCGCTGACGAAGTGGCCCCGACGTGCGAGGCGACGTAGAGCCGGGTGCCGTCCCACAGCGCGTCGGACCGGGTCCCCGGCCGATTGTCGATCATGGTGCCGGTGTCGACCCACCTGTGCGTCGAACGGTTCAACCGGAAGATGTGGTGCGTCCCGCTGGCCGTGTCGAACAACGCCGCCCACCAGAGGCCGTCGTTCCACCACAACTTGCTCTCCGGTTTCTCCCCGGTCGCGTCCTGCCCGTCTCCCGCGTACGACGGTCCGGCGTAGCCGATGTCGCCGGGGGCGGCGTTCGCAGTTGTCGGCAGGCGATCCGGTATCGGCGCGACGCCGAGCAGCACACCGAGCAGCACGGCGATCAGGGCACTGGCGTGTGTTCTGCCTTTTCGGCACCGCAGGACGTTCACCGCAGGCTTCCTTCGCTCAGTGCCTCCCGCGGCGCCTCGTCCCGTACGTCGACGACCGCAGGCCGCCACTGGTGAAGAACGCGCTGGTCGATCGGGTCCACCACCGGGCGTGGGCGTCGCACGAAACGCTCACGGATGAGCGTGCGGAGCACCCGCTTGCCGTCGCGGAACGCGTGGAGGTTGGACGTGCCGCAACGACGGGGGAGTTCGGTGCTCGGCACCTCGGCGATGCGCAGGTTCGCCTTCAGGGCGTGCACGACGAGTTCCGTCTCGATCTCGAAGCCGTGCGCGGTGAGGGCGAGGGCGGACAGGCATTCGCGGCGGAACGACAGGAAGCCGTAGCACAGGTCGGTGAAGCGGACGAGGAACATGGTGTTTGTCATCCGGACCAACATCTGGTTGCCGAGCTTGCGGAGGGCTGTCAGGTCCGTCGACCCGCCGCCGGTCAGCAACCGGGAACCCTTGACGAAGTCGTAGCCGTTCATCAGCGGCGTCACGAAGCGGTGGATCTCGGCGGGGTCCATGCTGCCATCGGCGTCGATCATCACGATCAGGTCGCACGTCGCGGCGCGAAGCGCGACCCGCACGGCGTCGCCCTTGCCCCGGAAGTGCTGCGGCACGACGACGACATCCGGGCGGACGGCGCGCGCCACCTCGATCGTGCGGTCCGATGAGTGCCCGTCGACGAGGACCACCTCGTCGACGATCGGTGGCATCCGCTCGAGCACCCACGGGATGTTGTGCTCCTCGTTGAGCGCGGGGATCACCACGCTCACGCTCTGCCGCTCCGGATGACCGTTGATCGGCAGTTCGTGCTTGTCCCCCCGTGGTTCTCGCATCTGCGGAAGGCTGCGCGCTACCACGCCCTCCTGCCCGGCCGGGCCCGTCGTGCCGTCCACCGGCGGCGGGGAGAGTGGGCCGGCCACCATGCTTGCGGGGGTGTCGATGTTCTGAGGCGTGGTTGTCACAGGTCCCCCCATCGGTCTGACGCTGCCCGACCGGTGCGTTCCTGGACGATGTGCGACGCGCTTCTTCCCATTCCGCCAGTAATGGGAATCGAATTACATTCCATCAAGTTTCCCTTCCCGAATGGACTTTCAACTTGACCCGAACTGCCATTTCCTGATGAGTCCGCCCCGCTGTGGCATCGGCTCCTGGTACCGCCGAGCCGATCAGAGTCGACCCTTCTGGGCTGCGATTCGGTCCTCCGCGAACCGCGTCGCGCGCCCCGTCGGGCGGGCGAGGTCACGGCCGGACGCCCGACCGGGGCGTGGGCCGATTGATGGTTGGGGCGATAGCCGCGAAGCGATTGGCGCCGCGGCGACTGCTCGGCTGTGTCGTCGATATGCAATGCGGCGACTCGCGTCCGCAGGCTGATTCATGAACAACGTGAATAGAACATTAGCGACAAGTCGGAATCATGAAATCTGGTGATTGCCGCAGATTTCGCTACGTCGTTTGCATGACGCTGCCCACGGTCAACCGCCAGTGGCCCGCAATCCGTGCCGCAGCGCCAGCGCCACCGACTCGAGCGTGGTGTGCACGCCGAGCTTGGCCAGGATGTTCTGGGTGTGGGTGCGCACGGTGTTGGTCGAGACGTGCAGCCGCTGCGCGATCCCGGCGCGCCCCAGCCCGTCGACCATGCCCTGCAGCACCTCACGCTCGCGCGGTGTCAGCGTGGCGAGCGGGTCCGCCGTCTCGGCATCACGTCGCATCAGGACGGTCAGCGCCTGACCGAGCAGGTCGGGGGAGAGCCAGGCCTCGCCCCGGTGAACGCCACGGATCGCGCGCACCAGCTGCTCCGGCTCGATCGTCTTGGGCAGCCAGCCGCGCACGCCGGACCGCAGCGCGGCGACCACCGAGCAGACCGCCGCCACCTCGGTGAGCATCAGCACCCGGCTGTCCGGCGAAGCGTCGCGCACGTACTCGGCGAGCGACAGCCCGCTCCCGTCGCCGAAGGCCACGTCGAGCACGACGACGCCGGGATGGTCCCGGACGAGTTGGGTGCGGGCCTGCTCGACGGTGTAGGCCACGTTGACCGGCCGCAGATCCGGCTCACGGGACAACCGGAGCTGCAGCGCCTCGGCGAAGAGCGCGTGATCGTCGGCGAGGAGCACCGGGATGCCGTGGAACCCGGGTACGGGCCGGCGCGTGCGTGGAAGGTCCGCGGTCATCCCGGCGACGCCCATAGGAATGGCGTACTCCTGCACCGGCGGTCTCCGCTGAACACCGGGCCGAACAGGGATGGATGGACGACCGGCGCTACGCGCAACGGATGAGGCCAGGCCGATCGCCCGCCGTCCCGGTCATCGGTGCTGTCCGTGGCCGACCGCCGGTTCGTCCCACTGCGCGCCGGTTGGCGCGCAGTGGGACGGGTGGGGTCAGATCAGACCGTGCGCGAGCATCGCCTCGGCGACCCGCCGGAAGCCGTCGATGTTCGCCCCGGCCACGTAGTTGCCCGGCATGCCGAACTCGTCCGCGGTGGTGAAGCAGCGGGCGTGGATGTCCCGCATGATCTCCCGCAACCGCTCCTCGGAGTGCCCGAAGCTCCACGAGTCGCGACTGGCGTTCTGCTGCATCTCCAACGCGCTCGCCGCGACGCCGCCGGCGTTGGCCGCCTTGCCCGGCGCGAAGCGGACGCCGGCCTGCTCGAAGGTGCGCACCGCCTCGGGGGTGGTCGGCATGTTCGCCCCCTCGACCACGGCGAGGCAGCCGCCGGCGACCAGCGAGGCGGCGTCCGCGCCGCTGATCTCGTTCTGGGTGGCGGACGGGATCGCGATCGCGCAGGGCACCTGCCACACCGTACCGCCGGTGACGAAGGTGGCGTGCGGCCGCGCCTGGGTGTATTCGCTCAGCCGGGCCCGCCGTACCTCCTTGATCTCCTTGAGCAGCTCGAGGTCGATGCCCTTCTCGTCGACCAGGTAGCCCGAGGAGTCGGAGCAGGCCACCACCGTCCCGCCGAGCTGGTGCACCTTCTCGATCGCGTAGATCGCCACGTTGCCGGAGCCGGAGACGACCACCCGCTTGCCTTCGAGCCCGTCGCCGGTGGCGCGCAGCATCTCCTCGGCGAAGAAGACGGCGCCGTAGCCGGTGGCCTCGCGCCGTACCTGCGCGCCGCCGTAGGTCAGCCCCTTGCCGGTCAGCACGCCCGACTCGTACCGGTTGGTGATCCGCTTGTACTGGCCGAACAGGTAGCCGATCTCCCGCCCGCCCACGCCGATGTCGCCGGCCGGCACGTCGGTGTGCTCACCGATGTGGCGGTAGAGCTCGGTCATGAAGCTCTGGCAGAAGCGCATCACCTCACGGTCCGAGCGCCCCTTCGGGTCGAAGTCGGAGCCGCCCTTGCCGCCGCCGATCGGCATGCCGGTGAGGGCGTTCTTGAAGATCTGCTCGAAGCCGAGGAACTTCACGATGCCGAGGTAGACCGAGGGGTGGAAGCGCAGACCCCCCTTGTACGGGCCGAGGGCGCTGTTGAACTCCACCCGGAACCCGCGGTTGATCTGCACCTCGCCCCGGTCGTCCTCCCAGGGGACGCGGAAGATGACCTGCCGCTCCGGCTCGCAGATCCGTTCGATGATCTTCGCTTCGGCGTACTCGGGGTGCTTGGTCAGCGCCGGTCCGATGCTCTCGAGCACCTCGCGCACGGCCTGGTGGAACTCCTCTTCCCCAGGGTTGCGCCGGACCACGTTGGCGAAAATCGTGTCAAGCTTCTTGTTCATCTTCGACCGGTCCTCCGGGCGCACGATCACATCAACCAGTAGGAGCGGGATGGTCTCCCGCCATGTGCCGCCCACGCCGTTGTGGACCTCCGCCGCCGATCCGGCCACCGGCCGAATCACAGCTGATCAGTCGCCAGGTTAGCGGGCGTTCATACCCGATGGTCACGGTGCCCGGCGCGGGGGTGATCCTCCGCTCCTACCCAGCCCCGCCTGACCCATGCGCCGCGCCTGCTCACGTACGCGACAATCCTTGTCACGCGTGTTACGTGCGTGTCCGCTCGCGCGAACCCAGGGCGTATGTGATGCGCAGTCGTGTTCCGGCCGCTGCGACGGCGGCGTGCTGCGCTTCCCCCGGCTGCCCGACCGCGCGGTCAGTGGATCACTCGGGCGTCTTCGCGTCCATCGCCGCCGCCGTCTCGGGCGTCGGTGCCCCGCCGCCCAGATGCGCGGGCTGCCACCAGGCGTCCTGCGGCCCGGCCGGAGTGTCGGGATAGTCGCGCTGAGCCCGATCGAGCAGCGTGGAGAGCCGCTCCCGGAGGTCGCCGGTGACCGCGTCGTAGTCATCGCGACGTTGCGGGGCGAGCGGCTCGCCGATCAGGATGGAGATCGGGACGTGTCGCCGGGTCAGCGTGCGGGGGCGGCCCTTGGTCCAGAGACGCTGCGAACCCCACACGGCCATCGGGATCAGCGGCACCTGTGCGGCGGCGGCGAGCCGTACCGCCCCGCTCTTGAGATCCTTGATCGTGAACGACCTGCTGATGGTGGCCTCGGGGAAGACGCCGACGACCTCCCCCTCCTGCAGCGCCGCGAGCGCCTGGCGGTAGGAGCCGAGTCCGGCGCTGCGGTCAACCGGGATGTGGTGCATGCCCCGCATCAGGGGCCCGGAGACGCGATTGTCGAAGACCTCTTTCTTGGCCATGAACCGGACCAGCCGACGGGCCGGCTGGGCGCCGAGTCCGCAGAAGATGAAGTCCAGGTAGCTGACGTGGTTGCAGGCGATCACCGCGCCGCCGGAGGCGGGGATGTGCTCGGCCCCCTCCACCTGAATCCGTAGATCGAGTACCCGAAACATGGCCTTGGCCGCCGCGATGACCGGCGGATAAACGATCTCCGACATGTCCCAACCGTAGCCGCATTCCGTCCGGACGCAATCGTCCCGGTCGTCGCCGGGCCCGGGAGGTCATTGCTGAGCGGCGGATCAGGAACGAGCGCCGGCCGCAGCAGGGGCGGCGCTACTCGTAGGGCTGATCCTCCGCCTGCTGCCCGCCGCTCTCGTCGGCATCCGTGCCGACCTCGCTCGCGCCATCGTCGTCATCCTCGCCCGCGGTCGTGTCGTCGTCCGGGCCGCCGGCCGCGTCGCCGCCGCCCGCCTCGTCCTGGTCGCTCATGTCCCTCATCCTGCGCCGCCGCGCCCTGCGGCCACCGCCGTTCGCGATGATTGGCGCGACAGCCGGCACGGTGGGCGGGAACAGGTGATCGCGATCGCTCGCAACTTCCGCTGGCCGACGGGGGTTACCGGTCGGATTCAGGGGTAAGGGCCGCGGACGCGGCGACGGCGCACCGTGATTGCTGTTTCCGGAGCCGATCGGCGCGTGCCTGGACCCGTACGGGAGGCGCCGTGACACTGCTCGATTGGACCGCCGGGCCGCCGGGCCACCGCGCGGTCGGGCGTCGGTCGACACACGCCCCCCGGGCCCGCGAGAACGTTCCGCTCGCGCTCGCGGTCCTGCCCCAACGGATCCGTCGGCACCTGCTCGCCCTCGACGCCTACGCCCGGTTCGTCGGTGAACTCGGCGACCACCCGGCGACCGCCGACGGGCCGGGGATGGCCGGTGCCCCGACGGATCGGACGGCCACCCTGCGTCGGCTGGAGGCGGAGCTCTACGGGCTGTACGACGGCCGGGCGCCGACGCATCCCGCCCTGGCCGGGCTCGCCCCGACGGTGGCCGCCTGCGGGTTGCCGATCGAACCGCTGCTGCGGTTGATCGCCGCGAACCGGGTCGACCGGGTCGTCGTCCGGCACGCCTCCTTCGCCGGTCTCGTCGAGTGCTGCCACCTCTGCGCCGATCCGGTCGGCGAACTCGTTCTGCACGTCTTCGGCGTCGCGACTCCCGAACGGATCGCCCTCTCCGACCGGATCTGCACCGCGCTGCGCCTCGTCGAGCACCTGCGGGACGTCGGCGAGGACCGTCGCCGCGGCCGGGTCCACCTGCCGACCGAGGACCTCGCGCGGTTCGGGGTGACCGAGCGGGACCTGGACGCACCGCGGGCGCGCGCTCCGCTGCGCAACGTGATCCGGCTCGAGGCGTCCCGGGCCGCCACCTGGCTGGACGCGGGCGCCCCGCTCGTCGCGACGCTGCGCGGGTGGGCCCGGCTGACGGTCGCGGCGCAGGTCGCCGGTGGCCGGGCCGCCCTCGCCGCTCTGGCCCGCAGCGGCTACGACCCGCTGCCCGGGCCGCCCCGCCCGACCCGCTCCGGGATCACCCGGCACTGGCTCACCTCGCTGGTCGGGAGCGCGGGATGACCGGGCCGAGCGATGAGTGGGTCCTCTTCGCCGTGCTGCGGGCCGAGGCGCGCGCGCTGGGTCGGGGTCTGCCCCCGGGCACGCCGCTGCACCGCACCGGCACCGGGACGGCGCGTGCGGCGGACGCCGCGAGCCGGCACCGCAGCACCTCGGCGCTGGCCGTGGCCGGGATCGCGGGCGGGCTCTCCGCGGCGCTGCGCCCCGGTGACCTGGTCGTCGCGAGCGAGGTGCGGCGCGACAACGCGCCGTGGGACACCCTGCCATGCCCGACCGCGCCGATGATCGCGGCGAGTCTGCGCCGTCGCGGCCTGACCGTCCACATCGGACCCGTCGTCACCGCCGCGCGGCTGCCGGACGCGGCGACGCGGCTGCGGTTGGCGTGCACCGGCGCCCTGGCCGTCGACACCGAGTCGGCCGCGCTGCTCGCCGACGCCCGGGGGCGCCCCGTCGCCTGCGTCCGGGTGATCGCCGACCTGCCGCCGCGACCCCGGTTGCACCCGTTCGCGCTGGGCCGGCTCGCGACGGCGTTGCGCGCGCTGCCACCGGCGGCGCCGGCGCTCGTCGAGTGGGCCGCGGCGACCACCGTACGCCAGGTGCAGCTGGCCGAGCCCCGGTCGTTCTGCGCGGGCGTCGAGCGGGCCATCGCGATGGTGCAGCGGGCGCTGGATCAGCACGGCCCACCGGTCTACGTCCGCCGGCGGATTGTGCACAACGCGCACGTCGTCGCGGCCCTGGGTCGGCGCGGGGCGGTCTTCGTCGACGATCTGGACGAGATCCCCGACGGCGCGCCCACCGTCTTCTCCGCGCACGGGGTTCCGCCCGCGGTCCGTGCCACCGCCGCCCGCCGGGGGTTGCCGGTGATCGACGCGACCTGCCCGTTGGTGACGAAGGCGCACAGTGCGGCGCGCCGGGTCGCCGGGCGGGGGGACACGGTGCTGCTGATCGGCCACGCCGGACATGAGGAGACCGAGGGCACGCTCGGCGAGGCGCCCGAGCGGATCACGCTGGTCCAGAGCGCGCAGGACGCCGAGCGGGTGGAGGTCGCCGACCCCGCGCGGGTCTCGTACCTCGTGCAGACCACGCTCGCGATGGACGAGGTGAGCGACGTGCTGGAGGTCCTGCGTCGTCGGTTCCCGGGCCTGACCGGTCCATCGACGGACGACACCTGCTACGCCGCCACCAACCGGCAAGCGGCGCTGCGGGCGGTAGCCGCCCGCTCCGACGTGGTGCTGGTCCTCGGATCGGGCAGGTCCGCCAACTCCCGCCGCCTGGTCGAGATCGCCCTCCGCGGCGGCACTCCGGCGTACCTCGTCGAGGACGTCGACGCGGTCGACCTGCGCTGGCTGGCCGGCGCACGCGCGGTCGGGGTGACCGCTGGCTCCGCCGCCCCGCCGCGACTGGTCGACGAGACGATGGCGGCGTTGGCCGGGCTCGGTCCGCTGGCCCCTGGTAACCGCATCACCACCGACGACGCGGGGGTCACCCGGGGGACGGAGACGCGCGCGCGATGACCGCTCCCGCGCGACGCCTCCGGTCATCCGGAGAGTCGTCCGGGTCGGACCCGCGAGCTCACAGCACGGCGATGTCGTCGTCGACGCGGACGCGTCCCGGCGTCACGACGGCGGCGTAGACGCCGAAACAGGTCGCCCGGCCGAAGGGGGCGATCTCCGTGCGGTGGTAGCGGGCCAGCGTGCGCAACAGCCCGTCATCCGCCCCGCCGCCGTGGTCCAACGCCGGTACGGCGCAGCGCGGCGTCGGCAGCGTCACCTCGATGACCACGTCCGTGCCGATGCGCATCCGCTGGCCGGGCGCGGGATCGGCGGGGAGTTCGGCGACGATGTTGGGGCGGAACCGACCGTGGTCGACGGGCCGCCCGTGCCGTCGGGCCAGCGTGGCCAGGGCGGCGGTGGTGACCAGGTGGACGGTGCCGCCGTCGAAGAACCGGCCCTCCGGGTGCGGCGGCAGCGGAGTCCTCGTGGCGGTGCCGGGGACGGCGCCGGTCACCCACTCCGGGATCAGGCCGGGTTCCTCCGGCCACCACCGGTGCAGCACCGGATCCGGTGGCGGGCTGCGGGTGAGCGTGACGTGGCGACCGAGCCACCTCGACAGCGCGCCGTTCGCCTCCGGGCTGCCCGCGGGGGTGACCGCGACGTCCGGCACGGCGACGGTGACCTCGTCGGAGAGCGCCTGCACCCGGGCGGTCACGTCGAGCAGTCGCCCCCACGGACGCGGATGCTTCGCGCTGACCACGACCCCGTCGTCGTCCACGAGCGCCCAGATCCGGTCGCCGACGAGACCGTCGGTCCCCACCCGCGCCGTGCGCAGCGCCTCGCCGCCGGCCGATTTCACCGGGTAGCGGTGCAGCGCCCGCACCCGCCCGGCGTCGCTCATGCCATCAGCTCACGCATCGTCACCGGTCGCAGACCGCGTCCGCGCAGCAGCTCCAACAGCGCCGGCATGGCCGCCACCGTCCCCGGATGACCGCAGTGCAGGCTGATGATCGACCCGTTGCGGACGGCGGCGCCGACCGTGCCGACGATCGCCGCCGCGCCCGGGTCGGTGTGGTCCAGGGAGTCGACGTCGTACGAGAGGCAGCTCGGGTAGCCGACCCGCTGCGCCTGTGCCCGGAGCGGCGCGGCGCAGCGCCTCGTCTGGGACGGGCGGAACCAGGTGCCGATCGAGCCGGTCAGCCGCTGCAGCAGCTGCGCGCAGCCGGTGATCTCGGCGAGGGCGTCGGCCGGGCCGAGGCCGGAGATGTCGAGGTGGTTCTGCGTGTGGTTGCCCAGCTCGTGACCCCCGTCGAGGATGCGCCGCGCGATCGCCGGCTGTTCCTGCAGCCAGCTGCCGACCGCGAGTACGGTGACCCGGGCGCCGCCCCGCTCCAGCTCGCCGAGGAGGGCACGCGTCGTATGTGCCTCGCCCTGCCCGTGGAAGGTGAGCGCGACGGCGGGGCGGTCGCGCGGACCGTGGGTGACCTCGGCGGGCACTGGCCGGGAGAGGCCGTGCGGCGGGCTCGCCGTCGACGGCGCGGCGGTCGCGTTGCCCGCGATGGCCCCGGTCGGACCCGCGCCGTGCGGCGCGCCGCGGGCGGTGCAACCGGTGGCGGGAACTGCGCCGACGGCGAGCGCGGCCGCGGCGCGCAGGGCATGTCGACGGTCCATCACGGCAGAGCGTAGTGGCGTACCGGCCGCGACCGAGGGGGAATTCGACAAGCCGGGCGCGGTGCGCTGCGGATCCCGGCGGCGTGATCTATCGTCGGAACCGTTGCGTCCGACCATCCCGGGTGGGGGAGTGGTGATGGCATGGGTGTTCGCACCTGGATCGAGGGCTGGCCGGTCTACCGGCAGCTGACCGGCACCGACCCGCTCGGTCGGGGCGCGGCGGCCAAGTCCGCGCGCTCGAAGGCGCTCACCGCCCGCACCGAGACCGCCGATTCGATGGCCCGCTCCGTCTGCCCCTACTGCGCGGTCGGTTGCGGCCAGCGCGTCTTCGTCAAGGACGGCCGGGTCACCCAGATCGAGGGTGACCCGGACAGTCCGATCTCGCGCGGCCGGCTCTGCCCGAAGGGCTCGGCGAGCAAGAACCTGGTCACCAGCGAGCTGCGTCAGCAGAAGGTGCTCTACCGCCGGCCGTACGCGACGGACTGGGAGGAGCTCGACCTCGACACGGCGATGGACATGATCTCCGATCGGGTGATCGCGGCCCGGGAGGCGACCTGGGAGGACGCCGACGACCAGGGGCGGCCCCTCAACCGCACCCTCGGCATTTCCAGCCTCGGCGGCGCGACGCTGGACAACGAGGAGAACTACCTCATCAAGAAGCTGTTCACGGCGATGGGGGCGCTACAGATCGAAAACCAGGCGCGCATTTGACACTCCGCCACCGTCCCCGGTCTGGGGACCAGCTTCGGGCGCGGCGGCGCCACCAATCCGCAGCAGGATCTGCAGAACGCCGACTGCATCATCATCCAGGGCTCCAACATGGCCGAGTGTCACCCGGTCGGGTTCCAGTGGGTCATGGAGGCCAAGCGGCGTGGCGCGAAGGTGTTCCACATCGATCCGCGCTTCACCCGCACCAGCGCCGTCGCCGACACCTACGTGCCGATCCGCGCCGGCTCCGACATCGCGTTGCTGGGCGGCATCGTCCGCTACATCCTGGAGAATGAGCTCGACTTCCGGGAGTACGTGGTCGCCTACACCAACGCGGCCACGATCGTGAGCGAGGACTACCAGGACACGGAGGATCTCGACGGGCTCTTCTCCGGCTACGACCCGGAGACCGGCACGTACGACCCGACAAGCTGGCAGTACGACGGTCACGAGCCGCACGGGCAGATGGGCGACGCGCCGGTTCAGCGGGAGACGGCGTCGGCGATGCAGCACGAGTCGCACGGGCCGCCGGTGCCGGGGGAGACCGAGCGCGACGAGACGCTGCAGCACCCGCGCTGCGTCTACCAGATCCTCAAGCGGCACTTCTCCCGCTACACCCCCGAGGTGGTGGAGCGGGTCTGCGGGATTCCGCAGGAGAAGTTCGAGGAGGTGGCGCGCGCCTGGACGGAAAACTCCGGGAGGGAGCGCACGACCACCCTGGTGTACTCGGTGGGCTGGACGCAGCACAGCGTCGGCGTGCAGTACATCCGCACCGGGGCGATCATTCAGTTGCTGCTGGGCAACGTCGGCCGACCCGGTGGTGGGGTGCTGGCGCTGCGCGGGCACGCCAGCATCCAGGGCTCGACCGACATCCCGACCCTGTTCAACCTGCTCCCCGGCTACCTGCCGATGCCGCATCACGCGCAGCACGCCAGCTTCCAGGACTGGGTCGACTCGATCGCGCACCCCGGTCAGAAGGGCTTCTGGGGCAACGCCAAGGCCTACGCGACGAGCCTGCTGAAGGCGTACTGGGGCGACGCGGCGACGCCGGAAAACGACTTCGGCTACGACTACATGCCCCGGTTGACCGGCGACCACGGCACCTATCAGCAGGTGCTGGCCATGATCGACGGCAAGATCAAGGGCTACTTCCTGCTCGGGCAGAACCCGGCGGTCGGCTCCGCCCACGGTCGGGCCCAGCGCCTCGGCATGGCCAACCTCGACTGGGTGGTCGTCCGTGACCTGTTCCTGATCGAGAGCGCCACGTTCTGGAAGAACAGCCCGGAGGTGGAGACGGGCGAGATCGTGCCAGAGGAGTGCCGCACCGAGGTGTTCTTCATGCCGGCGGCGTCGCACGTGGAGAAGGAGGGCACCTTCACCCAGACGCAGCGGCTGCTGCAGTGGCGGGAGAAGGCGGTCGATCCGCCGGGCGACTGCCGTTCGGAGCTCTGGTTCTTCTACCATCTCGGCCGCATGATCCGGGAGAAGCTGGCCGGCTCCACCCTGCGCCGCGACCGCGCCCTGCTCGACCTGTTGTGGGACTACCCGACGCACGGCCCCGACCAGGAGCCGGACGCGGAGGCGGTGCTGCGCGAGATCAACGGGTACGAGGTGGCAACCGGCCGACCGGTGTCGCACTTCGTCGAGTTGAAGGACGACGGCTCCACCGCTGGGGGCTGCTGGATCTACAGTGGCGTCTTCGCCGACGGGGTCAACCAGGCCGCGCGGCGCAAGTCGCGGCTGGAGCAGAGCTGGGTCGCCCCGGAGTGGGGCTGGGCGTGGCCGGCCAACCGGCGCATCCTCTACAACCGTGCCTCGGCCGACCCCGAGGGACGCCCGTGGAGCGAGCGCAAGGCCTACATCTCCTGGGATCCCGAGAAGGGGGAGTGGACCGGCCCTGACGTGCCGGACTTCGAGAAGACCAAGCCGCCGTCCTACCGGCCGCCCCGCGACGCGTCGGGGGTGGCGGGGATCGCGGGCGATGATCCGTTCATCATGCAGGGTGACGGGAAGGGCTGGCTCTTCGCGCCGGCCGGGCTGGTCGACGGCCCGATGCCGACACACTACGAGCCGGCGGAGTCACCGGTGCGCAACCCGATCTACGGCCAGCAGGCCAACCCGACGCGCAAGGTCTACCGTCGGTCGGAGAACCCGATCAACCCGAGTCCGCCGGAGCCGCACAGCGACGTCTTCCCGTACATCTTCACGGTCGCGCGGCTCACCGAGCACCACACGGCGGGCGGGATGAGCCGCATGCTGCGCTACCTGTCGGAGTTGCAGCCGGAGATGTTCGTCGAGGTGTCCCCGGAGCTCGCGGCCGAACGCGGGTTGGAGCACCTGGGCTGGGCGCACGTGATCACCGCGCGGTCGGCGATCGACGCCCGGGTGATGGTGACCGACCGGATGAGCCCGCTGCGCATCGAGGACCGGGTGATCCACCAGGTCTGGCTCCCCTACCACTGGGGCAGCGAGGGCTATTCCCGGGGCGAGTCGGCCAACGACTTGTTCGGCATCACCCTCGATCCGAACACCCTGATCCAGGAGAGCAAGGTCGGCACCTGTGACGTGCAGCCCGGGCGGCGCCCGCGCGGCCCGGCGCTGCTCGACTACATCGGCGAGTATCTGGGCCGGGCCGGGGTGACGCCCGACCACTACCCTCCGATCCTCACCACCGACGCGGTGACGAAGAGCGCCCGGAAGAAGGAGGACTGACCGTGGTCAGCGCGGACAGCCTGTTCGGTCCGATCGACCCCGCGCCGGACGCGGGATACGTCGACGCGCCGCCGCGGATGGGGTTCTTCACCGACACCAGCGTCTGCATCGGCTGCAAGGCGTGTGAGGTGGCCTGCAAGGAGTGGAATCTGGTCCCGGACCACGGTCTGGACCTGCTCGGCATGTCCTATGACAACACCGGGGCGCTGACCGCCAACTCGTGGCGCCATGTCGCCTTCATCGAGCAGCCCCGCCCGCTCGGGCGGCAGACCCCGGCGCTGGCCGGCACCCCGACCGGCCCGTCGGGCAGCGCGCACATGGCCGAGATCGCCTCGACCACGCCGGGCGTGCCCGACACCGACCCCGGCCTGCCGCCCGCGCCGCATCCGGAGCCGGCGGGCCGGATGGCGGCCGGCCCGGAGTTCCTCGGCATGCCCGGCACCGATCTGCCCGGCCGGCAGGGCGGCGGGGAGCGTACCGACCTGCGCTGGCTGATGTCGTCGGATGTGTGCAAGCACTGCACCCACGCCGCCTGCCTGGACGTCTGCCCCACCGGGTCGTTGTTCCGCACCGAGTTCGGCACGGTCGTCGTGCAGGAGGACATCTGCAACGGCTGCGGATACTGCATCCCGGCCTGCCCGTACGGCGTCATCGACCAGCGCAAGGGCGACGGACGGGCGTGGAAGTGCACGCTCTGCTACGACCGCATCGGTGAGGGCATGACGCCGGCGTGTGCCCAGGCCTGCCCGACCGAGTCGATCCAGTACGGCGTCCTCGACGAGTTGCGCGAGCGCGCGCAGCAGCGGGTCGAGCGGCTGCACGCCGACGGGGTGCCCGAGGCGCGGTTGTACGGCCACGACCCCAATGACGGCGTCGGCGGTGACGGCGCGTTCTTCCTTCTCCTGGATGAGCCGGAGGTCTACGGCCTGCCGCCGGACCCGATCGTGACCACCCGCGACCTGCCGGACATGTGGCGGAGGGCCGGTGTCGCGGCGCTCACCATGGCGGCAGCGGTGGCCGTCGCGTTCGTCGGGCGGTCCTGATGAGCGACGGCGAGGAGATCGGCGCGCGGTTCCGGCGGTTTCAGGAGCGACTCGCTGACGGGAGCGTCGGGGCCGGCGGGCCCGAGCGGCCGCTCGAGCGCGGTGTCGGCACCCCCGGCCTGGACGTTCCGGGACGGGACTGGTCGCCGAAGACGCAGCGGCGTGAACCCGGCGGCGGGGGAGAAGGAGGACGGCGGGGAGGCGGCCGGGGGAGAGGCGAACGGGAGGGCATCACCGTCCCGCCGGTCGAGTTCAGCTCCTATTACGGCCGTCCGATCCTCAAGGCCCCGGTCTGGAAGCACGACATCCCGGCCTACCTGTTCACCGGGGGTCTCGCGGCCGGCACCTCGCTGATCGCGGCCGGCGCCGACCTGACCGGACGACCGGCGCTGCGCCGGGCCGCCCGGGTGACGTCCCTCGCCGCGCTGGGCGCCAGCACCTACTTCCTGATCAACGACCTCGGCCGTCCCGAGCGCTTCCACCACATGCTGCGGGTGGCGAAGCTGACCTCGCCGATGTCGGTCGGGACGTGGATTCTCGCCATGCTCGGGCCGGCGGCCGGGGTCGCGGCCGTCAGCGAGGTCGGGCCGTTGCTGCCCTCCCGCGGCCTGCTGGGCTTCGCCCGCCGGATCGCGCCCCCTACCGGGCGGGTTGCCGGGCTGGCCGCGGCGGCGCTCGCGCCGGCGCTCGCCACCTACACCGGCGTGCTGCTCGCCGACACCGCCGTGCCGTCATGGCATGACGCCTACCCGGAGTTGCCGTTCGTCTTCGCGGGCAGCGCACTCCTCAGTTCAACCGGCGCCGCGATGATCACCGCGCCGACTGCCGAGACCGGCCCGGTCCGCCGCCTCGCGCTCGCCGGCGCGGCGATCGAACTGACCGCGTCGCACCGCATCGAGACCAGGCTGGGGCTGACCGGTGAGCCCTACCGGGAGGGGCGGGGCGGCCGCCTGTTGCGGCTGAGCCGTTCGCTGGTGCTGGCCGGCGCGGCCGGGGCGCTGCTCGGCGGCCGGAGCCGGCTGCTGTCGGTGCTCTCCGGCGCGGCGCTGGTCGGATCCGCGGTGGCGACCCGGTTCGGGGTCTACCACGCCGGCGTCGACTCGGCGAAGGATCCGAAGTACACCGTGGTGCCGCAACGGGCCCGACTCGAACAGGCGGAGTCGGACACCGACCGGTAGCGGCGAGCGCCCCCGCCAACCGGCGGGCGGGGTCACCGACGTCAGCCCGCGAACAGCTTCGCGGCGGTGATGGCCGTCTGCACGACGCCGTACCCGAGCAGTGCGATGACCAGCAGCCACGAGATCAAGAGCCGTGCCCCCTGCGGACCCACCTCGGCCGGTGGGTGACTCTCCGGCCGGAGCGCGACGGGGTCGGTCCGCTCGGCGGGCGCTATCGGACGGGCTCCACCGGTGCCCGGTTCGTGGAAGCGTTCCGGGATCGGTCGGACCAGCAGGTTCGCGATGAACCCCGCGGCGAGGATGGCGACCATGGTGAACAGGGCCGGCCGGTACGCCGACGCGGTGAGCGTGCCGGGCTTGCCCTGGGTGTCGAGGACGCCGTTGACGATCAACGGCCCGGCGACCCCCGCCGCGGACCAGGCGGTCAGCACCCGGCCGTGGATGGCGCCGACCTGGTAGGTGCCGAAGAGGTCGCGCAGGTAGGCGGGCAACGTGGCGAAGCCGCCGCCGTAGAAGGAGATGATGGCGCAGGCGAGCACCACGAAGAACGCTGTCGAGGCGTGCCCGACCACCGCGAGCAGCGCGTAGAGCACCATGCCGAGGCCGAGGTAGAGCATGTAGATCGGCTTGCGGCCGATGATGTCCGACGCCGACGACCAGACGAATCGCCCGGCCATGTTGAACAGCGACAGCACCCCCACGAAGCCGGCCGCGGCGGCGATCGAGATGGGGGACACCCCGTCGCGGAAGAAGTCCTGGATCATCGGGCTGGCCTGCTCCAGGATGCCGATGCCCGCGGTGACGTTGCAGAACAGCACGATCCACAGCAGCCAGAACGACCGGGTACGGATGGCGTTCGCCGCGGAGACGCTCGCCGAGGTCACCAGGGGTTTCGCGGTCACCGTCGCGGGGTCGAAGCCGGCCGGGCGCCAGCCCGGCGGGGGGACCCGGACGTTGAACACGCCGAACATCATGATCAGGAAGTAGGCGATGCCGAGCGTGACGAACAGACCCACCAACGCCCCGCCCGAGGCGACGGCGCGGGAGTTGGCGGGGTTGTAGCCGGCGTCGTAGAGGGAGAGCAGTTGGCGCGAGACCGGGCTGGCGAGCATCGCTCCGCCGCCGAAGCCCATGATCGCCATACCGGTGGCGAGACCGGGTCGGTCCGGGAACCATTTGATCAGTGTGGAGACCGGCGAGATGTAGCCGATGCCCAGGCCGATACCGCCGATGACGCCGTACCCGAGATAGAGAAGCCAGAGCTGCCGGGTGGCGATGCCGAGTGCCCCGATCAGGAACCCGGCGGCCCAGAAGCACGCGGAGACGAACATCGTCTTGCGCGGTCCGCTCCGCTCCGCCCACGTGCCGCCGATCGCGGCGGAGAGCCCCAGCATCCCGATGGCGATGCTGAAGATGACGCCGATCGCGGTCTGGCTGGTGTTGAAGTGCGCGATGAGCGAGGTCTTGTAGACGCTCGTGGCGTAGACCTGCCCGATGCACAGGTGCACCGCCAGCGCCGCCGGCGGAATGAGCCAGCGAGTGTATCCGGGGGGAGCGACGGTGTGCCGAGGGTCGAGTAGCGACAACATGGGCAACATCCACCTCCTGCGGATAAGAGGGGCGTCGGCGGGTTGTCGACATGTCGCACCGTCGCAACTGCCCCCACCGGCGGAGAAACTTCGGCGTACCCGGATCACGTCGGATCATCCCGGCACGCGGGCGAAGGGCGGTGGGTAAGCATCAGCAGCCTCATGCGCCGCGTCGCCCATCAGGACAGCGGCGTCCTCATCAGCCCATGCGGGAACAGCGCGGTCAAACGTGGCCGCCGCCGACGGTTCTCCACCGCTTCCGCATCGTGCTGGGCGAACTCACCGGACGAGGAGCGTGATGCCGTCGCCGTGGGCGGGCAGCAGTTCGCCGATGACGGGATAGCCGGGCACCTCGCCGGCGACCAGCAGCCCGCCCGAGGTCTGCGCGTCGGCGAGGAGCAGCAGCTCATCCTCGGCGACCCCGGCCGTGTCGGCGTGCGGACGCACCCACTCCAGGTTGCGCCGCGTGCCGCCGCTGACATAGCCCTCGGCGAGCGCCGCACGGGCCCCGTCGAGGTACGGCACCGCCGCCGCGTCGATCCGCGCCGTCACGCCGCTGGCGCGGGCCAGCTTGTGCAGGTGGCCGAGGAGCCCGAACCCCGTCACGTCGGTGGCGCAGACCGCGCCGGCCGCCAGCGCGGCGACGGCGGCGTCCCGGTTGAGTTGCGTCATCGTCGCCACGGCCTGCGGAAAAGTCTCGCCGGTCGCCTTGTGCCGGCTGTTGAGCACGCCGACCCCGAGCGGCTTGGTCAGGGTGAGCGGGATCCCGGCCCGCCCGGCGTCGTTGCGCATCAGACGCGCCGGGTCGGCGATGCCGGTGACGGCCATCCCGTACTTGGGTTCCGGATCGTCCACGCTGTGCCCGCCCGCCACGTGGCAGCCGGCGGCGCGGGCCACGTCGAGGCCGCCGCGCAGCACCTCGGCGGCGAGTTCGAGCGGCAGCGTCTCGCGGGGCCACGCCAACAGGTTCACCGCGACCACCGGGGTGCCGCCCATCGCGTACACGTCGGAGAGGGCGTTGGCGGCGGCGATGCGTCCCCAGTCGTACGCGTCGTCGACGACGGGGGTGAAGAAGTCGGCGGTGGCGACGATCGCCGTACCCGATTCGAGCCGGACCACCGCGGCGTCGTCGCCGTCGTCGAGCCCGACGATCAGCTCGCCGGGTCCCTGCGGCGCCGCGTCGCCGACCAGGCCGGCCACCACCGCCTCCAGCTCACCGGGAGGAATCTTGCAGGCACAGCCGCCGCCGTGCGCGTACTGCGTCAGTCGAATCAGCTCGGCAGTGGTCATAACGGTCACTCTGCCACGCACCTGAGATCCGACGCCACGCGGGCGAATGGAGATCGTCTGTGGTGAGGTGCTCAATGGAGGCGTTCATCAGGACTTCCCGCGTCGCCGCGCCCGCATGCCGAGGAAGGCAACGGCCAGCAAGATCACCGACCCCGCCGCGACGGCCTGGGTGGTTCGGTCGGCGCGCTTGCCGCTGCAGGAGCGCCACGCCTGGTCGTAGTAGTCGCCGTCCGGGGTGTTGCGCCACTGCGTCACGTTGATGCTCCATGCGGTGCCGCAGCTCTTGTTAGCCTCGTGGTCGCCGGGCCCGATGCGGATCGGCCACGACAGCAGCAGCAGCACGACGATGGCCCCCAACAGCGCGGTCAGGAACGGCGCCACGCTCGTGGCGGAACCCCGCATGGTCGGCTCAGCTCCGGTCGTCATCCGCACGATGATAGAGCAGCGGCACTCAGCTCCGGAGTGCGTCGTGGACGGCAGGGTTCTCGGGCGAGCTGACCGCCGGCGGTCGGCGCCGCACCGCGTCCCACAGAGCTTTCCCGCTCGCGAAGTAGTCGCGGACCGACTTCGTGCAGGTAGCCCCGCGCGCGGAGCGGGTCGTCCACAACCACGGGACGCTCAGCAGGATCACCGCGGCGAGAGCGGACACGGCGAGCCGGCGCAGATTGATCGCCTTGGGTACCGGGCCATGGTAGTGGCGCCCGTCGAACAGCGCCCTCCATGAACCCAACTCATCAGTTACGATTCCTCGTTCACGTGATGACGGTCTATATCTGAGCGTCGTGCGGCCGTCCGACGCGGACACTCGAGTGAGACGGGGGACCATGGTCACCATCTTGAAGCGTGCGACCTGGGCGCGGTACGTCGGCGAGGAGGACCGGGCTCACGCCGCCGCGGACCCGGTGCCGACGGCCGGACGGGAGTGGAACCCTGCCGCGGGCGGGGTGATGATCCACCACCGGGGTCCGGACCGGCCGTTCGGTGGTGAGTACGCGACGGAGGAAGACTGCCTCAAGGACATCGCCGGCGTCTACGAGGATCACAAGCACAGCCCCGACTTCGACGGCGACATCGGCTACAACTTCCTCGTCTGCCAGCACGGCAACATCTACGAGGGCCGTGGATACGAGCGGGGCGAGGCCAACACCGGCACGGAGCCCCCCATCGACGGCGTGGGGCGCAACACCGGGTTCTACTCCATCTGCGCCCTCATGCGCCTCAACCACACCGCTAACGAGACGCTGCTGCGCTCATACCGGGCGCTCATCCAGCACCTGCGCGAGCAAGCGCCCAAGAAGGCCGGTCCCCGGATCCTGCCGCACTCGTTCAACTATCCCGGCACCGAATGTCCCGGCAACCTCACGATGTACGCGCAGCAGGGCTCGACGATCGATCCGGCCGCGCCGTGGACCGGCCTCGCGGACATCTACATCTTCGCCGCCCAGAAGTGGGTGAACGCCGCTTACAAGAATGCGCCGGGATACATCAAGTGTCCCGAGAACGGGCGCACCGGGTGGTCCACGGTCCTCTCCTTCACGCAGGGACTGCAGCACGAACTCGGCATCTCGCCCACAGTCCAGAACTTCGGTCCCGGCACCTTCGACGCCGTCAAGCGACGCGGCACGTTGCCGTCCGAAGAGTTCAATGCGAACCTGATCCGTCTGTACAACGGCGCACTGTGGTGCAAGGGCTACTGGACGTCGACCAACCAGGGGATCTGGAATGACGATTCGCAGGCTGCCCTGGAGAGGCTCTACAGCGACACCGGCCTGTCGTACTCGAACAACACGCAGCGCTACGCCATGTGGCCGCACATCGTCAAAGCGCTGATGCGCATGGACCAGTTCCGTCTCGTGCCCCGCGGCGACATCAACATCCAGCGCGTCCAGCAGCGGCTGAACTCTCGCTACGTTTCCGGCATCCGTATACCCGCGATGGCCCTGGTGCCGTGCGACGGCATCTACTCGCGGGACGTGCAGCAGGGCTTCATGATGGCGGTCCAGTACGAGCTCGGCATCGAACTGAACTCCATCAATGGCTACTTCGGCCCTGGCACGCAGGCCGCGTTGCGGGGGAAGGGCTCCCAGCGGCTCACCGGCGATCTGCGCTACTTGTTCCGCGCGGCCTGTTACTTCAACTCCCCCGTGATGGTGCCGGACGGCTCCGTGCAGGTCCCCCTCATGTACGCGCCGAGCGACATCGATACCGACACGGAGACCAGCACCCACCTGAACTGGGTACGCGCCTTCCAACGGTTCTCGCAGATCCCTGTGACGGCCACCAACGACTACACGACCTGGGCGCAGCTGCTCGTCTCCTCCGGGGACACCACCCGGCCAGCCACCGGCTGCGACTGCATCACCGAGATCACCGCCGCACGCGGCAAGCAGCTGCGCGACGCCGGCTACCGGATCGTCGGCCGCTACCTCGACGAGCACCTGCCGCCCACCGATCCGTACTACCTGGGCAAGGCCCTCAAGCCAGGCGAGCCGCAGACCATCATCAACGCCGGCCTGCGGTTCTTCCCACTCTTCCAGTACAACGGCACGCAGCTCGCCAACTTCACCTACGACAAGGGCTACGACCAGGGCACGAAGGGACATGACAAGGCCGTTGAGCACCGCATCCCCGCGGGCACCTGCATCTATTTCGCGGTCGACTACGATGCTCTGGACATCGACATCGACAGCAACATCAAGCCGTACTTCGAGGGCGTCAAAGCGGCCCTGGCCGCCAAGGGCGGCCGCTACATCTTCGGCGTCTACGGATCCCGCAACGTGTGCAGCCGTGTCTTCCACGAGGTAGGCGCCCGGTGGTCGCTGGTTTCGGGCATGTCGTGGGGCTACTCCGGAAACCTCGGCTTCCCCCTGCCCGAGAACTGGTCGTTCAACCAGATCCGCGAGTTCGAGTTCCAGCCGGGCTGGGGCCTGGACCACAACGTCTGGCGCGACGGCGCCGACCCCGGTGTATCCGCCCTCGACGCGTGAGTGAGGAATTCCCGATGATCACACGACGCACTTTCCTGGGGACGGCGGCCGGCGTCGGCGTGCTCTCCCTCGTCCCCGGCACCGCGGCCGAGGCAGCCGGTAAGGGTACTAAGTGGACCGGCGCCAAGTCCGCCAACGGCTGGCGGATCACGCCGTCGGCCATCTCCACTTATCGCATCGAGGGGTCCCGTGCGTCGGTGGCGCTGCGGCAGGGGGTGGCCGCCGCTGTGCTGCTGCACATCGCACGCCGCTGGCACTACGAGATCGCCCCCGTGGACACCGGCGACGGCGGCGGCATCACCGGCCACACCACCGACCGCGAGATCCAGGCGAAGTTCCAGTCCAACTACCTTTCCGGGACGGCTCTGGCCGTGCAGTCCACCGCTTTCCCCTTGGGCGGCAGCGAGAAGCTCTGGCCCTACCAGGAGGAGATCGTGCGCGACATCCTGCTCGACTGCGAGGGCACGGTCGCGTGGGGCGGCGACCTCAACCCGGCGCAGGCCTCCCACTTCCACCTCGCGGTCGCTCCCGGCGACAAGACCCTGGCCGGCGTTGCCGCCCGACTGGACACCAGCGTGCAGCTGGAGTTCCGGGCCCAGACCGCCGGCGTCGTCGCCGACCCGGCAACACCTTCGCGCCGCGATCGGGCTCGCAGGCTCCCCCGCCGGCGCTGACGCCGGTGCCGGCAGCGGCCGCCGGATCCGTCCGGCGGCCGCTGCTGTTCGGCGGTACCCGGCTACCGTCCACGTCGAAGTCGTCGAGGACGCGCTCGACACCCGCCACCGTGAGCTCCGCGACGAACTCCGAGTGGGCGTGAAGCCACTCACCGGCGGCGAGTACCTCGGCACCGGGCAGTCGCAGCCCGGGCCGAGCGAACGCGGTGCCGTCCCTACCAGAGTCCGGACCACGTGACGAAGCGCCTCATGCCGCGCCTCGCGGGTCTTGGCGTGCCTGTGCGTGAGCGCCATTTCGTCGGCGTGGTAGGACACGTAGTCCACCCACCGAACCCGATCGTCGGCCGAGGCCTCGTCCGCGCGGGGAAGGGAGAGGGGTCACGCCGTGCGGCTCAAACGAGCTCGCTTGTTGGTCATGGCCGGGACGGTTCGAACCTCGTGGAGAACGGCACGCATCTGCGCCGCTCGGGGCAGAAACTGTGGGGAACAGCGGAGAACCGTGGATGGTGATCCACCAACGGCCGGGCATACGCCGGTTGATGTTGATAGGGTGGCTGGCAATGGCTTCGTTCCCGCGAGAGTTTTCGCAGGTCAGAGGCTGTTGGAGGCGTTCAGGCGGCTGGTGCCCCTCCCGGTCTTCAAAACCGGTGTGGCCCGGGATCCGGGCCGGGCGGGTTCGATTCCCGTCCGCCTCCGCGAAACGGCAGCGGAAGGTGACGCATGGCGGTCGGATCGGCGGATCCCCGTCGGCGCGTGCCCCGCACCGACGTGGTGCTTTCCGACCCCCGCCTGGCCACCGCGGCGCGGACGTTGGGGCGCGCGCGGGTCAAGACAGCGGTGGGTTCGGCGCAGGAGCTCGCGCGGCGCGGCGAGATCGCGCCGGAGGAGGTCGTGGCACACGCCGTCGCGGCGTTGCCGGCGCGCCCGGGCGGGCTGCGCCCGGTGGTCAACGCCACCGGGGTCGTGCTGCACACCAATCTCGGCCGCGCGCCGCTGTCGCCCGCCGCGGTCGATGCGGTGGTCGCGGCCGCCGGGCACACCGACGTCGAGTTGGATCTCGTGACCGGTCGGCGGGCGCGGCGCGGCCGGGGCACGATGGAGGCGCTCGCCGCGGCGGTCCCGGACGCCGGGGCGGTGCACGTGGTCAACAACGGCGCCGCCGCGCTCGTCCTCGCCGCGACCGCGCTCGCCGCCGACCGGGAGATCATCGTCAGTCGCGGGGAGCTGGTCGAGATCGGCGACGGCTTCCGCCTCCCCGACCTGCTGGAGTCCACCGGCGCACGGCTGCGCGAGGTCGGCACCACCAACCGGACCGCGCTCGCCGACTACGCGACGGCGATCGGACCACGGACCGGCTTCGTACTCAAGGTCCACCCGTCCAACTTCGTGGTCCACGGCTTCACCTCGGCCGTGCCGGTCGCGGAGTTGGCGACCCTGGACGTGCCGGTCGTCGTCGACATCGGCTCCGGGCTGCTCGCCCCCGATCCGCTCCTGCCCGACGAGCCCGACGCGGCGTCCACCCTGCGGGCCGGCGCCGCGCTGGTCACGGCGAGCGGCGACAAGCTTCTCGGCGGCCCGCAGGCGGGGCTGCTCCTCGGCCGGGCCGAGCTGGTCGAGCGGCTGCGCCGGCACCCGCTCGCCCGCGCGCTGCGGGTCGACAAGCTGACCCTCGCCGCGCTCGACGCCACGCTGCAGGGGCCGGAGACGCCGACGTGGCGGGCGTTGCGCGCGTCGCCCGGGGCGCTGCGGGACCGGGCCGAACGGCTGCGCGACGAGGTTTCGGCCGCCGGGCACAAGGCCGAGGTCGTCGCCGCCGCGGCCGTGGTCGGTGGCGGCGGCGCGCCCGGCGTGGAGCTGGCGTCGTGGGCGGTCGCGCTCCCCGAGCGGTACGCGACGGCGCTGCGCCTCGGCGAGCCGCCGGTGCTCGGGCGGGTGGAGCGGGGCCGCTGCCTGCTGGACCTGCGGTGTGTTCCGCCCACCATGGACGACCTGGTGCGCGACGCCGTCCTGCGGCTCGCGCCCTGCGCGCCGGCGGTCTGACGTGCACGTCATCGCCACCGCCGGCCACGTCGACCACGGTAAGTCGACGCTGGTGCGCGCGCTCACCGGAATGGAACCCGACCGGTGGGCGGAGGAGCGGCGCCGGGGGATGACCATCGACCTCGGGTTCGCCTGGACCGCCCTGCCGACCGGCGAGGCCGTCGCGTTCGTCGACGTCCCCGGCCACGAAAGGTTCGTGCCGAACATGCTGGCCGGGGTCGGTTCCGTCCCCGCCGCGCTGATCGTCGTCGCCGCCGACGGTGGCTGGATGCCGCAGTCCGCCGAGCACCTCGCCGCCCTCGACGCGCTCGACGTCCGACACGGGCTGCTCGCGGTGACCCGCGCCGACCTCGCCGATCCCGGCCCGGCGGCCGAGCAGGCCCGGGCGGAGATCGCGAAGACCTCGCTCGGCGACGTCGAGGTGGTGGCGGTCAGCGGCGCGACCGGGGACGGGCTGCCGGAGCTGCGCGCGGCGTTGCACCGGCTGGTGACCCGGCTGCCCGCGCCCGACCCGTCGGCGCCGGTGCGGATGTGGGTCGACCGCTCGTTCACGATCCGGGGCAGCGGCACCGTGGTCACCGGCACGCTCGGCGCCGGGGAGCTGCGGGTCGGCGACGAGTTGGAGCTCGCGGGGACGCAGCGGCGGGTGCGGGTGCGGGGGCTGCAGTCGCTGGGCGCGACCGCCGCTGCGGTGCCGGCGGTGGCGCGCGTCGCGGTCAACCTGCGCGGCGTCGAGCGCGACCAGGTACGCCGCGGCGACGCCCTGCTGACGCCGGGCCGGTTCCACACCACCGACCTGCTCGACGTCCGGCTGCACGGCGACCCGGTGGCCGACCTGCCGGCCGAGGTCACGCTGCATCTCGGGTCGGCCGCGGTCACCGCGCGGGTGCGGCCGCTCGGCGTGGACACCGCCCGGCTACGGCTGTCGAGGCCGCTGCCGTTGCGCGTCGGCGACCGGGCGCTGCTGCGCGACCCGGGCCGCCATCACGTGGCCGGCGGCGTGACCGTGCTCGACGTCGTACCCCCGCCGTTGGGGCGGCGCGGCGCGGCCGCGAGCCGCGCCCTGACCCTGGCCACGATGGACGGTCGTCCGGACGAGCGTGACGAACTGCGTCGCCGGGGTCTGGCCCGCCGTGCCGATCTCGCCCGGATGGGCGTGCCGGTCTCGGCGGCGCCCGTGGCCGGTGACTGGCTGGCCGACCCGGAACACTGGCGCGCGCTGCGTCGCCGGCTGCTCGGCGAGGTGGCCCGGTACGGCCGCGAGCATCCGCTCGAGCCGGGGATGCCGGTGGACGCGCTGCGGCAGCTTCTCGACCTGCCGGAGCGGTCCCTCGTCGAGGCGCTCGTGGCCCCGCCGCTGGTGACCCGGGCGGGCCGGGTCGCCGTGGCCGGGACCGCCACCGCGCTGCCCGACGGGGTGGTCCGGGCGGTCGAGCGGGTCCGCGCCGACCTCGCGGACCGGCCGTTCCTGGCGCCGGAGGCGGCCCGGCTCGCCGAGCTCGGCCTCGGTCAGCGGGAGATCGGCGCGGCCGTGCGGGCCGGCGCGCTGCTGCGCCTGGCCGACGGCATCGTGCTGCTGCCGGGGGCGGTGGACGAGGCGCTGCGTGTGCTGGCGCGGTTGCCGCAGCCGTTCACGCTCAGCCAGGCCCGGCAGGCGCTGGGCACCACCCGGCGGGTCGCCGTGCCGCTGCTCGAACTTCTCGACCGGCAGGGGGCGACGCGCCGCCAGGCCGACGACGGCCGGGTGGTGGCGACAAAGGAGCCGGGCGTGGCGTCTCAGCGCCGCACGTAGGCGCCGAGACCGCCCAACGACTCGTCGGCCACGAACACGGACGAGACGAATTCCGAGGTGGAAGACTCGGGCAATATGCCCGAAATCGTCGATTTATGGCGATGATTGTGTCTCGCGATAACTCCTCAGCTGTTCGCCGGATATACCGATGAGGTGACCGGAGGTGTGCGAATGGCGAGGACCGGACGACGGGTGGCGGCGATAATCATCATCGCGGCCGCCGGGCAGGCGGCCCTCCTCTGGCTGCCGTCCTGGGTCGGCACCATCGGCGTCAACGGGCTGACCGTCGCGGTCGCCGCCTACGGCGTGGTGGGCTTCGCGCGGCAGGCGCGGGGCCGACGGGGCCGCGAATGGCTCGGCCGCAGCCTCGCCGCCGCCTCGGTGGCCGCGTGGAGCCTCAACCTCGCCCTGTACGTGCTCGACGAGCTGCTCAGCTCCTGGACCTTGCCGCTCTGGGCCAACGCGCTCTGCGGCGTGGTGGCGCTCGTCGCCGCCCCCACCGCCCTGCTGCTCTGCTCCCCGGCCGCCGGGGATCCGGCCGTGCGGATGCGCCGCCTGCTCGACGGCGCCATCATCGTCGGCTCACTCTTCTTCGTCGCGTGGCACTTCTGTCTCGCCCCGCTCGTCGCCCGGGCCGAACCGGGCGAGTTGTGGCTCATCGTGCTCCTGCCGGGCCTGGAGATCGTGACCGCGGCGATCGCCGTCGTGCTGCTCTCGCGCAGCGTGCCCCGTGGCTCGCACGCGCTGACGCTGCTCGCCTCCGCGATGCTCGTGTTGGCCGCGAGCACCCTGCTGGACCTGGCGAACGACGCCGCCGGACGACCCTGGTACGCGTGGGGCGTCGGCGCCGGCTTCCTCAGCGCCACCATGCTGATCGCGCTCGCCAGCCGCTACCCGCTGCCGCCGGTCGCCTCGATCGAGTCCGAGCAGGCATCGACGCGCTGGGCGCTTCTGCCCTACGTGCCACTGGCGCTCGGCTTCGGCGTCGCGATCGGCTTGCTGGCCCGGGTCGGTTCGCTCGGGCCGGTGCTGCTCTGGGTGCTGCTCGGCACCGGGGGACTGGTGCTGCTGCGGCAGTTCCTCAGCCTGCGGACCAACCAGGTCCTCCTGCGGGACCTGGGTGAGCAGCGGGAACGTCTGACCCATCAGGCGTACCACGACGCGCTGACCGGGCTGGCCAACCGTCCCATGTTCATCGAGCGTGCCACCGCGGCGCTCGCGACCGCGGCCGACGACGCGTTCACCGCGGTGATCCTGATCGACCTCGACGGGTTCAAGGACGTCAACGACACGCTCGGCCACGCCGCCGGCGACGAACTGCTGGTGGCGATGGCGGACCGGCTCCGCGCCGGCGCGCACGGCGATGATCTGGTGGCGCGGCTCGGCGGGGACGAGTTGGTCGTCCTCCTGACGAATCGCACCGACCCCGGGGAGAGCGAGTCGACCGCGGCGCGCATGCTGCGCGAACTCGCCGTGCCGCTGCCGGTCGCCGGCACCCCGCTGACCATGCACGCGAGCGCCGGTGTCGCGGTGACCCGTGGCCGTACGGAGGACATCGACACGCTGCTCCGCCATGCCGACCTCGCCCTCTATCAGGCGAAGGCGGACGGCAAGGGGCGGCTGTGCCGGTTCGATCCCGCGGTGCACACAGTGGACGAGGACCGGCGGCAGCGGGAGACCGAGCTGCGTCAGGCGCTGCCACGGGGCGAGTTCGCGCTCTACTACCAACCGATCGTCGCGCTCGACGGCGAGGCGATCGTGGGCGTCGAGGCGCTGCTGCGCTGGCGCCACCCGACGCTCGGCGTTCTGGCGCCGCCGGCCTTCCTGGAGCTCGCCGAGGCGATCGGCATGCTCCCGGAGCTGGGAGCATGGGTGTTGCGCGAGGCGTGCAGCCAGGCCGAGCG
The DNA here is from genome assembly GCF_040659735.1 of Micromonospora sp. NPDC049679. Taxonomy (NCBI): domain Bacteria; kingdom Bacillati; phylum Actinomycetota; class Actinomycetes; order Micromonosporales; family Micromonosporaceae; genus Micromonospora; species Micromonospora sp. NPDC049679. Next base: position 58,022 of record NZ_JBFANZ010000030.1, read on the forward strand.
CTGGCAGCAGACCCACCCGGGATTCGAACTCAACGTCAACCTCTCGGCCAGTCAGTTGACCGATCCGGCGCTGGTCCCGCAGGTCCGGGCCACGCTCGCCCAGACCGGGTTCCCGCCGAACCTGCTGACCCTCGAGCTGACCGAGACGGTCATCCTGACCGACGTCGCGGGCGCGGCCCGGGTGCTCGGCGCGCTGCGGGCGCTCGGCGTGCGGATCGCCCTCGACGACTTCGGCACCGGCTACTCCTCGCTCAACCACCTCGCCAACCTCCCGGTCGACTCCGTCAAGATCGACAAGTCGTTCGTGCACACGATGAACGGGGTGAACGGCGGCATGGTCGCCGAGGCCGTCCTGCAGATCGCCCGGACCTTCGGGTTGTCCCCGGTCGCGGAGGGGGTCGAGGACGCCGCGCAGGCGCGCCAGCTGCGCGAGCTCAACTGCCCGCAGGCCCAGGGCTACCACTTCGCCCGGCCGATGCCGGCCGCGGAGCTCACCACGCTGCTGGCCGCACCGGCGGCCGACACCGACCCGCGCGGGGAGCCGGCGCCGAGCCTGCCGCAGCACGTCCGCGCCTGACCCGGCGGCACCGGCCATTGTCGCCGACGTTCCCGAGGGGCAGACGATGGCAGCGGGTCGCGGAGGTCGCGATGGCCACAGCTGATCCGTCCCCCGAGCGCTTCACCGACGACGAGTGGACGCTCCGTCTCGGGCCCGGCGCTTGGGGTCTGCCACCCGGGACCGCACCGGGGATACTGGATCGTCCGTCCGCGATGTACCGACGCGGAGACATCCGATCCCGGGAAGTGCATGAGTTCACGTTTCGAGGCGAGCGGTCGTCTCACCGCGTTCGGCAACCAGTTGATCGAGGTGCACATCTGGCTGCGCGAACAGCTGGAGGACCTCCGCGACAACGTCGATGCCTACTTCGCCGGCGAGGGTCTCCCACCGCGGGACCTGCGGGCACACTGCCTCACCTTCTGCTCGGCGCTCACGCGCCACCACAGCGGCGAGGACGGCGGGGCCTTCCCACTGATCGCCGACGAGTTCCCCGAACTGCGCACGGTGATCACCGAGCTGAAGAGCGACCACAACCGGATCGACTGGATCCTGGGCAATCTGGAGAATCTGCTGCGCAGCCTCCCGACGGACCCGGATCCGGCGGCCGCGGCGCGCGTGCGGGCGGAGCTGGAGGGCCTGTCGGCCATCATGGAGACGCACTTCAGCTACGAGGAGAAGAAGCTGATCTCCGTGCTGAACTCGATGGACCTGCCGCAGTGGCGGGCGGACCGACCCGACTTCCTGCTGACCGGGGACGACGACGGCGAGGCGTGAGCTCCGCTGCGCAGCAGCTCGCCGAGCGCGTCCGACTGGGTCATGACATTCACCCGCGCGGAGTGGAGGGTCGATGTCGCCCGGTCAACTGCCGGCCGGGCTCGGTGTTCCCCCGGCGCCGCTGCCCGCGGGCGACGGCGTGGCGGCGGTGGGACTCGGCTCGGGCGCCGCGGACGGGCTCCCGGCGGTGGACATGCCGAGGCTCTGCGACAGGTCCCGGAGCGCGTCCTCGTGCGCCTGCAGCACCGGCAGGCTCTCCTTGGCGACCCGTTTCGCCCGCGCGTCCGAGGAACGCTGGGCGATCTCCGTCTCCGCCGTCTGCCGTACCCGCAGATGCTCCTCCTGCTCGGTCAGGACGAACTGCGCGTTGAACTCCGTACCCTCGGCGGCTCTCAGCTGCTCCAGCGCGGCCTGCTGCGTCTCGGTGGGTCCGGCGGGCAGCGACACGCGCAGCTTCGACGCTGCCCCGCTCAGGTTCCTGTCGAGCTCGGCGTGGTCGTTGACCAGGCGGATGCCGAAATCGCGGATCGGCATGCTGGTGGCCTTCTCTTCGGCCAGCTTGCCCGCTTCCATCACGGCCAGGTGCGACTGGTGCGCGCTCTGCAGGAACAGCTTGTCCTGCTCCGGCACGTCCGAGCGGGACGCCGGGGCGGCCTGTGCCGCGGCGGCGGGTAGAAGGGCGAGCGCCACCAGGACGGCGGCGATCCCCGAGCGGGCTACGCGAGACATCTGGTCCCCCTGTGACTCGTCCGGAGCCGGGGGATACCCGGGCAGCTCACCCGTATGCCGTCGGCCGGGGGTGAAGCCGACGTGCGGCGGATGGATGCTCACCCGCCGCGGTGGCCGGCGCGGCGCGCGCGCCGGCCACCGCCTTCACCGGCTCAGAACACGGGTACGCCCTCGCGGACCAGCTTCCAGTTGGGCTGGTAGAAGTCGGCCGGGTCGATGACGCCCTTGGCCTGCGCCCAGTCGATCAGCAGCTGGCGGATCTCCTGCTGCTCGTTGTAGACCTGCGTCTTCACGATGCCCGGGAAGGCACCGCCACCGCTGCGCCGGTAGTTGTTCACCGCGACGACGAACTGCTCGTTGTCGCCCACCGCGGCACCCGTGCCGGGGTGCACGAGCCGCGTGATGCGCTGCCCGACCGGCTTGCTGATGTCGATGTCGTAGTCGAGCCCCGAGAAGATGTCGTAGTTGTAGTCCGGCACCGCGGGGTCGCTGATCTGCGCCGGGTCGATCGGAGCGCCGGGGCCGAAGGTCCGGAAGTACTTCGCCGAGTACTCCAGGTAGGCCTTCACCTCCGCGCCGCTGAGCACGACGGCCTCGAGGGTGTTGTCGAAGACGTACAGCCCGGCCACGTCGCGGATCTTGACGTCCCCGGCGGGGAAGAGCGCGGTACGGCTGAACGGCGCGGCGATCGACAGCACCGGCAGGCCGGCGTACTGGCCGCCGGCCAGGGCCGCGGTGACCGTGTCGGTCTGCACCTTGTTGATGAAGTCGAGGATCGGGGTGTCCTTGTAGCGCGACTCCTCCGCGGAGAGCTCCACCGAGGACTGCGCCACCACCTGGTTGACGTAGGCGACCGTCTTGGCGTGCTGCGCCCGGACCGCGGCGAGCACCTTCGGGTCCTCGACCACCGTGTTGGTGTTGAGCATCGTGCCGCGCTTGCTGGTGATCTTCCAGCGTCCGTTCTCGCGGGCCAGCGCGAAGTCCATCCGGGTCAGCCGCTGACCCCACTTCGACGGTTCGGCCAGCAGCACCTGCTCGCCGGTCTTGGTGTTCGCGACGAACTTCTCCGCGATCTCGACGTGCGCGTGACCCATCAGGATCGCGTCGATCCCCGGCACCTGCTGCGCCATCAGCGCCGACGGGTTCTCGTTGGGCAGTTCCGGACCGTAGCTGGAGGTGCCGCTGTCGCCGCCGTGCGCCGAGACGAGCACGATGTCCGCGCCGAGCCGACGCATCACCGGGACCCACTTGGCGGCGGTGCTGACCATGTCCTCGAAGCGCAGCTTGCCCTCGACGTTGCCCCTGTCCCAGATCGCGACGCCGGGGTTGGTCAGGCCGAGGATGCCGACCCGCAGGGTCGGCGCGCCGTGGCCGAGGGAGACCTTCTTGATCACGAACGGCAGGAAGGCGGGGCGGCCGCTGCGGGCGTTGACGGCGTTGGCGGCCAGCGCCGGAAAGCCGAGCTGCCGGATCCAGAGGTCGAGCAGCGGCAGGCCGTAGTTGAACTCGTGGTTGCCCAGCGTCACCGCGTCGTAGTCGATGACGTTCATCGCACGCGCCACCGGGTGCTTCTCGCCGGTGGAGGTGATCGGCTCCTGCTTGGCGTAGTACGTGGCGAGCGGCGTGCCCTGGATGGTGTCACCGGCGTCCAGCACGAGCGTCGCCTTGCCACGCCGCTCCTGACGGATCTGGTTGACCAGGGTGGCCAGCTTCGCGATGCCGACGTCGTTCTGCTTGCTGTCGTCGTACTCGCTGTCCTTGTAGTAGTCCCAGTTGTAGACGTTGCCGTGCGTGTCGGACGTGCCCAGCACGGTCAGGTCGTAGGTCTTCGGCTGCCCGGGCGTGTGCGCCTGCGCGGCCCAGGGTGAAGCCACGCACCGCGAAGCTCAGGATCGCGATCAGAATGAGCGCGC